>JAEYXR010000046.1 GCA_023431215.1 Bacillota bacterium
TAATTACAACGTATACACCCAGCCCCAGCAATAGCGGCCGCACCAGTGCCCCAAAAGACGGCAGGATAAAAATGTTTTTGAGTTGATAGCTGCCCCCAAACACAGAACAAAAAGCAGGTGGCAGAAGAAACAGCAGAATTTTTAAAAGGGAGCGGAGAGCATAGGATGGGATGATCACCGTTTCTACCAAATACATTGCGATGCAGCACAATACGGCAACAATCAGAATTCCTGCCGATGTGGCCAAAAAACTTCCCTCTTTGCGGCCCGTCATACCATTACCCCTTGTCCGCGTAGCCGTGCAGCCAGCAGTAGAATGCCAACCTGTGTTTTACCATCTAAAATTTCTCCCTCCAGCACCATCTGTTCTGCTTTAGCAAGGGGGATGCGCTCTACCGTTAAAAATTCTCCCTCGTCCAATCGCTGGGGCACAGGGCTTAGCTTTGAGGCGGCAAAGATATGAATCACCTCGGTGCAGTACGCCGGGGTAGGAAGCATTTGAGTTAAAGGCGACAGCACCTTTGTGGTGTGTCCTGTTTCCTCCTCCAGCTCCCGCAGTGCAGCAGACATGGGGTTTTCTCCTTTTTCCAGCTTGCCGGCGGGCAGCTCCAAAAGCTCCCTACCAGCAGGAAAACGAAACTGGCGTACCAGCAGCAGCTGATTGTGTTCATCCAGCGCAGCCACGCATACACCGCCGTTGTGGTGTACTACCTCCCGGTTGGCCTCAGAACCGTCTTCCAGCCGTACCGTGTGCTCACTAAGGCTTAAAATACGTCCTGTAAAAATTTTATTTTCCTTTTGCGCTTGTTCAAAATGGCTCATAGTGGTACTTCTCCGTTCTGGTTGATGCCTTACTTAGTTTAAAGTTAAAGTTGTCCCCTGGTGCTTAAAAAAGCATTTCTTTTTCTCTCTTTAAAAAGCAACTAAGACAATCCGGTTAAATCATATAGATAGTGATAGCCGGGTAAAGAGAGGAGGACACTGCGTGGATCTTGAACAACTGATAGGATCGCCGCCCTGTGCTGCTGATTTGCGCCGAGAGATTATGTCTTTGCGAGAACAGTATCGCGGTCAGGGTTTGCACGTGTTTTCGGCGGGAAAAAGCACCGGCGGACGAAATATACTGGCAATGGGGCTGGGGGATGTACGCGGTGCTCCCATGTATGTCAGCGGGGTTCATGGTGGAGACTGGCTGGCAACACTGGTTTTGTTGCGGTTTGTCCGGGCTCTGCTGGAAAGCCGTCAAACAGGCGTCCCATTTGCCGGTATGGACTTAAGTGCGTTGCAGAGCGATGTGCGCCTGCTGGTGGTACCCTGCCTCAACCCTGACGGGTTAGAGCTGTTTTTGCATGGCGCAGGGGCGGCAGGACACTTATCGGGGTTTGTGCGGGGATTATGGAGAAAGGATACTCCCTGGCAGGCCAACTTAAGGGGGGTAGATTTAGCAAAAAACTTTGACTGTGGGTGGCGGCAAACCGGGTCGCCCTCCCCCAAGGGCAGCAGCGGCTGCAAACCGTTTTCTGAACCCGAAAGCAGATGCATTGCCAACCTTTGTGCCGGTGTAGGGCCGCGCAGCCTGTATTTGCTGGGCCGGGGTAAGGAGGAATTTAGCTGCCGGTGCGGAGCCATTGCGCCGCCCAAGGCGGCACTGATGGGCCAGCTTTTGGCAAGTGCCTGCGGCAGCAGGCCAGCCCCCTCCCGGGAGCCACAGGGGTGTTTGACAGAATGGTTTATCCGCAATGCCAATCGCCCCGCCTTTGGTATTTACACCGGCAGCACCACGCCGGATACTCTGGCAGAGCTGGAACCGGTGTTTGCCAGATTGGCAGAGGCATTGGTGCTTGGTTTGGTCATGTAATGACACCACCTGTATTAGGGAGCAATTGCATTGCCTCATTCTTATGACAAGAGCAGTGTCTATCAAAGAAATGTTATTCTTCGGGGTGATTTTTACGGTATGCCATGTAATTTTCCAAAATAATGGTGGCGGCCACGGCGTCTACTACCGCCTTTCGCTTTTTCCCCCGTGTATCGGTCATGTTCAGGTAATTGATAGCGCTGACGGTGGTGCTGCGTTCGTCCCACATTTGTACCGGGATATGAGGACACAAAGCCCGCAGCTTATCGGCAAAGTCGTGGCATAGCTGTGAGCGGTCACCGGCGCTGCCGTTCATATTTAGCGGGTTGCCAACAATGATGTGCTGAGCATTGTTCTCCTTTGCTGCTTGTACCACTGCCTCTGCGGTTTTGTCAATGTTCCACTGATGAATGACCCCGGCGGGGCGGGCCAGCATCTCGGTCTTATCGCAAACGGCAAGCCCTGTTCGGGCATCCCCATAGTCTACTGCCAAAATAATCATACCGTTCTCCTTTTACCGCCAGAGGTTTTCTTTGGCGGTTTTTCAATCATTTTCTCTTGATAAAAGTATCGTGTTTGGTTTGATGTATTAAAATCCATCCGCTCTCACTGATATTTTTTTAGCTTTCTTAGCACCAACTTTATAACAACTGCAATTAATATAATAGCAGCGGTAGTAAAGCCGTACACTAGAATACTGGTATACCATGGGGCAGATTGCAGAGCATAATAATCAGGGTGTCTTTGATGCTCCCAGCATACAAACAGAGAGTGGCCCAATAACACCCCAATGGTGGAACCAATGATAATATTTAGTAAGGTGTTGAGTTTTTTTACCACAACAATCGCTCCTTTGCAGCCAGCATGGTGAAATTTATATGATGTATTTGTTTGAAGAGACTTTGTAACAATGAAAATAAAAAGCGGCAGAAAAATTAATTTTTACCCAACAATGAGGCTTTTTAGTTTAGATGCGCCTGCCATAGCAACATGCGTAAGATAAAAGCTCCCACACTCGTTATGAAAAAACAGAATGCCTTGTCATGGGGCAGTTGCTCAGCTTAAAACAGAATTTTATACACATAATTACTATACATTATCCAATTCCCGGTTGCAACCTCGGTGGTTATCATTTATAATATCAATGGTTTTTTGCGTGCAAAAAGCCGGTCAGTCGCAAGTTCCTGACCTTAAACCATACTAGGGGCCGGCTTTGCCATGCCCTACGAAAGAAGGAAAAATAAATGAATCAACAAAAGCACCTAAAGGGGCTTGTTGTCAGTGGGCTGATTGCCGCTGCCTACACAGCCCTCAGCCTTGCCTTGGCTCCCTTTAGCTTTGGATATGCTCAAGTTCGCGTGTCTGAGGCGCTGACGCTGCTGCCCTTGTTTTCCCCCAATGCCATATGGGGCGTTACCCTGGGCTGTGCCATTACCAACGGGATAGGAGCAGCCATGGGGCTAAACTTTGGCATTGTAGACATTGTGTTTGGCACACTGGCCACTCTGGTATCTGCCCTGCTGACAGCACGGCTTTCCAAACCGCGCGTGGCGGGGTTGCCCCTGCTGGCTCCCCTGCCCCCTGTACTCATCAACGCCGTAGTGGTGGGGTTAGAGCTGTGGTATTTTACAGGAGCACCGCTTTTGCTTTGTATGGTGGGTGTAGGGGTTGGCCAGCTGGTATCCTGCTATGGCTTGGGCCTTATTTTGGTAAAGGCTATGGAGAAAACCGGTGTGGACAAAATGCTGCGCTGACATCACAAAATAAAATCCGGAACAGTACCTTGCGGACTGTTCCGGATTTTTTGCATGAGGCAAGGCAGTATCAGCCACGGCTAGTACGCTTGGTATTACTCCTTATTCCTGGCTTTGGCGCAGCAACAGATACTCACCCATTTCCTGAAAGCCGATGCGGCGGTAAATGCGCCCCGCTGCCGGGTTATCATAAAACAGACAGACAAACTCCTTACCCGACTGCAGCATTTTGGCACAAAGCCCCGACACCGCAGCCGAGGCAAGACCTCTGCCGCAATACTGGGGAAGGGTAGCCACGCCGATGATCATGGCAGAGCGGCTGTTTTCGGCAGTGGTCATGGCCACAGAAGCCAATATGCCGTCAATAAAAACTCCGCTGCAGCTACCGCCACGGCTAAGGCTGAACGCCATATTTTCAATTTCTTCTGCAATATTGCTGCTATAGTTTTCGGCAAATTCCTCTACCTGCAAATAAAGCTCAATAATTTGTCGTGCATCCTCTGGGCTCAGCATACGCTGCAGGGAATTTTCAGGCAAAGGATAAACCTGTACCTCATCCAGCCTTGCCAAATACGTCATGGCCTTTTTGCGTCCCGGCAAAAGTGAAGCCACAGGGGCCACTGCGGCAGCCTTTCCGCTTAAATTTTTAACTGTTCTTTGCATCAAAAAATTAGCAACTGCGGCGGCATCATAATCGGTACGGTGGCTGTACATAACATAATTGGAGAGATAGCGCAGCACAAGGCAATCGTACCCGTCTTTGCCGTCCAGCACAAAGATCTCTACATTTTCACTGTCTACACCGTGGTTTTCAATATCTCCAATGATAAAAATATTGTATTCCGGCTCTCTTTCCACATATTGCATCGCTGTTTGAGCTTCGGCCGAATAAAGCTTGCGCATAAACTTCCCTCCCTAGTTATTTTGCGTAAATTTTGCCAATTGTAGCACCACAGTAGGGGCAGTGTCAAGCAAAAAGCCGGCTCTGCAGCCAAAAACTGGATAAAAAGGGCACTTGTGCTAAAAATTTACAGATTAAGGCGGATTACTTTCAGCCCTTCGCCACTATTTTTTCCACATCGAATATGTTACCATGTTGAAAGAATGAGGCTTTTAAACCTACAGGAGGTACCTATGTTTAAGGCAATGGTATGGGACATGGACGGAACCATGTCTGATACTAGGTTTTTGGTGGATGCTATGGCGCGGGCATACCGGCTGGCATACCCCGACAGGCCAAAGCGGCCTTTTTCGGACTTTGTCCGCTGCTACTCCATGAGCGTGGAGATTTCCTCAGAATTTTTGGGTCTGGAAAAAGACCATAGCACCGCTTTCTGGCAGGAGCTGTTTGCATCCGGTGATGAAGCACAGGTTGTTATTTTCCCCGGTATCCGCCAGGTGCTTTGTGAGGTAAAAGAAGCCGGGCTCATACTAGGCATCAATACCTCCCGCAGCTCCAAAGAAATTTGGCGCATTGAGCAGGAGCTGGGAGAACTATATGAGCTGTTTGATTTGGTGGTAACAGCAGATATGGTGGAACACCCAAAGCCTGCACCGGACTCCTTGCTGCATTTTTGCAAGGAAACAGGGCTTGAGCCCAGCCAGGTGCTTTTTGTGGGAGACAGCCTGTGCGACTGGCACTGCGCTGTAGATGCCGGATGCGCGTTTGCCGCTGCCGGCTGGGGCACTTTTTTAACCCCACAGGATATGCCCGGCGCCGTTTGGTGCCAAACCCCGTCACAGGCAGCTACTTATGCGGTTACCGGAAAGGTTTCTGCAGAAGCTTTAAAATAGATGGTTTAAAACTACTGTTATTTTCTTACCCCTAGTCTGCCATAAAAAGGAGAATAAAAAGTTTATATGAGAAGCCCCGTGTTTTTGATAGTGAGCGCGCTGTTTTTTACCGGTTATTATCAGTTAACCTATGCCGCCCTTGCTTCACTGCCCATGGTAAAACTCAACGATCCGCTGTTTTTTGCAGGTGCATTGCTGGTGCTGTTGCCGCTGTCGGTATTTACCGCCCGATGGGTTTTGCGCGCATTGGCAGATACTATCAATTAGAGCATTCTAAAAAGTACTCAGCGTTGGGAAATCTTATTGCAAAACCTGCTGTATTTTGCTCTTGGATTTTATTTTCTGCAAAGAAACTTCCAACCCTTTGAGTAGTTAAAAACAACCTGAAACAATCAAAAAGGCTATCCGCTGTTAGGCGGATAGCCTTTTTTCATGCTTGAACCAAGCCACAGTATTGGTAATACCCTGGCACATTGGAGTTGGCCACAGAGCCTGCACGCTGCCCTTATTGGGCAAAGGGTCTTACTGTAAAGCCACAGCTTACCATACACTGGGCTGCTTGTGGCCGTAATTGCTGGTAACAGTGACGGGACCAATGGTTTCTCCGGGGCGCAAAATTCGCCCCATGACCACAAAGCGCTGGTTGCTGGTGCTGCCGTAGGCGCGGGTACAGGTAGACAGGGTGACTATTTTGTCCGAAGAATTTACATCAATATTGAAGGAGTGGCGGCTGCGGCGCTTGGCTTCGTTGATAATATAGTTCATATCGCCCTCGGGCACATTGTAAGCAAAGCCAAGCTCGGTATAAAAGCAGGCAAAGATGGCGACGGTAAACTCCTCCTGTGGGGTGGAGTAATAAAAGTAAGGATAGCTTTGTGCGGTACTGAGGTAGTGGTAGCCGGTAAGCTGAGCAAACATGACATCGCCGGAGTAACCCACACGGGGGGCAGAGCTGTAGTTTGTCCAGTTGTGTCCGTAAATAACGGTGTTGGAGCTAAGGTCGCTATAACTGCCGCTGCGGGTTCCGGGATTGGTCCAGATAACGCCGTTAAAGCTGTCCTCATGGTAATAACCACGGTGGGTATAGTAGTTGACGTCAACGGTATTTTGCACAATAGGCCAGCTGATGTTGGTGCCGGGCACTCGCAGGTAACCCATGACGTCACTGTTGATGCTTCTCCAATAGGGTATTTTATCTTTTCCGCTGTATCCGTATGCAGATGCGTTAAATACGCCGGTGGGCTGCTGCCAAACAGGTGCCGTACCTGTTGTGCTGACATTGCCCTTGGCTTTGGCGGCTTCGTCCACACGGTTTTGCCAGGCATCTTCATAATTCAGCGAAAGCTCCTCGGCACGGGCAGACAAAATTTGGTAGCTGTCCAAAGCGGCTTCGTCAGAAAGCTGATGAGATACCTCCTGGGTGGCCATAACGGCAGCAACATGATTATCAAAAGCGGCTTTGGCATCTACTGCTCCGCCGATGCGCACACCCAGCACCAGCACCAGCATATATGCGGCAGCAGAACACATGACCCGCAACACCTGCACTCTTTTATGTAAATTAACCTTTTTTTTCTTTTTATAATAGCTCCCCATGGAAAAACCCTCCGTACACTGCTTGTAAAATCGTGTCGTATACTGTAAAATAGACAAGAAACATCACCATAATTTCGGCAGCACTTTATGCTTATTATGGTTTTATAAACTATTAAAAATTGGGGTTTCTGTAAAAACCAGGACTTTTTACCCGTAAAATGCTCCGGTTGCGTTAGGGCCCTTTGGCGCCATGCTTGCAAAAAGCACCGTACTTATTGTCTAAAAAGCCAATAAGCGAATTAATGATACACCTCAAATCACCAATTTGAGGTTATTATACCACATTTAGGATAAACGGGTAAATACCAAGAGTACTACTTTAGAGTAAAAAAAAAGATAGGGGCAAAGGTCAAATCCGCTGAAATAAAGTTTAGCCGAAGAAGGAACACACTTTGACAACAAGCAACAGTATGCTGCCTGCTGCCATTTTGCAAATCGGCTCGAGGGGAGTTAAAACATGGAAGTAATGATGAGACGCGCCAAGCGCGCCGATGCCGAAGCAATTAATTTTATTTATAATCAGGCCATTGATGACGGAAATGCCTGTATGGAAATAGACCACTGCACACTGGAGCGAAGGTTGGAGTGGATGGGCCGCCACAACAAGCGTTTTCCCATTTATGTGGGTGAATGTGAGGGGAGAATTATCTGCTGGGTGGCACTGAGCCAGTACCGTGAAGGGTATGCCTATGACGGTGTGGTAGAGCTCTCTGTTTTTGTGGAGCGCAGTATGCGCCATCAAGGCTTAGGCAGCATGCTGTTAAAGTTTGTGGAGCGCCAGGCTGTTAAGCTGGGGCATCATAAGATTTTGTTTGGTGTATATGCTTCCAACATTGCGGCGTTGCATGTTTACCGCCGACACGGTTACCGTGATGTAGGTGTCTTTCGCAATCACGGCTACCACAAAGGTCGTCTGCACGACATTATTTATATGGAGCGCCTGCTGCCCGTAAAGATAGAAGAAATGAATCAGTATTATTTTGATAACTACGCCTGCTACCAGCAATACTTTCAGGAACTGCAGCTTCAGCTGGAGGAGCAGATGCAGCGCAACGGAATGGTTCGCTCTGCCGAAAACCCTGACCAATGGGTACCGGAGGAGGGAGAACCCAACTATATAGATGACTGGAACGGAATGACGGTACGCCCCGTAAAAACCGACGAAACGAAAGACAAAATCCCTCATACCCCCAAAAGTGATGAGGTAACTCCTCTATTGGAGGATACTGTGGAAGAAAACCAGCAAGAGACGGCAGAAGCCGGTGCTCAGGCAACTGCCGATGTACAAGAGCACCAGACACAGCCCGCAGCAAAGGCCGAGGCAGAAACAGACCCAGAAGAGGAAGCACCGGTGGTGGCTGCCGGTGGACAAGCAGTAGTATCGGAATCCGTGAAGCAGACCCCTGTTCCCCATACTCAGCTTTCGGCAAAAAAAGTGGAGAAAAAGCCCTCTGCTCCCCTGGTGGAAAAGACACAAAAACCTGCAGAACAAAAAGTTGCCGCAATGGCGGGAGCTGCCCCGGCACCAGAACAACCGGATCCGGTGGCCGAGCTGGAAAATATGACCCGTGCCGTACAGACCGCACAAAAGCCGGAAGTGTTTTTTGATTTGTTTGCAGAGGATGACGAGGAGCTGGATCACATCGAGCCCATTGGGCATCATGAGGATGCGCCAAAAGAGAAAAAAGGCTTTTTCAGCTTGTTTTTCCGCGGCAAAAAAAGCAGCTTTACCGATGACAATCAGCCTATGGACAACCAGCTCATGTGGAGCGATGTATTTGGTGGCAACGACTCTCCCGATGACGAAAACTAATAAAGGCGACACCGTATGTTTGTGCAATAAAGCGCTTGGAATTGCGCGGTATCGCCCCAAAATTTTTGGCTTTTTTATTAGATTTAAAACGCCTGCAATAAGCCGATACGCAATAATCAAAACTTTAATAACACAAAAATAATACTACCCCCATGCGTCAGGCAGTACTTCTGCTGTCTGATGCACGGGGGTAGTCGCTTTTTGTACGGAGACTTAGACGCTGAGTTGAACTTTTTCACCCAGCTGATCTTTATACTGCTCCAGCAGCGGAGAGATAATTTCATTCATGAATTCATCCACCTGCTGGCTACTGCGTCCGGTAAACAGCACAGGGTCAAGAATTTCTTCACACTCCGCCAGAGTAATGCCAAAATCAGGGTCTGCACAGATACGGCTGATAAGGTCGTTTTGGCCGCCTTCTTCCTTTACCACACGAGCCGCTGCCTGAGAGTGTACCCGGAGCTTTTCGTGAAGCTGCTGGCGGTCGCCGCCTTTTTTGACTGCCTTCATCATGATATTTTCGGTAGCCATAAAGGGCAGCTCGTTCATCACCCGCTGACGCACCACCTTGGGGTATACCACAAGGCCGTCGCACACATTAAGCAAAATGCCCAAAATAGAATCCACTGCCAAAAAGGACTCTGCCACAGCAATACGTTTGTTGGCGCTATCGTCCAGTGTGCGCTCAAACCACTGGGTGCCGGCGGTAAAAGCGGGGTTGAGGGCATCTACCATCACATAACGGGCAAGGGAGGTAATACGCTCACAGCGCATGGGGTTGCGCTTGTAGGGCATGGCGGAAGAGCCAATCTGGTTCTTTTCAAAGGGCTCCTCCATTTCCTTAAAGTTTTGCAGAATGCGCATATCGTTAGAAAACTTGCTGGCGCTTTGGGCTACGCCGGACAATTCCGAAAGCACCTGATAATCTACCTTGCGGGAATAGGTCTGTCCGGAAACGGGCACAACCTTGTCAAAGCCCATTTCCCGGGCAATGTCTGCCTCTACGGCTTTAATTTTGGCACTGTCACCCTCAAACAGCTCGACAAAGCTTGCCTGAGTGCCGGTGGTGCCTTTGCTGCCCAGCAGGGCCAGAGTGCTGATGCGATGCTCAATTTCACACAGGTCCATGTAAAATTCGTTCATCCACAGGGTAGCACGCTTGCCAACGGTGGTAAGCTGTGCGGGCTGCAGATGGGTGTAGGCCAGGGCGGGCATGTCCTTATATTCCACGGCAAACTTGCCCAGAAGATCCAGGACGCCCACCAGCTTGCGGTGTACCACCTGCAAAGCCTGTTTCATGATGATGATGTCGGTGTTGTCACCCACGTAGCAGGAGGTGGCACCCAGATGAATAATGCCCTTGGCATCGGGGCACTGCAGGCCGTAGGCATATACATGGCTCATAACATCATGACGGCACTCGCGCTCACGGCGAATAGCGTCTTCGTAATTGATGTCCTCCTTGTGTGCCTCAAGCTGGGCAATCTGCTCATCGGTAATGGGGAGCCCCTGACGCTGCTCGGCCTTGGCAAGAGCAATCCACAGCCGCCGCCAGGTGCGGAATTTGTTGTCCTCAGAGAAAATATGCTGCATCTCGGCACTGGCGTACCGGGTAGAAAAGGGGCTGATATAGCTGCTGTGCTGTTCCATAAGTTGTACCTCCATTTGCTGGGTTGGGTGCATAGGGTTTTAGTGCTTTAGTGCTTTTTTAAGAAGTTTCACAGTGGGCGGTATTCATCTTTAGACTACCCACTGAAGCAGGAATTATTTCAAGCAGTTAACGCATGATAAATCCATTTGCCCAATGGCAAGTGCCTTAGAAAAATACACTGGACAAAGGCTCTGCCCCGGGCCATATCGGGGGTCGCATAGGGGAGCACATCCCCCTATGCGACAGCCTCCTATTTGAAGTAGTCTACGCCGCCTTCGAACAGGGGCTGATACTTGTTGCCGTCTACGTTCTTGTACAGATTGTCGCCGCTGCGCTCGGTGTGACCCATTTTGCCAAGTACACGTCCGTCGGCAGAGGTAATACCCTCAATAGCCATAAGGCTGCCGTTGGGGTTATAGCGGATGTCCAGTGTGGGTTCACCGTTTAAATCAACATACTGGGTGGCAATCTGGCCGTTTTTGGCAAGCTTGGCAATGAGCTCGGGGCTTGCTACAAAGCGTCCTTCGCCGTGGGAGATGGCCACTGTATGGATGTCCCCACCATCACAGCGGCTGAGCCAGGGGCTCTTGGTGGAGGCAATGCGGGTGCGCACCAGCATACTCTGGTGGCGACCAATGGTGTTAAAGGTGAGTGTGGGGCAGGTGTCGTCGGTGTCCACAATCTCGCCAAAGGGCACAAGACCCAGCTTGATGAGCGCCTGGAAGCCGTTGCAGATGCCCAGCATCAGGCCGTCTCGGTTTTGCAGCAGGTCGTGTACTGCGTCCTTCATACGGGGGTTGCGGAAGAAGGCAGTGATAAACTTGCCGGAGCCGTCTGGCTCGTCGCCGCCGGAGAAGCCGCCGGGCAGCACAATCATCTGGCTGTCTTTGATGAGCTTTTCCATGGCTTCGATGCTCTGGGTAACAGCAGCCGGGCTGAGGTTGTTAATGACCATAACGTGAGGCTCGGCACCCGCTCGGCGCAGGGCACGGGCGGTGTCGTACTCGCAGTTGGTGCCGGGGAATACGGGAATGACTACCCGGGGCTTTGCAACAGCAATGCCGGGTGCGGCACGGTGCTTGGTTTCGTACACAAATGCCTCGGGTTTTGCCACACCGTTGGGGCTGCGGTAAGGCAGCACGGGCTCCAGCTTGTGCTCCCAGGCCTCCTGTACGGTGGCAAGGCACATAGACTCTCCGCAGGCGGCAAAGGTGTAGGCATCGGTGGTTTCACCAATGATGGTGCCCACCTCTACCCCATCGGCCAGCTCCAGCACAAAGCTGCCGTAGCTCCAGCCAAAGAGGTCGTCTGGAGTAACAGTGTCACTTAGTTTTACGCCGATTTGGTTGCCAACGGCCATCTTGCAAAGGGCTTCGGCAAGGCCGCCGTGCCCCAGAGTGTAGGCAGAAAGCAGTTTGCCCTGGTGATTCAGCTTTTCAATGGTGGCATAAGCGTCCAGCAGACCGGCAAGGTCGTAGAGAGCATCCACCTTTATCAGCGCCAGCTTGGAGCCGGCCTTTTTCAGTTCGGGGGTAACCACATCGTCGGTGTTGCCGTGGGCAACGGCAAAGGAGACCAGTGTGGGGGGTACATCCAGGTCCTCAAAGCTGCCGGACATGCTGTCCTTGCCGCCAATGGCAGCCAGCTTTAGGTCTAGCTGAGCATCCAGTGCACCAAGAAGGGCAGCAAAGGGTTTACCCCAACGCTCCGGCTGGGTGCGCAGGCGCTCAAAGTATTCCTGGAAGGTAAGATAGGCTTTTTCGTGGTCAAAGCCTGCGGCAACCAGCTTGCTGACGCTTTCCACCACAGCCAGATAGGCGCCGTGGTAGGGGCTCTGCTCCGAAATCAGGGGGTTGAAGCCGTAGGCCATACCGGAGCAGGTCTTGGTCTCACCCGCTACGGGGAACTTGGCCACCATGGTTTGCACAGGGCTTAGCTGGGTACGTCCGCCAAAGGGCATGACAACGGTAGCGGCGCCGATGGTGCTGTCAAACCGCTCCACCAGACCCTTTTTGCAGCAGACATTCAGGTCGGACATAAGGCTGGTGAGCTTTTCCCCAAGGGTGTTGCCCACAGCGGGGGTCTTTTGTACAACAGATGCCTTTGGAACCGCCACGTCGGCGTGCTTTTCGGCACCGTTGGAGTTTAAGAAATCACGGGAGATGTCGCAGATGGTGTTGCCCTTCCAGGTCATCTTGAGGCGGGGGTCGGCAGTAACCTTTGCCACTACAGTGGCCTCTAGATTTTCGGCGGCGGCATGGGCAAGGAAGCTTGGTACATCCTTGGCCTCCAGCACCACAGCCATGCGCTCCTGGCTTTCGCTGATGGCAAGCTCGGTACCGTCCAGACCCTCGTACTTTTTGGGCACAGCATCCAGATTGATGACAAGGCCGTCTGCCAGCTCACCAATGGCGACAGACACGCCGCCTGCGCCAAAGTCGTTGCAGCGCTTGATGAGGCGGGTGACCTCAGGGTTGCGGAACAACCGCTGCAGCTTACGCTCCACAGGGGCGTTGCCCTTTTGCACCTCTGCACCGCAGGTTTCCAGGCTTTCCAGCTTGTGAGCCTTGGAGGAGCCTGTTGCACCGCCGCAGCCGTCGCGTCCGGTGCGTCCGCCCAGCAGCACAATGATGTCTCCGTCCTCGGGACGCTCACGGCGGATGTTGGCGTAAGGGGCAGCACCCAGCACTGCACCAATTTCCATACGCTTGGCGGCATAACCGGGGTGGTATAATTCATCCACAAAGCCGGTGGCAAGACCAATCTGGTTGCCGTAGGAGCTGTAGCCTGCGGCGGCTGTTGTTACCAGCTTGCGCTGGGGCAGCTTGCCGGTCATGGTTTTTTCTACAGGCACCAGTGGGTCGGCTGCGCCGGTAACGCGCATGGCCTGATACACATAGCTGCGTCCGGACAGGGGGTCACGGATGGCACCACCGATGCAGGTGGCGGCACCGCCAAAGGGCTCAATCTCGGTGGGATGGTTGTGAGTTTCGTTTTTAAACATCAGCAGCCAGTCCTCGTCCTTGCCGTTGTTGTCCACGGTGACATGGATGGAGCAGGCGTTAATTTCTTCGGATTCGTCCAGCTCCGGCAGCTCTCCCCTGCTTTTCAGCAGGCGTCCGCCGATGGTGGCCATGTCCATAAGGGTTACGGGCTTGTGCTCGCGGCCAAGCTCCTTTCGGGCAGCCAGATACCGCTCAAAGGCTGTTTTGACGTCCTTGTCGCTGATGGAGGCATCGTCAATGATGGTGCCAAAGGTGGTATGGCGGCAATGATCGGACCAGTAGGTGTCAATCATGCGGATTTCGGTAATGGTGGGGTCACGGTCCTCTATCTTAAAATACTCCTGACAAAAGGCGGCGTCATCCACGTCCATGGCAAGGCCATACTGGGCAACAAACTCGGTGAGGCCTTTACGGTCCAGTGT
This sequence comes from Bacillota bacterium, assembly GCA_023431215.1. GTDB lineage: Bacteria > Bacillota > Clostridia > Oscillospirales > Ruminococcaceae > Angelakisella. The sequence goes on from JAEYXR010000046.1 coordinate 13,894, forward strand.
CAAAAAGCCTGTGACAGTGTCTACGCTGTCGGGCTGGGGGTATTCCACTGCCAAGGTGGCCTTGGGGGCAAGGTCGGCCTGGCGGCTTTCTACAGGATTGATGACGTATTTTTTGATGCGCTCTATATCCTCGGCGCTGGGGGTGCCCTCCAGCAGGTAGACTGTGGCGGTGCGCACCGTGGGGCGCTCACCCTGGGAAACCAGCTGGATGCACTCGGAGCAGCTGTCGGCGCGCTGGTCAAACTGGCCGGGCAGATACTCGGTGGCAAACATGGCGGCTGCACCCTGTGGAATTTCAGTATAGGTGATGTCTAGCTGAGGCTTCGAAAAAACGATAGGCAGACACTGCTGAAACAGTGCGTCGTCAATGCCCTCTACGTCGTAGCGGTTGAGCAGGCGCAGGCCGGAAACACTCCTTATCCCCAGCAGCTCTCGGATTTCACTAAGCACCCCTGCCGCTTCTACGGCATAGGGCTCTTTTTTTTCTACGTAAATTCTAAAAACAGACATGGTGTTCTCTCCCAATTCTGTAGTATGCGAAGATTATTTTGCAGCCTTTTAGAAAAAGCTGACTCAAAAACTTTTGGATTGCCGTAAAGAGCCGTTCACTGCATTTGGGGTAAAGCCGAAAATTCGCTTACTGCACAGTGCAATGAGCGGCTTATGTGGCTTTACCCACACAAAAAGCCAGTGGCAAAAAGCGGCATCAGAGAAGAAAACAGGCAAAGCAACTGCTTTGGCAAGTAAAATTTTTGGTTAAGCTTTTTATAAAAAGCTTACGAGTCTAGGTAGCGCCCAGTGCACAAAACCAGAGTTACAACGCAGCCAAGGCTTTTTCGCCAATGTCGCTGCGGCGGTGCATGCCTTCAAAGGCAATGCTGTTGGAGGAAACATAAGCGGCGGCAATGGCCTGGGGCAGAGTGGGTGCTGCTGCGGTGACACCAAGGACACGTCCTCCAGCGGTAACGAGGGTACCATTATCCTCCAGCTTGGTGCCTGCGTGGTAAACGGTGGCAAGACCACTGGGCAATTGCCCCTCTACCAGCCCGCTGATGGGCAGACCCTTGGGGTAGCTTTGGGGGTATCCGCCGCTGGCAAGGATGACACAGCAGGCACTGCCGGTGCCAAACTCTACTTGGGTGTCTGCCAAGGTACCGTCTACAGTAGCCTGCATAATGGTCAGCAGGTCGCTTTTTAACAGGGGCAGCACCACCTGCGTTTCGGGGTCACCAAAGCGGCAGTTGTATTCAATGACCTTGGGACCATTGGGGGTTAGCATCAGGCCAAAGTACAGACAACCCTTAAAAGGCCTACCCTCGGCAGCCATGGCGCGGATGGTGGGCAAAAAGATGGTTTCCATGCACTCGTTGGCAATGTTAGGGGTGTAATAGGGGTTGGGGGCAATGGTGCCCATGCCGCCGGTGTTCAGTCCCTTATCACCGTCCAGGGCGCGCTTGTGGTCCATGGAGGATACCATGGGCTTGACGGCAACACCATCGGTAAAGGCCAGCACCGAAACTTCCGGCCCGGTGAGGAACTCCTCGATTACCACCCTGCTGCCGCTGGTGCCAAAGACCTTGTCCTCCATCATCTCGTGGATGGCGCCTTCGGCTTCGGCAAGGGTTTGGCAGATGAGTACGCCCTTGCCCAGGGCCAGACCGTCGGCCTTGACGACAATGGGCATGGCGGCCTCGGTTCGCAGATAGCGCAAAGCCTCGTCGGCTTTGTCGAATACGGCATAGCCCGCTGTGGGAATGTGATATTTTTGCATCAGGTTTTTAGAAAAAACCTTACTGCCCTCAATGACAGCGGCTTTTTTGTCCGGGCCAAAGGCAGGAATGCCAATTTCTGCAAGGGCATCCACCATGCCAAGGCAGAGGGGATCGTCGGGCGCCACTACGGCAAAGTCAATGGCATGTTCCTTGGCAAAGGTGGTGACACCTGCCACATCGGTGGCAGAAATGGGGACGCATACGGCGTCTGAGGCAATACCGCCGTTGCCCGGCAGGGCAAAAATCTCGGTGACGGCAGGGTTTTCTTTCAGTTTGCGGATAATAGCGTGTTCACGCCCGCCTCCGCCTACAACCAGCAGTTTCATGTTAACCTCCGGGAGATTTGCGCTTTCTTATAAGAAAGCTTAGCAAAGAATTTTGGTTTGTGGCTGCGCTGCCACCACAAGGCTTGCGGGTCTGGGCGGTGCCCAGAATATTGATATTAGTGGTGGAACAGGCGGATGCCGGTAAAGGCCATTGCCATGCCAAAACGGTCGCAGGTGGCAATCACCTGGTCGTCACGGATGGAGCCACCGGGCTGAGCAATGTAACAAACACCACTGCGGTGAGCACGCTCAATGTTGTCGCCAAAGGGGAAGAAAGCGTCGCTGCCAAGAGAAACCCCGGTAAGGGTATCCAGCCAGTCACGCTTTTCTGCGGCGGTAAGGGATTCGGGGCGCACAGCAAAGGTGTCTGCCCAAACGTCATCGCCCAGCACATCCTCACTTTGTTCGGAGATGTACACGTCAATGGCGTTATCGCGGTTGGCGCGGCCCAAATCCTCCCGGAACTGCAGCCCCAGCACCTTAGGATGCTGACGCAGCCACCAGATATCGACTTTGTTGCCTGCCAGACGGGTGCAGTGAATGCGGGACTGCTGGCCAGCGCCCACACCGATAACCTGTCCGTCCTTGGCGTAGCATACCGAGTTGGATTGGGTGTATTTAAGAGTGATGAGGGACAGCACAAGATCGATTTGTGCGTTCTCGGGAATATTCTTAGTTTGGGTTACGACGTTTTGCAGCATGTCCTTGTCAATTTTTAGCTCGTTGCGGCCCTGCTCAAAGGTAATGCCAAACACATCCTTGTGCTCCACTGGGGCGGGCACATAGGCAGGGTCAATTTTGACAATGTTATAGCCGCCTTTACGCTTGGATTTCAGCACCTCCAAGGCGTCCTCATCGTAGCCGGGGGCAATGATGCCGTCGCTGACCTCGTGCTGGATGAGTTTGGCGGTGGCAAGGTCGCACACGTCGGAAAGAGCAATCCAGTCACCAAAGGAGGACATGCGGTCGGCTCCCCGGGCCCGGGCATAGGCACAGGCCAAAGGAGAAAGCTCGCCGTTGCCGGTAAAGTAGATTTGACGCAGGGTATCGCTTAAAGGCAGCCCAACAGCAGCACCGGCGGGGCTGACATGCTTAAAGGAAGCAGCGGCAGGCAGGCCGGTAGCAATCTTCAGCTCGCGCACCAGCTGCCAGCTATTAAAAGCGTCCAGGAAATTAATGTAGCCGGGCTTGCCATTCAGCACCTCAATGGGCAGATTGCCTTCCTTCATAAAAATGCGAGAGGGCTTTTGGTTGGGGTTACAGCCATATTTCAGTTCCAGTTCGTTTGCCATTGTTACCTGCTCCTTTACGTTGTTTTATATCATGCTCAATTTTGTTTTGGCAATATGCTCTTTGAGAAACGAGGGTTGCCATTATTTGGGTGATGGCAGCCCTTGAGCCGGGCACAGGTTACGCCCTTGAGCCGAACTCTGGATTTCGCCCTTGTATCGGGCAGGGGTTGCCTCTTGCCCTCATGCCGGGCAGGCAGTCACTTTGTATTGACAAAGTGACCAAACCAACCAGCCCTTCCTGCTGGACACCCCAAACGGCCAAAGGGCGGCGGGCTGCTGTTGTGCTATTACACCGGCTCCTTCCGGCAAAAGGCCTCCAAGCGCTGTGCCTGTACACGTCAGCCTTTTGTCCCGCTGCGGTGGATACCCTGCGGGTGCGTCTACCGGTTGGTACAAACTTTACCGCCCGCCTTTTTCCGGCTTGTGCTGCGCTACGCTTGCCCAACCGGAACCCGGTTGGCCTGATAAGGTGCCTGCGGCGCATTTTTATTCACCCCCCCTGCCCCCCTCAAGGGGGACTGGATGGGGGTTGTTTTATGGCCTGTGCTTGTTGATGATTCTGGTCTCGATGCTGTTGTCGGCAATGGTGATGGTGCGGACAAAGAGAGAGACTTTATTGTCGGGGTTCAGGTTTTCCCACAGCATGGTAGTAAGTTCGTCGATACTACCGCTGATAGCCACACGTTCGGGTTCACCCTCAAAGCTGGGGATGGGGTTGCCGTCACACTTGTAGGTATGAATAAATCGGCCTTCTCCGGCGGGGAGGCTGGGGTAGTCGAAGAAATAACGCTGGCAGTAGTCGCCGTTGCCGTCTGCACTTTTCAGGATGGACATCTGCATGCTGAAGTCGTCCTCCCCCATATCCACCAAGCCGCTGATACGGGGTGTCCAGTTGGGAGCATCCGGCTCAAAGGTACGGGTACGCAGAGCCTCCTCAAAGTAGCCGCCGTCGTCCATAATATCAAATATGGTATCGGTTTGGTCACCGTTGGTCACAATGGTCAGATTCTCTAAAACCCGAACAGGTGCGTAAATAATCAAGGAGGGATCGGTCATCTTGGAGGGGTCGTGTGCCTCTGTGATGATGCCGCCGTCACATTCGGTAAAAACGCGGTTACGGCTGTTTTCGCTACGGCCCATAATAAAGTAGGCAATTACAGCCTTTTTGCCGTCGTCGCTTTTGCCAAGGACAATACCGCGGCCCGGGTATGTATTTTCACCCAGAAGCTTTTGCAGGCTTAACAGTTCCATATACAGGCTCCTTTTCTTATTCTCTACTTCTTTCCTCGGCTAGCTCCTTGCAGCACAGCTCCAGAGCTGCGGGCAGGAGGTTCCACTCCGCTTCTTCCATAACACGTTTTTGCAGCGTCTCGGGAGTGTCATTTTCTTTAATCTCCACGGCCTTTTGCAGCAGAATGCGCCCGCCGTCAGGAATCTCGTTGACCAGATGCACCGTGGCGCCTGTCAGTTTAACACCGTAGTCCAAGGCTGCCTTGTGTACCCGCAGGCCATAAAAGCCTTCGCCGCAAAAGCTGGGGATGAGGCTGGGGTGCACATTGATGATGCGGTTGCGGTAGGCATCCACAAAATCCTTGCCCAAAATGCACATAAAGCCTGCCAGCACCACAAAATCAATGTCATGATCCTTTAAAACATACAACAGGGTCTTGTCAAAATCTTGGGGAGAGGTGTAGTCGTTGCGGCACACCACACAATGAGGAATGCCCGCCGCTTTGGCTCTGTCCAGAGCCTTGACGCCGTTTTTGCTGGAAACCACCAAAGCAAGCTGGCCGTGGGGGATAAGTCCGTTGTTTTTTGCATCGATAAGGGCCTGCAGATTGGTTCCGCCGCCGGAGACCAGTACAGCTACCTTTACCATAGCTCTACACCGCCTTCGCCCTTCACCACTTCACCCATGATGTAGGCGTCCTCGCCGTTTGCTATTAAAATTTCCAACGCCTTGTCGGCCTCTGCCTTGGGTACCACCACACTCATGCCAACGCCCATGTTGTAGGTGTTGTACATATCCCGCTGGGGGATGTTGCCGGTGGCTTGCAGTAGATTGAAGATAGGCAGAGTACGGACCGCGGCCTGTTCAATTTTGGCGGTAAAGCCATCAGCCAGTGCGCGGGGGATATTCTCATAAAAGCCGCCGCCGGTAATGTGGGACACTGCGGAAATTTTTACTTCCCTGTGCAGTGCCAGCAGAGGTTTTACATAAATTTTGGTGGGAGTCAGCAGGCTTTCGCCCAGTGTGCAGCCCAGCTCGTCGGAGTAGGTGGAAAGTACACCGGATTTTTCTACATCAAACACCTTGCGCACCAGAGAAAAACCGTTGGAGTGCACACCCGAGGAGGGCAGAGCAATGATAGCATCTCCCTCCTCCATGGTGTCGCGGTTGATGATGGCAGCTTTGTCCACCACACCCACGGTAAAGCCCGCCAGATCGTACTCATCCTCGGGGTAAAAGCCGGGCATTTCGGCAGTTTCGCCGCCAACGAGAGCGCAGCCTGATTGAACGCAGCCCTCGGCCACACCGGAAACGATTTGTGCCACACGCTCGGGAATATTTTTGCCCACAGCCACATAATCCAAAAAGAACAGGGGCTTGGCGCCGCAGCAAATAACATCATTGACGCACATAGCTACGCAGTCGATGCCTACAGTGTCGTGCTTATCCATCAAAAAAGCCAGCTTCAGCTTGGTGCCCACGCCGTCGGTGCCAGATACCAGAACAGGCTTTTGAATGCCGGTCATATCCAGCTCAAACAGGCCGCCAAAGCCGCCCAAACCACCAATGGCCCCACTGGTCATGGTGCGAGCCACATGAGACTTCATCAGCTCCACGGCACGGTATCCGGCGGTAATATCTACACCGGCAGCTTTATAGCTTGCGCTTTCACTCTTACTCATGTCGTAAATTCTCCTTATTTCTTGTTCACGCCTGCACAGGCCTTGGTTTCACTTATTTTTTGCTCAAAGCGGGATTTTTGGGCGGCAGCGGGGGGGTCAACCGGATATTTTCCGGTAAAGCAGCCGGAGCAGAAGCCGCAGGTGCTGTTGTCTGCCAGTTTATCCAGGTAGTCTACGTTGAGGTAGCCCAGACTGTCAACGCCGATAATCTCCCTAATTTCCTCCACCGTGTGGTTGTGTGCAATGAGGTTCTCGCAGGAGTCGATATCGGTGCCGAAGTAGCAGGGGTGGGTAAAGGGGGGAGCCGAAAGGCGCATGTGCACCTCTTTGGCGCCTGCCTCCCGCAGCAGCTTAACAATGCGTGCACTGGTGGTGCCGCGTACCACGCTGTCATCCACCAAAATAACACGCTTGCCCTTTACAGTGGAAGAAACGGTATTGAGCTTGATGCGTACAGCATTTTCACGCTGGGTTTGGGTGGGTTGAATAAAGGTTCTGCCAATATACTTGTTTTTGATAAAACCTACGCCGTAGGGAATACCGCTTTGCTTAGAATAACCCAGTGCGGCATCCAGACCGGAGTCGGGCACGCCGATGACCACGTCTGCCTGAACAGGGTGTTCCAGCGCCAAAAATGCGCCGGCACGCTGACGCGCGGTATGTACGCAAGAGCCGTCTACCACCGAGTCGGGGCGGGCAAAGTAGATAAACTCGAAGATACACATGGCGGTCTTTTCCTGACAGTGGCTGGTGTCACTTTCAATCCCCTTTTCGGTGATGATAACAATTTCGCCGGGTTTTACATCGCGAACAAAGGAGGCACCGATGCTGTCCAGAGCGCAGCTTTCGCTGGCAACCACGGTGGCGCTGCCCAGACTGCCAATGCACAAGGGACGGAAACCAAAGGGGTCACGCACAGCAATGAGCTTTTTGGGGCTCATAATAACAAGGGAGTAGGCTCCCTTGATTTTGTTCATGGCATTGGAGATTGCCACCTGAATAGAAGGCGCGGTAATGCGCTCTTTGGTAATGGTGTAGGCAATGACCTCGGTGTCGGAGGTGGTGTGAAAAATGGCGCCGCCCAGTTCCAGCTCCTCACGCAGCTCGGTGGCGTTGGTGAGGTTGCCGTTGTGTGCCAATGCCATGCCCCCTTTGACATGCTGAATGACCAGAGGCTGGGCATTGTCACGATGCTGATTGCCGGTGGTGGCGTAGCGGCAGTGGCCAATGGCAATTTGACCGTTTTTCAGCGTTTGCAGCACATCTTTTGTAAAAACATCGTTTACCAGGCCCACATCTTTATAGCCGGTAATAACACCGTCATCGTTAACAGCCATGCCGCAGCTTTCCTGCCCACGGTGCTGCAGGGCGTACAGGGCGTGGTAGGTATCCGAAACCACGTTGGTTTCGTCTTTGGCATCAAAAATGCCAAAGACGCCGCACTCCTCGTGGAGCTTATCGAAAATTTCTTCTCTCATAGAAGTCAAAGCCTCATTTCTTCTCTAGTAGCTGATGGGGACGGTGACATGAATGCCCCAAATGGCGTTATTTGTCACCCATCAGGCGCTTCATAAATTCGGCATAGGCGTCTTCTACACCGCCAAGGTCACGGCGGAAGCGATCCTTATCCAGCTTTTCGCCGGTAACACTGTCCCAAAAACGGCAGGTGTCGGGAGAGATTTCGTCTGCCAATACAATGGTTCCGTCGCTGGTTTTGCCAAATTCAAGCTTAAAGTCAATGAGCTCAATATTTAAATCTTTCAGGTAATCGGACAGCAGCTTGTTGATGCGCAGAGAATAGTCGGCAATGAGGGCAACCTCCTCTTTGGTGGCCCAGCCCATGGCGGCAATGTGGTATTCGTTGACCATGGGGTCGCCCAGAGCATCATCCTTGTAGCAGTATTCCAATACGGTGGAGCCGAGCTTTGCGCCTTCCTCCAACCCCAGACGCTTGGCCAGAGAGCCGGCGGCAATATTGCGGACAATCACTTCCAGAGGAACGATGGTAACTTTTTTGACAATGGTCTCACGGTCGGATATTTCTTTTACAAAGTGGGTGGGGATGCCGTTTTTCTCCAGCATCTGCATCAGGAAGTTGGTGGCGCGGTTGTTAATAACACCCTTGCCGGCAATGGTACCCTTTTTCAGGCCGTTAAATGCGGTGGCATCGTCCTTATAATCTACAATATAAAGCTCAGGATCTTCGGTTTTAAATACCTTTTTGGCTTTTCCCTCATACAGTTGTTCCAGTTTGTTCATGGTTATTTCCTCCCGACATATCATCATATTATTGTTAAAATAAAAGGGTATTCCTTTTGGGTACGGTTGGCATCAGGCATTTAGGCTTGCCTGCAGGGCGGCATCCTTGGCCAGTACGGCCTCGGTCATGCTTGTGCGCATCTGCAAAAGCTTTGCGGCAAGGTCGGCGTTGCCAATGGCTAACATTTGTGCTGCCAAAATGGCGGCATTTTGAGCACCATCAATGGCAACAGTTGCTACAGGAATTCCTGCGGGCATCTGTACAGTAGAAAGCAGGGCATCCAGACCGTCCAGGGTGGAGGCCTTAATGGGGATGCCAATAACCGGCAAGGTGGTATGTGCTGCCAACACGCCTGCCAGGTGAGCCGCTTTGCCTGCTGCGGCAATGATAACGCCAAAGCCGTTTTTGGCAGCGTTTGCGGCAAAGGCACAGGCGGCCTCAGGGGTGCGGTGGGCGCTCATGACATGGGCTTCGGCAGGAATATCCAGCTCACGAAGCTGGCTCAAGGCTTTTTCCACAACAGGCAGGTCGCTGTCGCTGCCCATAATAACAGCTACTTTCTTTTGTTCCATAACGCTTTCCTCTTTTCTATCTTTTGTGGACGGGTTGTGTACCGCAGTGTACAATCCGCCTGGATATCTGATTTTTTAACCCGTTAATAAAGGCAACAAAAAAGGGCACGGTGCAATTTTGCACTATGCCCATAACAGGTTACACGTATTTTGTTGATGACGCAGTATTGCATCCTGCACCTGACCCTTTGTACAACAAAGACACCTTGCCGCTGGGTGCACTATGGACGCACCATGCTCTACGGCGGTGAAAATTATGGCTATGCGCCAAGGCTGACGGCAGGATGCAACACGCCCATCCGGTTGAAAACATTGAACGCAAATCCATGATGCCGCCTCCCTTACCCACGTTGATGCTTTTATCATATCGGTTTTTTTGACGAAAATCAATGGCCTGTCCGTCAAAAAAACATTTTTGGGCAAAGCAACAAGAAACACAAAAAAACCACTGTCAATTTATGAAACATACACCATTGCATGGTCATCGTTACCCAAAACCCGGCTTTATTAAATTATAATAGTGATAAAGAGTTTGTATATGAAAGTAGCTAAAGCCTAAATTTCATTATTACAAGAAAAATCAACCAAGGAAAAGAGCGGTTTATCACAGGCAAAATGACCAGGAGGGCATGCCCCTATGCAGGTTTTACAATTCGACTTTAGGTTTTTGCCATCTTGTGATATGATAGCTCTGTAGGAAAACAAGCAACTCTTCACAGGCAAATTTAAGGAGGTAAATCATGAATCCTGATTCTAAAAGTGAGGTTATACATGTGGCGCAGTCGGTAGGGGAACAGTTTATGCAGCGCTTCAATGATTTTATAGATGCTGTTCGCGGTGGCCTTGGCGACTTTTTGTGGAATTTGTTTGCTGTAATTATTATATTGATGCTGGCCAAGGTGGCAATGTCATTGGTGTCACGGGCTACAGGGTCGGTGATGAAGCAGGAGCGCTACCACAAAGACATCAGCCAGGGTAAGCGTGTAGATACCATTATGACGCTGGTACGAAGCGTTTGCCGCTACGGCATCTACTTTATTGCCATATTAATGATTTTAAATCAGTACGGCTTTGCCAAGTCGCTTAACAGTCTGATTGCTGCAGCCGGTATCGGAAGCCTTGCCATTGGCTTTGGTGCACAAAACCTTGTAAAAGACGTGGTGACGGGCTTTTTTATGCTGTTTGAAAATCAGTTTTCCGTTGGCGACTACATTAAGCTGGACAATGAAATAGGTACCGTTGAAGCAACCGCTATGCGTGTAACCTACATGCGCACCTTTCAGGGGGAGCAGGTAATCATCCCCAACGGCAGCATCAACAGGGTGATTAACTATACCCGCGGGCACAATCTGGCCAAAATTACGGTGTCTACCGCCTATGAGGCCGATACCCGTCAGGTAATAGAAATTCTGGAAGAAGCGGTGGCCGATTATGCAGCCCTCAACCCGGATTTGGTGCTGGAGCCGCCGGTTGTACAGGGCATTACGGAGTTTGGTGCATCCAGTGTGGATATTGGCATTATCTGTAAAACACCATCGTTGATGCAGTGGCAGGTAGAGCGCGGTATGCGCCTTGCCATCAAAGAGACCTTTGACCGTAAAGGCATCAACTTTCCTTATCCTCACATGGTGGTATCCTCTTATCCTTTAGAGAAGAAGGGTATTAGCCACACCGCCCATACGCCGACCAAGCAGGATGTTTTGCCCAGCTGGGTAGACGCGGAAGAGATGGATGAAGTCTAATAAAACATGCCAACCGCAAGGGTTACAAGGAACAGCATTAGGAGGAGCAAAATGGAAGATTTGACCTTGGTGCCGGTAGAGGAACAAAATAAAAGTTACGAAGAACCCATAGAAACACAGGAGGATGCCACCAGCCTGCTACGGGAGATTAGGGATAGTGAACAAGCCCAGGCAAAGGCGGCTAAAATGCAGCTACGCCTAACCTGCATCAACACTGTGTTGCTTACAGTAATTACAGTGGCAGTTTTGATTTTTGTATTTACCCTAATACCCAGAATAACCGATACGCTGAACACAGCAAACGAGGTTTTGGCAGAGCTTGAAACTGTGACACAAGACTTGGTAGAGGCAGATTTGGCTGACATTCTTAAGAATGTGGACGACCTGGTGCTGCAAAGTCAGGAGAGCATGGCAGAAGCACTGGTGGGAGTGGAAGGTGCTTTGGACAACATTGCAGCCATTGATATTCCAAAGCTCAACAGCGCCATCGATGGTTTGTATAAAGTTGTCAACCCCTTTGAAGCCTTATTCGGCAAAAAATGAGATTCCTGAATCTCCCTCTTTTAGGGTGGAGCGTACCGATTTTTGAGGCTAGTATGTATCATAAAAGATGATGCCCTCAAATTTTACAACATAAAAAGCCCTCTGCTCTACATTTACTGAAGGTAGAGCAGGGGGTTTATTAATTAAGAAAAGTTTTCAGCGGTTTGCCTTTTGAAGTGCAACAGCGCATAAAGACGCTGCAGCAATTTTTAAAAGATCGGGTATGACAAAAGGAAACACACAGGCCATGAGTGCTGCCCATAAACCTGTTCCGGTAAGGATACAGTACCATGCAGTGCCAAGGATGTAGCAAACCACCATAGCAGCCATCATGGCCGCAATATAAAGCCAAAGCCCTTTTTTTCCTTTAGAACAGATCCATGCAATAAGCCAGGCCATTAAGGGGTATGCCATCAAATAGCCTCCGGTAGGCCCCAACAGAACACCAGGCCCGCCCTTAAAGCCGCCAAACATTGGTGCACCAAAAAAACCAAGGAGCAGATAGCAGAGCATAGCACCCAACGCCCAACGAGGGGGCAATACAGCACCGGTAAGCAGCACGGCCAAAATGGCAAGGGTAAAAAAAACGGGGGTAAAGGGCAGCGGCAGTATAATCTGAGCACACACTGCGGTAATGGCTACCATCATAGCGGATGCGGTTAAATATTGAACACGACTTTTTTGCATAAAACACACAGCCTTTTCTGTTAAAACTAAGATATAGTATAACAGGAAAAGCTGAATTGTCAATTAATTTTAATTTTTAGTTTACAATAAGCCGTAAGGTTCTTTACGGGGTGGCCGAATGCTCCGGCACGGGAGAATATACACAGTATCCGTCTTTACCGTGCGCCTTGGCAGAGTAAAGGGCTGCATCCGCTTTTTCATACAGCTGGTCATAAGTCTTTCCATGTTGTGGTAAAAGTGCTACACCTATGCTGCAGGAGATAGCAAAATTTCCCTCGCAGGAATCGGAAAAATGCTCCCGCAGAGCACAGGTTACGGCAGTAGCTTTTTCATACACCAGCTGCGCATGAGGAATATTTTTAAGAAAAACAGTAAACTCATCGCCGCCTGCGCGCCCTATGATGTCGGATTCACGAAATAAATGCTGCAGCCATGAAGCAACATCACACAAGACTCTGTCGCCAAAGGGGTGCCCCATGGTATCGTTGATTTGCTTAAAATTGTCAACATCCAGTAGCATTAAAGCGCACATTTCGCCCACACCAATTTCGCTGATATATTCTTCTGCCAGCCGGCGTGCCACAGCCTTGTTGTAAAGCCCGGTAAGGGAGTCGGAATTGGCGGTGGTTCGCAGAAGCTCCATTTCTCGGCATTCCTTGTCAACATCCCTTAAGGTACCCACAATTCTTACTGGTTTACCGTTGTTGTCCCGGAGAATGCTGGCGTTTATTCTAATCCACACATGATGTTTATCTACGGTGCGTATGCGTACATCAGAAGCTTCCATTGGCATAATACCACGGCGCAGCTGCAGTATCCATTCTTTAATAACCGGCACATCATCAGGGTACAAATTTGGGCTGAGCAAAATTTTTTTAGAAAAGTCTTTTTCAATGGCAGGATAACCAAAACGTTCCTGCCATCGGGAAGAAACAGTAAATCGGTCAGCAAGAATATCCCAGTCGAAGACAATATCGTTGCTTTGGTCAAGAACCAGACGGTACAGCTCCTTATCAATATCAATGCACTGTTGGCTTGTTTCTGGTATATATTTTGGCTTTTTTGTGGTAAAAGCCAAAACAATAGACAAAACAGTCAGAAGCAAGGCCAAAGTCCAAAGGGGCAGCCCGGGCATCCCGGCAATATTGGCACACAGACTCAGAGATAATAGCAATAATAGCAACGATATTGCTTTATGTACATAGACTGAATTCAAGGCTGGCCCTCCCTTCGATCAAATTGACTCTGTTCTCTATTGTATCGTCAGGTCAAGGGGCATTTTGCCGAAAGCAGAAGGTGTAAAACATATCTTGATGAAAAGATTTAGGATGCGGTATGTAATTTGCACAAAATCCCGACACAGTGATTGCATCGGGACTTTTTGAGTAAAAATATTTTTCTGTTTGAGCTATACTGCATCAACTTAATTAAGAAATTATTAAAAATAAGGAAAAAGTTTCCATATATTTATTCTAATAGCTTTTGCATTTAATTTCAAGTTCCTTAACGAATTTTAACATAATAATGTAGAAAAGACCAAGATAAGAAAAGACTTGTTATAGTTACTATGTCATTTAGATAGTATTTAGCCCAAAAGAGAGTGAAGATATATCATGAAAGCTCGCCGTCTATGATGTGCAGAGTGCGATGTGCATAGCTGGCAACCTTTTCATCATGGGTAATCATGATGATGGTATTGCCCATTTGGTTCAGCTTTAAAAACAGCTGCAAAACCTCTTTGCCGGTGGTGCTGTCCAGTGCACCGGTAGGCTCATCTGCCAGCAGAATGCTGGGATGCCCTACCAAGGCACGGGCAATGGCGACACGCTGCTGCTGACCGCCGGAAAGCTCATTGGGTTTGTGCCGCAGACGGTCATTGAGGCCCAAAAGACCAATGGTCTCCATGCACTGTTCTTCTGCCTCCCTGCGGGACGCTCCCCGAATCAAAATAGGCATACAAATGTTTTGCAGCACCGAGTATTTGGGAATCAGCTGGTATTTTTGAAAAACAAACCCTATTTTTTCGTTGCGAATAGCAGTTAATCTTGCATCACTGCACTGGGGAAATGAGACTCCATCCAGCAAATATTCGCCGCTTTCGGGCACATCCATACAACCGATGACATTCATCAGGGTAGACTTACCCGAGCCTGAGGGGCCTAGTATAGCCACAAAATCCCCCTTGGCTACGGTAAGACTGATGTTCTTTAACACATGGAGCTTTTCTTCCCCCATTTGGTAATATTTATTGATGCCGTGCATCTCAATAATATTTTGTTCCTGCATGGTTTCCTCCCTAAACAGACATGAGAATTTGAACCGACTGAACCTTTTGTGTGCCGTCGCCCAGCTCTGTTAAGGCAATGGTAATCAATGTATCTACAGCCAGTGCATTAAAATCCTTGGTGGCACCGGCCATGTTGGTAACTGGAGCCCCCACGGGTACTTGGTAGGTGGCTGTTTCACCGGTGCGGGTGTAGCTGTTTTGTCCACCTGTGGTGCCATCTATGAAGGGCATATCGCCTTCTGGGGGCATACCGTTGCCGTCGGGGGCGCTGCCCCAGGAACCTTGGGAAGATGTATCGCTCTGTTTGCCTGCACCATCGGGGCGGCTGCCGCTTTTTTTGCCGCTGCCTTGCCCCCCGCCGCTTGGGGGCTGTCTGTCAGAGGGTGACTGGCCATCGGCTGGCATCTCCGGAGGTGCTTGCCCACCGTTTCCGGAAAAGCCGCCTTCCGGAGCAGAGGTGTCTCCCTGTGGGGCACCTCCCCTGTCAGGCATACCGCCCATCTTTACCAGCTCAAGGGTCACTTCGTTGCCGTTTACCGCTGTTACAATGCCGGTTACGGTGGTGGTGCTTTCCAAGGTCTTGCTGGTAGGGGTAGAAGGGCTGATATTGTCAGTGCCCGTGCACCCAGTAAAAATCAAAATAAGGCAAAGTGCCAGTATCAGGCAGGTGGTACGTTGAGTAAGTTGTTTCATCAGATGTCCTCTCCTATTCGTGATTCAAAGCTTCAATGGGCTGCAGTGCAGCGGCCTTGGCAGCAGGATAAAAACCAAAAACCGTACCTGTGCCAATGGCAAACAGCAGTGCCGCCACTCCGCCCCAAAAGCTTGGCTCCAGGCGCATATCGAAGGAGCGAAGCACCGGTACCAGCGCCATCCCCACAGCCACTCCCACAATGCCCCCAAGGGTGCTGATGGCATTGGATTCCAGCAGAAACTCCAGCAGAATATCCCGTCTTACGCATCCCAACGCCTTTAGAATACCAATTTCCCGGGTACGTTCCTTTACCGACACAAACAGTACGTTCATAATGCCGATGCCGCCAACCACAAAGACAATGCTTGCCACAGCCACCAGCAGAAGTGACAGGGTGTTGGCGGAGCTTTGTGCGGCCTTCATGCTGCTGCCAGCATCACTGATGGTGTAGGTGACACTGGGATGAATGGAGGAAAGGGTGGTTTGGATATCCTCCATGACGGTTTCTACATGATCCACATCCTGTGCCAGCACAGTGATGGTGGGGTCAATTTCTTTACCGAATAAATATTTTACCGAGGTACTGTAGGGGACATAAATGGCACTGTCGGGGCTGATGCCGGAAGAAACTGTACCCATAGACTCCAATATACCTACCACAGTGTAATCACGTCCGTCAATGGTAACCACACTGTCATAGGCGTTTAAAGCTGAGCCAAAAATATCCTGTGCTACACGGTAGCCCAACGCACACACCTTTTCGGTAAGAGAGTTGTTTTCTTCACAGATAAAGTCTCCCACCGCAACAGATAGATTGCTGACCTGAGCATAGGCGGGCATAACTCCGGCGATGGTGTACTCCTCCTCTTCCTCCATATCGTAGGCAAGCACACTGTAGGTGCCACTGGCAGAAATGGTGACAGAGGTAATATTGGGTACAAACAACGCAATTTCTTCCACATCGTCATAAGTAAGGGTGGTACTTTGGGTATTACGGGCACCGCCAAAATTGAAGCCGCCCCCAAAGCTGCCGCCACCGGGCATGCCGCTGGGAAAGCCGCCACCACTGCCTCCGGAGGGTCGGATGCCGCTGTTTCCTCCGCCCCCTCCTGAAAATCCGCCGCCCATGGCGCCGGGGGGCATGCCTCCCTTCATCGCCTCCATGTTTTGCTGGTTTGCCTGATAACGCACTTCAACAGCACCTGCATTCAGGTTTTTAAACTGGTCGGCAACGTCTGCCTTACCGCCCTGGCCAATGGCAATGACCAGTACAATGGTAGCGGCACCCACAATGATGCCCAGAGAGGTAAGCAGCACCTTAAATTTGTTTTCCATAATATTGACCCAAACAAGGCCCAGCAGTTCCCGTAAGCGCATCAGCTGTTCACCTTGCTTTCAATGAGCACAGTCTGGCCTTCTTCCAGCCCTGACAGAATCTGCACGTTGCGTCCGTCAGAAAATCCGGTTTCTACTGTGGTAACCACGATGGAGCCGTCATCATTTTTGACCTTTACGGTAGATACGCCGTTTTGGTTGGTAACGGCACGGTTGGAGATGGCAAGGGTGTCTTTTTCCTGACGTGTGATAAAGGTTGCGTCGCAGGTCATGCCCTCAAACACTTTTTCCAGGTTTTCGGTAACAAGCACCGTAACGGTATAGCTGACGCTGGTAGAACCCATTCGGGCGGCAGAATAAGAGATGCTGTCTACCTTGGCTGTGTAGGTTTCTTCCGGGTAGGCGTCAAAATCCAGCTTTACCTCCTGCTCCAGCGCCAAATCGGCAATGTCATCCTGAGAAACCGACACCATGACATAGATGGTGGAGGTGGCCAGATTTACCAGAGTGGAATTTTTGTTCACCGTATCCCCCACCGAGCAGGCAATGGACATGACAAGACCATCGGTATCGGCGGTAATAATGCCGTCAGAGAGATACTGCCCTACGGTATCCAGCTCTTTTTTTGCCGCATTTACCTCAGCCCGTGCCGAGGAAACCGCTGTGGCAAGCTGAGAGATTGTAGCGTTATAAATGGTGTCGGCGCTGCCGGTTTGTGCAAGGGCCTTATTTTTATCTGCCTCGGCGGTAACAGTGTTTAAATCCAGTTGACTTTCCAACTTTTCCAAGCTCAGCTTGGCGGTAGCAAGCTCACTCTTTTTATCGGAGTACTCCTCGTCTACCTCGTCATAATCTTTTTTTACCCGCTCGTAAGTGGTTAGAGCATCATCCGCCGCGTCCTGTGCATCGGCAACGGCAAGACGAGCATCTTCGTAACCCTCGTCAGCGTTATTCAAACCCGCCAAAACCTTTTGCGCCTGCGCAAGTGCTGCTTTGGCAGCATTGTAGGCATCCTGTGCGTCTGCTTTTTGTTTGCGCAGGTCGGTGCGCTCATCTGCCAGCTGTTCAATTTGGTCACCCAGCTTTTCTACCTTGTCTTCGGCATTGCTTAGGTTGGCATAAATTTCACTGATGGAGTAATCGTACTGCAAATCTGCGGTAGTTCCCCCAAGGATGGTGGAGTCATAATCCAGCTTGGCATCAATGGAGCCGGTGGTCTGCTTTAGCTGTGCTTCTTCCAGCTTTAGCAAAGCGGAGTTGTAGGCGTTTTGCAGGGTGCTGTACTCATCCTCCAGGCTGTCCAAATTTACCTTTAGCAGTGGGTCGCCTGCTTTGACCCGCTGCCCGGCCTTAACATAAATTTCTTCCACCTCAACAGATACGGGATAACTGACGGCGTTGGTTTGCAAGGAAGCTGTGCCCGACTCGGTAACGCCCACTGTCAGGTCGGTGCGAACCACTTTTTCCTCCTTGTAGGCAACGCTGGCGGTAGCTTGGGCCGACCCCAACGCCGTAGCTGCAATAGAGGGGCTGGCATAAGCAAAAACCACCACTGCCGCAAGCACCAAAGCAGCGGCAGCCAGTGGTTTTTTCTTTTCTTTGAGTATTTTAGTTAGTTTCACAGAGACACACTCCTTATACTAATTATAAACAAAGTATAATTTTGGAATGTGTTTGTTGTGTGTATTTGCAGTGACTATCCGGTGTAAAAAGGTGAATATTCCCTAAACAAGCAGATACTGACTGAAATACTAATTTATGCTTTCATTGATATAATCGTGAATGACCTTACCGTCGCTGATGGTGACCACCCGTCGGGCACTTTGAGCGATTTGGGGGTCGTGGGTAATGAGCACCACTGTTTTTCCCTCCTGCCACAGGCCGGTCAAAATCTCCATGACCTGTGCTCCACTGGCGCGGTCCAGATTTCCTGTGGGTTCATCTGCCAAAATAATGGGAGGACGGGCTGCGATAGCCCGGGCAATGGCTACACGCTGCTGCTGTCCTCCCGAAAGCTCGGCGGGGCGATGGCTTGCGCGTTGGCTAAGGTTTACCCGCTCCAAAGCCTCCAGAGCAAGGCGCCGTCGCTGCTCACGGTGAAGCCCCCTGTAACGCAGAGGCAGCTCAACATTTTCCAGAGCGGTAAGGGTGGGTATCAGGTTAAATCCCTGAAAAATAAAGCCGATACGGGTATTGCGGATATCTGAAATCTTGTCATCATCCAGTTGGGCAACATCTGTTCCGTCAATGAGATAGCTGCCGCAACTGACCACATCCAGACACCCCAAGAGATTCATCAGGGTGGACTTACCGGAGCCTGATTGACCGATGATTGCCACAAACTCCCCTTCTCCAATGGTTAATGTGACATCGTCCAGTGCCCGAACTTCGTTTTCTCCGGGATAATATATCTTAGAAGCTTTTTGAAGCTGAATTAAAGCTGCCAATTTGCTCACGTCCCCATTCTATGCAATTTACCGGATTAGTATTGCCGAAAAAAGAGCAAAAACGCCTGCAAAAAGAAAAAAGAGAAGCATCATGTTGCTTCTCTCTTTTGACCCTTATACAGGGCAGGCAGTTCCCTAAGGCAAAAAAGCCTCCAAGTGCTGTGCGGGTGTGCACGTCGGCTTATCGTCACGTTGCGGCGGGAAACCCTGCGGCTGCATCTGCAAGCTAGCGGTAAACTTAACCGCCCGCCTTTTCCGGATTGAGACTGCGCTTACCCTTGCCCAACCGGGACCCCGTTGGCCTGATAAGGTGTTTTATTGGCTGTGCTTAAAATTCTCTTTTTAAATCTCGCTCAAACAATCCTGCCAACATTTCGGCAGGGGGTTGCCCATTGTAAACAGCATGGCACACCGCCTGACAAATGGGCAGCTCTACCCCATAGCGGTGGGAAAGTTCCAGCATAGATTTTGCAGTGGCGACGCCCTCAGCCAGACTGCCATAAGGCTCTCCCTTGGCCAGAGCTTCGCCATAAGCACGATTGTGGCTGTAGGGAGAAAACACAGTGGCTTCATAGTCACCCAGGTGCCCAAGGCCATAGGCTGTCAGCTCGCTGCCGCCCATGGCTTTAATAAGCCGTGCTACCTCCCGTGCGCCCCTTGCCATCAGTGCTCCCTTTAGGCTGGTACGGTCCAATCCGTCCAGTACGCCGGCGGCTATGCCCACCACATTTTTAGCGGCCGCACCCACCTCGTTGCCAATAAGGTCTGTTCCGTAATAAAAGCGGATGAGGTCGCCGCCAAAATCCTCGGCAATCTGCATCTTTAAGGTCTCGTCGCTGCTGTCTATTACCATACAGTTGGGGTGACCCTGGGTAAAGTCCTGCACATGGCCGGGGCCTACCCAAACGGCACAGGGGGTACCGGGAAGCTCCTGCTGGACAATCTGGGTGAGTCGGCAGCCGGTGCCCTCCTCCAAGCCCTTCATGCAAAGCACAAGGGGGACGTTGGCAGGCAACAGGGGGCCCAGCTGATGCAAAAAGCCCCGCAGCTGCTGGGCAGAAATTGATATAATGATAATATCTGCTTTTGCCGCAGTGGCAAGGTCATCAGTCAAGGATATTTCCCCAGGAAGCTCCAGCAGGCTGCTGCGGCGCGTGGCAGCAAATTCTGCAAGATTTCGGCTGCCGGGGCGTCCCCAAAGGGTGACCGTGTGCCCCTGACGGTTGGCATACCAAGCCAAAAAGCTGCCCCACCGGCCGCAGCCCAGGACAGAAACTCGTTTTAACCCGTTCAAATGTCATTCTCCATTCTCTCTTTTACATTTGTCTGGCTATCAAATTGTCAACTATTTTACTATCTAATTGTTGAAAGATTGGAACCGAAGAGTTACTCTCTGGTTTCTATCGTCACAATCACTTTATTGGGCAGGCAGCTGGCAAGGTCGCCGTCCTCCCTTAAAAAACCGGTATTGACACAAATTTTATCGGGGCAGTCAGATTCTAAAAACCGCACGGCGCCGCTCTTTACCTCAAGGCTGACAGGATGATGGACGTATTCCTCCAATGAAATGACCTCATCCTCGGTAGTGTTAAGGTCAAACTCCAGCACTGTGCTGCCATTTACCCATACAGAGGCAATCCGCTGCGGCCCCTGGGGTTTTGGCCAAAACATCCACAGCAGACACCCCAGCACCAAAGCAATGATGAGGCCCCACAAAATCCATCGGTTTCTTTTACTTTGCTCCATGTAATCTCCTTTATTCCGGGTACGCTGCTTTGTTACAGGTAATTTGGGCTGTAACTTTATCATAACGCATTGATATGGATATTATCCTCTGGTGAAAAAGAATAATTGCTTTGCTATTATACAGCATGCAAAGCCCTGGGGCAATAGAATGTTATTTGTTAGGCAGAGAGTAAACAGCTGCCGAGTTGGAGCACAGCACAAAGCCAGGCTCCAACCCTCCCACCTCAACCATCAGGCGAGAGTGTTCCAGCTCACTGGCGTCCCAAGGAATTTGAAGCTTTTGCTGACCCCGGTTGACACACACCAAGACCCGTTGAGAATCTAGCGTGCGCAGGTAGGTGCAGCTTTGCTGGTCAAAAGCCACAGGGATAAAATCTCCCAGGCGGAGCACAGGCGAATTTTTACGGACATTACCCAGAATACGGAAAAATTCTACCAGTCCCTGGTCTTCTTTGCCCCAGGGGTAGGTGCCCCGATTAAAGGGGTCGGCATAGCCGTAAAGCCCGGCCTCATCACCATAATAAAGGCTGGGACATCCGGGGAGAGTATATTGAATGATGCTTGCAAGCAAAAAGAGCTGACGGCCTGCAAAATAGGTGTTGGCGTCCAGTTGATTGTGCTCACGCTGCCAGTCGCGGTCTTTGCCTGTCATGGAAGGTGCGGCAAGGGCTGTAATGGCCCGTGATACATCATGGGTAGAAAGGCAGTTCATGAGCATGGGGTGGATAGGCGACGGATAATGCTCCAGAACCTCTAAGATTGCGTTTTTCAGCTGAATGCCGCGGCCGTCCCGAACAAAATCCAGAATAGCGTTGCGCCAGGGGTAGTTCATAACGCTGTCCAGCTCCCGACCCATCAGGTACTGGCGTTGTTCCCCTCCACTGAACTTGGTGGAGGCATCCTCCCACACCTCGCCCAAAATCAGTTTGTCCTCACCCTCGGCCTTAATGGCGCCGCGGAGCATTTGAATAAACCAATCGGGCAGCTCGTCGGCAACATCTAGGCGAAAGCCGCTTGCCCCAGCGCGCAGCCAGTGGCGCACAACTCCCTGCTCTCCGCAGATAAACTCCTGATACTCCTTGCTGTCTTCGTTGACGTTGGGCAATGTGGCAAAATTCCACCAGCAGTCATAGCTGTCTGGCCAATTGTGCCAGCTAAACCACTGATAATAAGGGCTTTGAGGATCATGATAGGCACCGCCATTGCCGTAACGGCCTTCTTTATTAAAATACACACTGTCGCTGCCGGTGTGGTTGAAAACACCATCCAGTATAATACGAATGCCATTTTTAGCGGCATCACTGCACAAACGCCGAAAGTCCTCCTCGCAGCCCAGCAGCGGGTCTATCTTTAAGTAGTCGGCTGTGTTATATCTATGGTTGGAATGCGCTTCAAAAATAGGGTTTAAATAAATGACCTCTACCCCCAGAGCAGAGAGATAAGGCAGGTTTTGGCGTATGCCTTCCAAATCGCCGCCAAAGTAGTCGTTACAAAGAAATTCTCCCTGGGCGTCGGGGATGTTTACCGGCTCTTCATACCAGTTTTGATGCAAAATACGATCCTTTGGAAAGGTCTGAAGATTTTTACCTGACCGGCAAAAACGATCGGGAAAGATTTGATAAAACACAGCACCATGCATCTGTGCCGGGGTTGCAAAGTCGGATTCGTATACCGTAAGCTGCCAGGGGCGTCCCTGATTCCAGCAGGCATTGTTATCATCGTCTCTTAACAAGGTAAAAGCACCACCCTGCCCCTCTCCGGCAAAGGTATAAAACCAAAGACCGGGCAAAGTGGGGGTATGACTGCAGCACCAAAGCTGGTGAAACGGTTCTGAGGCTTGCCCTTTATGTTCCATATCCAGTTGTGCGGTAAGATGTTTGCGGCTGTCAAAAATCTGCAGCCTGGGCGGATGGGTACAGGCACCATCAGGCAGACAGATGCAAAAACTGACGGCAGTTCCTGTGGACACAGCGCCAAAGGGTGTTTTGTAAAAGGAATCTCGGCTGTCGTATATCATAATAGAACCATCCTCATAAGGCTTAAAAGTGTATACAGGTGCAAGACCCTCTGACTGTTGCAATACAAAACAGGGGGGCGTTGCTATAAGCCGGTAGTTAATATCAGTTTACCCAAAAAACAAAAGCCGCGCAAGAGGCCGCAGCTGCGGCCCTCCCGGCGGCTTGGTTTTTTGAGACAACACCGTACCATTCTCGGTTGACGCAATACAACACATAGAATTGTGCGATATCGCCATTAAGCTTAATCCAGGTGCCAGATGTCCCGGGCGTAATCTTCAATAGAGCGGTCGGCACAGAAGATACCGGAGCCTGCAATGTTGCACAGTGACATTTTCTGCCATTGCATATTATCATCGCGGTACAGCTCAGATGCACGCTCCTGAATGGCAATATAGTCTGCAAAATCGGCAAGAGCCAGATAGCGGTCATTGGTTTGCAGATAATGCTGAATTTCTCCAAAGGAGGGGTACTTGGCTTTGTTCTGCTCCAAAAATGCCATAATGCGTACAAGGTTCGGATTTTGAGCAATATAGTCAGCGGGCACATAGCCCTTGGCCTGCAGTGCCACTACCTCGGGGGTCTTAAGGCCAAAAATCAGAATGTTGTCGTCTCCCACGGCCTCATGGATCTCAACGTTGGCACCGTCCAGCGTGCCCATGGTCAGGGCGCCGTTGAGCATCAGCTTCATGTTGCCGGTGCCGGAGGCCTCAGTGCCTGCAAGGCTGATTTGCTCCGAAATTTCACTGGCGGGCATCAGCTTTTCGCTCATAGTTACATTGTATTCTTCCAAAAATACAATTTTGAGCTTGCCGCGGCTGTCGGGGTCATTGTCAATCAGCTCTGCCAAATCACAAATAAACTTGATGATTTGCTTTGCCAGATAATAACCCGGTGCAGCCTTTGCACCAAAGAGGTAGGTTTTGGGTGTAAAGCTGTCGTGGGGATGCTCCTTAATCCACAAATACTGGTGCAGGATGTTAAGGGCGTTTAGGTGCTGACGCTTATACTCATGCAGGCGCTTTACCTGCACGTCAAACAAGGTGTTGGGGTCCAGAATAATGCCCCTCTCTTCACCCAGCCAGCGGGCAAAATCCAGCTTGTTTTCTGCCTTAATTTTAGCAAGGCGCTGCAGTACCTGCTGGTCGTCCTTGTATTCCAACAGCCGGCGCATCTGGGAAAAATCGTGGAGGAAGCCGTCGCCTATCAGCTCCTTGATAAACTCATTGAGCCGGGGGTTGGACTGCATCAGCCAGCGTCGGGAAGCAATGCCGTTGGTGACATTGGTAAACTTGGCAGGCTGAACTTTATAAAAATCGTTGAAGATAGTGTCTTTGATAATTTGAGAGTGAAGCTTGGCAACCCCGTTGACGCTGTGGCTGCCCACCACACACAGATTTGCCATCCGTACACGGCCGTCGCTGATAACCGCCATGTGGCGAATTTCGCCCTCGCTGACATGGTAGCGCTCACGGAGATTTTGCTGGTGGCGGCGGTCAATTTCTTCAATAATCTCGCAGATGCGTGGTAGCAAAGAACGCATAAGGGAAAGATCCCACTGTTCCAGGGCCTCTGCCATAACGGTGTGGTTGGTGTAGGCAAAGGTGCCTGTCACAATATCCCAGCTCTTTTCCCAGCTGTAGCCGCATTCGTCCAATAAAGTGCGCATCAGCTCGGGGATGGCAAGGGTGGGGTGTGTATCGTTGATGTGGATAGCGTTTTTTTCTGCAAAATTATCTATGGTTCCATACACAGACATATGACGACGGAAAATATCGCTGATGGCAGCACAAACCAGAAAATACTGCTGGCGCAGGCGCAGCAGCTTGCCCTCGGTGTGGTTGTCGTTGGGGTACAATACCTTGCTGATAACCTCTGCGTAGGAGTTTTTGCCAAAAGCACCCAAATAGTCGCCCTTGTTAAACAGCTCCATATCAATACCGGGGCTTTTTGCCTGCCACAGGCGCAAAATGCTGACAGCCTTAGAGTCGTAACCGGTAACGTACATGTTATAAGGAACAGCCAAAACAGTGGTGTAATTTTTGTGATGGGTCATGTGGTGGCCGTTGTCCCAGTGCTCGTCCAGCTCACCGCCAAAACGTACTTCTACCGTATGCTCAGGGACAGCCTCCAGCCAAACGTCACCGCCGGGCAGCCAGTAATCGGGCAGCTCACTTTGCCAGCCGTCAGAAATACGCTGTTTAAACATGCCGTATTCATACAGAATGCTGTGGCCGGTGGCAAGGTAACCGTCGGTAGCCAAACCATCCAAAAAGCAGGCGGCCAGCCGTCCCAGTCCGCCATTGCCAAGGCCCGGGTCGGGCTCGCAGCGGTACAGGTTTTCAAGCTTTACATCATAACTATCCAAGGCCTTGCGGAATTCTTCCACCAGACCAAGATTGTAAAGAGAGTTTTTTAAGCTTTTGCCCATGAGGAATTCCATGCACAGGTAGTAGACTTGTTTTTTGCCGGTGGCGTTGCACTCGGCCAAAAAAGCCTTCCGTTTTTCTTCGGCAATGTCGCGAACAACCAGTGCTGCGGCTTTATAATATTGCTCATCCGAGGCAGTGTCCAGATCGACAGACATTTGATCCAATAGCTTTTTGCCAATGGCTTCTCGGATGGTGTCGGAATTGGCGGGATGCTGTATCATAGTAAACCCCTTCCCTTTTTGGAGAATGAATCTCTCCGGAAACGTTTCCGGATTTCTTGAACCTCATTGTAACATACAATGCAGCAATGCGCAAGAACAGTACAAAAACACTTGTTTAACATGTTGTAACTGTTTTATAAGTTTTATGCAAAAAAAGAAAAAGTGAATAACCGGCATAAAACAGCGCAGGCGGCTTTGTAATTATCATTCCGCAGTACAGCGTGGTTATGCCGTAAAAAATAAAAAGTAACCACTGCTTTTGGTTATATAAAAAACCAAAGCGGCAGCAAACAATAAAAAAGAGCCGTACAACAAAAGATATGATTAGTTTATCCTATATTTTTCCATTCTTCAACCCAAGGTGCTTAAATTACAAAGAAAGCTGCAAATTTTACAAAAGCCCCTTTTTTATGTAGCAGATATCAGATATAATATCTGTGGAACAATTGATGTTGGTCATGCGGCTTTGTTATGGCCTTTTTGCACATGTTCTTACAGCATTGGTGACAGGCTTATGATGCCACTTTGTATTTGTGGTATCATAAGGATGGGCGGCTGCAAAGCTGCCAAATGAAAATCAAATTGTGCTATTGGCGGACAAGCTTTTCCGTAACAACGGAGGGCAGGTCCTTATTTCCATAAGTCGTTTGGAACAAAAACGATAGGTTTGCTGCTGTGGGTATGGCAGCAGGCAGCTACAAGAAAGGAGCCTGGTTTATCT
>JAEYXR010000053.1 GCA_023431215.1 Bacillota bacterium
AAGCTTTGAAGATGCAGAATAAAACCAAAGAAAAGGAAGAGCTGGCTCGCCAGATGGTCATTGAAGCAGAGGCAGAAGCTGAAAGCTCCAAAATCCGTGCAGATGCCGAGGCTTACGCCATTGAAGCCATCCAAAAGCAGCTGCAGGCAAGCCCGGAGTATATTGAGTTGCAAAAGGTTCAGAAGTGGAATGGTGAATACCCCCAAGTTATGGGTAACAACGTGAACCCCTTTGTTACACTGGATTAACAGGATACATACGCTTTTTAAAGGACATTGGCCATATAATCTACTAACAAACAGCGGTAGCCACAGGTTTTGTGACTACCGCTGTTTTTGTGTAATGAAGATGAAACTTGTTGGAGCATTTGCCCCGTGCTATAATGGCTATAAAGATTGTTAGGTGTGCCTATTTTGTAAAGTTGGGGTAAGGTATGGAGTTTAAGGAAAAATTACAGCAACTGAGAAAACAAAAGGAGCTTACTCAAGAAGAGCTTGCGGAAGCTCTGTTTGTTTCTCGTACCGCAGTTTCAAAGTGGGAATCCGGCCGCGGATACCCAAGCATAGATTCATTGAAGGCAATCTCCAAACTGTTTTCAGTATCCATCGATTTGTTGCTCTCAGGTGAAGAGCTTATTTCTCTGGCCGAAGCCGAGAGCAAGGAAAAAACAAGAGGTCTGCGTGATTTGGTATTTGGTGCGTTGGATTGTATGACTGCATTGCTGTTTTTTCTTCCTCTATTTGGGCAAAAAAGTGGTGATGTCATCCTTTCTGTCTCTTTATTTACCCTTACCGACCTCATGATATATATGCGGGTTACCTACATCCTCATTTTATCGCTTACGGCTGTCTGGGGTATTGTTCAGCTTGCGTTACAAAATGTGCATCATCGGCTGTGGCAGCAAAACAAGCTTTATGTGTCGCTTTTTCTCAGTGCCTTTGGAACCTTAATTTTTATTGCTAGCAGAGAGCCCTATGCAGCCACTTTTATCTTCTTTATGCTTCTCATCAAGGGTATTTTACTGGTAAAACAGCAATGACACGAATCGTATCGGCCATGTGACGATACGATTCTTTTTGTTTTACAGCCCAAGTGATACATTGATTTTGGGGCGATAATCCCTAATTCATTGTTGAACGGAGTCTTAAACATGCAAAGAAAAATCAAACAAAGCTTTCTCACCGCCGGTGTGCTCTCACTGTTATCTGTAATGTTTATTGTTGTTGTAAAAACGGTTGATGTTCAGCCCATTGGTCCGGAACAATCATCTGTTGGGCTTGCAGCAGTAAACAACTTCATTTTTGATCTATTTGGCGTAAACCTTCTTTGGTATCATATCACCGACTGGCTTGGTGTTGTGTCCATCGTCGTCGCTTTTTGTTTTGCCCTTTTGGGGTTTGTTCAACTCATCAAAAAAAGAAGCCTTTGGCTTGTTGATGCAGACCTCCTGCTATTAGGCATTTTTTACCTTGTTGTCATTGGTCTTTATGTGCTATTTGAAATCTTTGTTGTAAATTACCGGCCAATTTTAATAAAAAGTATGTTGGAAGCATCCTTTCCTTCGTCACATACCATGATTGTTTTTTGTATTATGTCTACAGCTATGATTCAGTTTCACTTGCGACTAAAAAATAAGGTTGTAAGGTTTACGGCAGAGGTAGTTTCTGCTCTCATAATTCTTGTTACGATTTTTGGGCGCATCATTTCGGGGGTACATTGGTTTACTGATGTCATTGGCGGCTTGCTCATTGGCTCTGCCTTAACCATGTCCTATTATGCAGCTGTAAACTATTTTAAATCCAGGCAGGTATTGCTATGAGGATACCTTTTTGCGGCATCCTTATTACAGTTTCGGTATGAAGTTTTGTTTTCACATTTTTCTCCCATGGGCATAGGATAAAAAGATACCGTCCTTGGGGGTGCTGATGATGTGGATAATCAGGCTGTTACTTCTTGTGCTGGCATTGTGTTTGGATTCCTTTATGGCAGCATTGTCACTAAGCTGTGATCAAATCCGTGTACCTCTTACTTCCGCTGTGGTAATCAGCGGAGTTTCTGCCGGATTTTTGGCAGCCGCCATGGGTGTGGGGCAACTGGCGCAGCCTTTTTTACCGCCTGCTGCCGCTGCCGCAGCAGGATGCATCTTGCTGTGCGCCCTGGGTCTTGCCCGATTGTTGGATAACGCTATCAAAAGGCTGATACGAAAAAGTCATGAGGGCTGGGCTGACCTGCATTTTCGTTTTTTGAGCTTTCAGTGCATTTTACACATTTATGCAGACAGCAGTGCAGCAGATGCCGACCGTTCCAAAGCTATCACACCCATGGAAGCCTTGCCGCTGGCCATTGCCCTTTCTCTTGACAGCCTTGCCGCTGGCCTTGGTGTAGGCCTGGGCGGTTCTGCTGCCTTTTTGGCTGCCGGTATTGCCCTTGCGCTTTGCATGGGCACCATCTCTGTGGTGGCAGGGTGCAAGCTTGGACGTTACTTCTGCGGCAAAATAGACTTGGGGTGGCTTGGCGGCATTATGCTAATTTTTCTTGGCATCTCCAAGCTGCTGTAAACTGCTGAATTTATTCTCCTGCTTTATCAAAAGTTTCTACCAGGGCCATCTTTTGTGCCCTGGTCATTTTTTTCAGTGCAGCCTCCTGCTTCATGGCTTGTGACGGAGTATCAAACTCCTTATACCAGACAAGCTCTGCCGGTGTACGGCTTCGGGTGTATTTTGCTCCTTTTCCGGCATTGTGTGCAATCAGACGTTGTTCAAGGTTGTTTGTCCAACCTGCATACAGGCTGTTGTCGGCACAGCGCAGCAAATATGCCCAGTTACCGCCTGTTTTTTGCGGCAGCTCTGTATTCTTATAGTCGTCCACATCAAATTTCCTGTCTTTGTAATAATAATCGCGATCCTCTTCGGTAATGGCACGCAGCACCCGGCACGGGTTGCCAACTGCTATTACGCCTGCAGGAATATCCTTGGTAACCACACTGCCCGCGCCAATTACCGAGCCGTCACCAATGGTCACACCCGCATTGATAATAGAGCCTCCTCCCACCCAGACATCACTGCCTATGCGTACCCCCATTCCGTACTCATACCCCGATGCACGGCTTTGGGGATGTACCGGGTGGCCGGCAGTAAATACAGAAACATTGGGGCCGAACATCACACGGTCCCCTATTTCAATCTTCCCCACATCCAGCATGACACAATGAAAGTTTGAATAAAAATTGTCACCAACAAAGATATTGGAACCATAGTCACAATAAAAAGGCGGTTCCATATAAATATTTTTTCCCGCTTTTCCTAGTAACGAACGGATTATCAGTTCTGCTTGGGCTTGATTTTCGGGGGGTAGGTGGTTAAACTCATACATCTTTTTTCGTGCCTCCAGCCGCTCCTGGGGCAAACCGTCCATATTTGCTTTGTAGGGCAGTCCTGCAAGCATACGTTCTTTTTGATTCATATAAAGCCTCCATTCCGCCACTTTGCATCGGCACAAAATTGAATAAAACGACGCATCTTATCATGCAAAATCAATGAATTGCTCTGGAATTATTGCGCATTAAGGCGATAATTGCTCTGGCATAAAAGTATCATAACCGCTCTGGGGTTATTATGCCATAAATACCCAAAGAGTGCCACTCCTGCTTCAAAGATTGTTTACTCATAATCCGGCGCCTGTCCGAATAAACTAGATTGAAACCAAAGGACAGGCAAGAGAGGATGGATCATATGTCAGAGCAGTATAAAGGACTGTCGTCCAAGGAAGCAGAGCGACTCCTCATTGAGGTTGGAGAAAATGCGATTAAGCCGCAAAAAAAAGCAGGAGCACTCAAAATGTTCGTGGGGCAGTTTCGTGATGCCCTTATTATGATTTTACTTGCCTCCACCGTATTATCGGTGTTGATGGGTGAGGTATCCGAGGCTTTCACCATTATTGCAATTGTGCTGTTAAATGCCATATTGGGCTTTGTACAGGAATTTAAAACTGAACGCACACTGGAAAAGCTGGGAGAACTCTCAGCGCCTACTGCCACAGTGGTAAGAGATGGTCAGGTGGTACAAATCAGTTCTCGGGAACTGGTGCCCGGCGATGTGGTACATCTGCGGGCAGGTGATCGTGTTCCGGCTGACGGCAGAATATTAGAGGAAAACGGACTTTCCTGCGACGAATCTATGCTCAGCGGAGAATCTGCCGGTGTAGAAAAGCAAAAAGATGATGCTGTTTATATGGGCACACTGGCAACCGCCGGAAAAGGTATTTTTTTGGTAACCGAGACAGGGCCGGATACCCAAATGGGTGGCATTGCCGGTATGCTGGGCAGCATAGAGGTTCAGCAGACACCCCTGCAAAAACGCCTGGCTCAGTTAAGCGGATACATAGGTGTTGGGTGTCTTGTCATTTGCGCTGTGGTAGCCCTTACCGGTATTTTGCGGGGTGAGCCGGTATTTGATATGCTTCTGACGGGCATCTCCCTTTCTGTTGCCGCAGTGCCGGAGGGGTTGCCCGCCATTGTCACCATTGCCCTGGCACTGGCTGTGGGGCGCATGGTAAAGCGCAATGCACTGGTGCGCCGCCTGCATGCGGTGGAAACATTGGGCTGTGCAAACGTCATTTGCTCTGACAAAACAGGTACCCTGACAGAAAACAAAATGACGGTTAAGCTACTGTGGACCATGGAGGATGAACTGGCGGTAGATGGCTCCGGCTATGATATCAGCGGCGGCTTTACACAAGGAAAACGGCAGGTTAGCCCCCAAGAGCTGCCGGGAGCTGCCGCCCTGTTGCACACTGCACTGCTGTGCAACAATGCAACCCTCTCTTACCGCAAAGAGGCCAAGTGGCGTGATGTTGTGGGGTTTCGTACGGCGCCTCAGGTAAAGGTCTACGGTGAACCCACCGAGGCGGCACTTTTGGTTATGGCAGCCAAGGCAGGCCTGCAGCGAGAGGACCTGCCCTATACCATTGAAAAAGAGTTTCCCTTTGATTCTACCCGCAAGATGATGTCCGTACTGGCGCGAGGCTCCGATGGTAATATGACCCTGTTTGTCAAAGGTGCACCGGACGTTTTGCTGGACCGCTGTACTCATTGTATGGTGCAGGGGCGACCTTCCCCCATGACCCCGGCCTTTAAAGATAAAATTACCCGTCAAAATACACGTATGGCAGAGGATGCTCTGCGTGTTCTGGGCTTTGCCATGCGCCGTGCCTCCTCCCCTGCCGATTTGGGAGAAGACAGGCTGGTATTTGTGGGGCTGGCAGGTCTTCTTGACCCGCCGCGTAAGGAAGCCGCTCCGGCTGTGCGCCGCTGCCGCGAAGCACATATAAAGCCTGTCATGATTACCGGCGACCACGCCATTACTGCACGGGCCATTGCCAAAGAGCTTAAAATTTACCGGGAAGGGGACATCGTGCTTACCGGCAAGGAGCTGGATGCCCTATCGGAAGAAAAACTGGTAGAAATGCTGCCCAAGGTGTCGGTGTTTGCCAGAGTTACCCCTGCCCATAAGCTACGTATTGTACGTGCCTTTAAGAGCCAGGGTAACATTGTTGCTATGACAGGGGACGGTGTGAATGATGCTCCTGCGGTAAAAGAAGCCGATATTGGTGTATCTATGGGTATTACCGGTACCGACGTTACCAAAGAGGCTGCCTCAGTCATACTCATGGACGACAATTTTGCAACTCTGGTTGCCGCTGTGGAGGAAGGCCGGGTTATCTACCAAAATATTCGCAAATTTATCCGCTACCTGCTTTCCTGCAATGTGGGGGAAGTATTAACCATGTTTCTGGCGGTTCTGATGGGGATGCCGCTGCCATTGCTGCCCATTCAGATTTTGTGGATGAATCTGGTAACCGACGGACTGCCGGCCAT
>JAEYXR010000061.1 GCA_023431215.1 Bacillota bacterium
ATGTGCCAGTTCATCTCCGCTGATGCCAAGTTCGGTACAATCCAGCCACATTAAATAGGTAGATTCCGGCTCAACCAGCTTGATTCTAGGCATCTTCTCCGCCAAATAGCTTCTTAAAAAGTCTACATTCTTTTCCAGATAGGTCAGCAGCTGATCCAAATAGTCATCACACTGGGTATAGGCTGCCACATAAGCGGGAACAGCAAAGATGTTTTGCTGAATACTGCGGTTCATTTTAAATTGCTCGTTTAAAAGTTCACGGAGCCGGGGATTGGGCACTACGACAGCCGAACCCCGCAAGCCGGCACAGTTAAAGGTTTTAGAAGGCGCATAGCAGGTAATGATATTGTTGCGCATTTTTTCATCACCCAGCATGCCCATGGGGATATGTTTATTCCCGTAAAGCATGAGGTCAGAATGGATTTCATCACAGATGACCACCACGTTGTTGTCAGCACAAATCTGAGAAATCTGATAAAGCTCTTCCTCTGTCCATACTCTGCCGACGGGGTTATGGGGGCTGGAGATAATCATCAGTTTGGCTTTTGGATGCTGTGCGCGTTTTTTCAGATCCTCAAAGTCTATGGTATAGCGGCCATCCTGATAAATAAGACTGTTGTCGCTGAGTACTCGTCTGTTGTCATCTATGGCAAATCCAAAGGGATGATACACCGGGCGGGAAATAATAATGTGGTCTCCCTCTTGGGTCAATGCCTGAATCATGGTGTTAAAAACAGGAACAATACCTGTTGCAAACACCAGCCAGCTGGGGTCAAGCCTCCATCCGTGGCGTCTTTCAATCCATTCCACGGTGACATCCTTAAAATCGGGTGTCACATAGGGGTATCCGTATACAGGGTGCTGTGCACGCTCCATTACAGCGTCCACAATGGGCTGGGGACAGCGAAAATCGGTGTCGGCTACCCACATGGGCAGTGCGTCTGGGTTGCCAACGCGTGCGCCTACGTTATCCCATTTTGAGGAGCCGGTGTTACGCCGGTTTATAATTTCATCGAAATCGTATTTCATGCTGAATCTCCTTACACTTAATGTGTCAGTATTGCAGCCAAAGCCACAGGGCCACAAATACTTGTTAACAGTTTTCAATATGTAGTTGTCAAACATAGTACCTCGAGGTAAGGGGAAATGTTGTTCACATTATACTTGGAAATGCTTTGGGACACCAATATTTAAAATTCACACACTCCATAGGTTTTTTGCACGGATAAAGCTTTGCATATTGAAAAAATATATTTAAAATGTTATAGTAAACATAGTGATAACGCTTATCCAGAGATTTTATATAGAGTCCACAGGCTGCGTTTAACCGAAAAAAATAGAGAGAGGGGCGCAATTTTGACAGAAAAAGAAGTTCAGTATGTTTCTACCATTGCTGATTGCTGTAACATTACAAAAGCAGCAGAATTACTGTTTATTGCCCAACCATCTTTGACGCAAGCGCTGCAACGTATCGAAGACGATTACGGGGCACGCTTTTTTTATAGAACAAAATGCGGGCTTCAGCTTACCGATGCAGGTAAGGCGTATTTGGATGCGGCCAGCCAGATGCAGCTTTTATATAAAAATATGGAGTATGAAGTTGGAGATATATGTGGCGCTCAACAGGGGCGTATCGACTTTGGCATCACGGTTTTTCAGGGAGGAGTTTTGCTTCCCGAGCTATTGCCTCGCTTTCAAAAAAAGTATCCCCGGGTACAGCTCAACCTGCTGGAGGCTTCCTCGGCACAATTAGAGGAGTTGGCAGCCGACGGCAAGCTGGATATGGCCATTTTGCATCGGCCTTTTCGTACCCGTAACCTTAACTACCTAACTCTTTACAAAGAGGAATTTTATCTGGCTGTGTCGCAAGATAATCCGGATTATATGAAAGCATCTGCCGGAGGAAGCGATAAGCCTGTTATTACTGCCGAAATACTACAAAACCAGCCCATTATTATGCAGACAGCCAATCAGCGGGTTAGGCACATGGCTGACAGCATTTGTGCCCATGCTAAGGTTACTCCCAACATTGAGTTTACAACCTCCAGCTTTGAGACCTCTCTGTCACTTGCTTCAAAGGGAATGGGTGCGGCCTTTGTTTCAGAAAGTCTGGCCCGCTTTTACAGCCGCTATGAGCCGGCTTACTTTCGCTTTCCGCCGGAGTGGGGTGCCCGGTGGGAGCTAGTGGCTGCCTACTCAAAAAATGTAGCGTTGCCCCGCCCTTGTTTGGAGCTGTTTAAAGTGCTGCAGGAGTGTATTGTCTCTATGCCGGAGGTGTTTGGATGAATACGACGTTACTGCGGTATATGGTGGAGTTTGCCATACAGGGAACCTCACAAAAGGCGGCAGACAGCCTGGGTGTAAGCCGGTCATCCATTACCCGTGGTATTCGAAAGCTGGAGGATGAGCTGGGTACCCAGCTGTTTGTAAATACACCCGACGGAGCGGTGCCTACTTATGCGGGAGACCTTTGTCTGCGCTATGCCAGGCAAATACTAAAAATTGATAGCAACCTGCGTTTTGACCTTGCTAATGATGGCTTGCAAAGCGGAACCATCCATATTGGAATGGGCATAAACCGGTCTCAGCGGGTGCTGCCCTTTGTGCTGCCCTCATTTCATAAAGCGTATCCCAACATTCAGGTACAGCTACACGAAGCTTTTGCCAGCGAGCTGGAAGCCGAGCTTACCAGCCTGCAGCTGGATTTTGCCATTCTGCAATATCCGCTTTCCTCTCCGGAGCTTGACTTTAAACCCTTGCTGGCCGAGAAGTTTGTTTTGGTGGCGCCAAAAGGCGATATTTTTGCAAAACAGTTTAGCTATTTTCGTGATAAAACCCCTTTTGTTACTTTGGAAAAATTCCGTGGTAAGCCATTTGTTTTACCAAACACAGGGCGCAGAAGCCGTATTATATGTGATGAGGTGTTTCAGCGAGCGGGAATTATGCCAGAGGTGGTTTTTGAGACCAAAAGCAGCCTTAACTCCGCCATGCTGGCATACAATGGTCTTGGCTATACTCTGGTGCCAGAAAGCTATACCATTGTAGGCTGTGAGGAACAGATAGAATACTTTTATTTGGAGCCTGATCTTGAAGCCCAATGGATGGTGGGTATTGCAACCCGCAGCGGCGACACCCTTTCTCATGCAGCAGAACTGTTAAAAACAGAAATCGTAAAGATTATGGAAGAGATATCCCACTCAGAGCTAATAAAAAACTGCTAAAATTTAATACAAATACAATAGACATTTGCAGAAAGCAGGGCAACCTGCATAATGCAAATGTCTATTTTTTTACATATTCATAGCCTCTACAAGAAAAATAGTTGTGCAAAAAACCAATGGTGGAGTAGTCAAAAAGCATATTGGACAGATACATGGTTGATTGTTATATTAAAATCTATAGTCAGAGATGCTAAGAGAGGATGATGAATCATGGAGCACAATGCACAACCGACAATATCCCAAATAATTGCTGATTTTGCTTTGAGCCTGCGCCTTGAGGAGGTTCCCAAGGATGTTGTGGAATATGGCAAAATGCTACTTACCGATACCTTTGGGGTTGCTATGTCCTGCCAGGAGATGGAGCATGCGGCCGCAATCCGCAAAACAGTAACCTCCATGGGTTCCGCCGCGCAGTGCAGCCTGTGGGGTACCCATGATAAAGCAATGCTGGCAGATGCCATTATGTATAATGCGGCCCTTATTCATGGAGCTGACTATGACGACACCCATGTGGGGGGAATTGTACACCCCAGTGCCGCGGTGGTAAGTACCGCCGTTACGGTAGGCGAGCTGACGGGGGCCACCGGCAAGCAAATGATGGAAGCAATTATTGTGGGCTGGGAGGTAATTGTCCGTCTGGCACTGGCCGCTAAAGGGCGCTTTCACGATGTGGGCTTTCATGGCACCGGTATTGTTTCCTCCTTTGCAGCAGCCTGTGTGGCGGCACGTCTTTTGGATTATTCCAAAGACACTCTGGTTCATGCCATGGGAATTTGCGGCAGCCAGTCGGCGGCATTGCAGGAGTTTTTGCATGACGGCAGCTGGGTGAAAAAGCTTCATCCCGGTTGGGCGGCTCATAGTGCAATGTATGCCCTTAGCCTTGCCAAAAACGGATTTACCGGCCCTGCCAAGGTGTTTGAAGGTGACTTTGGCATGTGGAAAACCCATTGTGGGGATATAGACGGGCTTCAAGAAGCCTTTGCGGACCTAAGGGAGGTTTGGCACACCACAGAAATCACCGTTAAAATGTATCCCGTCTGCCACATGACCCATTCCTTTATAGACTGCATGTTCGCCTTAATGGAGGAGCATCACTTTACCGCAGACGATATTGAGGCTGCCCAATGCCGCATTGAAAGCAGATGTTACCCTATTGTTTGTACACCCCGAGAGGCAAAGACCAGACCCAACACCGATTATATCATGCGGTTTAGTCTTCCTTATGTTACTGCCATGGCTGCAATAAAGCATCGTATGAGCCCTTGGGAGATAGACCTGAAATACGCCCAGGACCCCCGTGTATGCGCATTGATGGATAAAATTGAGTGCGTGGAGGATGACGCCAAACGCAACCCCGGGTATTTTCCCGGCTGGCTCAGTGTAACGCTGAAGGATGGACGCAGCTTTTTAAAAGACCAACGATACGAAATTGGAACAACACAAAACCCGCTGAATTTAAAAGCAGTAACTGAAAAGTTTGTCAACAATCTGGAGCCTTTTTACGCTACTGAACAAATAGCCTTCATAACCGATACAATTGAGCATTTTGAAACAATGGATACAGCAGCAACATTGATTAACCGCCTTCACAGGTAATTTTAAGAATAGGATGGTACATAAAAACATGGGACAGACACTTGTGGAACAAATTATCAGCAAGAATATGGGGCGCCCTGTGAAAGCAGGGGAGACCGTTGTTGTAAACGTGGATTTTGCGGCGTTGCATGATGGCTCCGGCCCTTTGCTTGTGCGCCTGATGCAGGAAAGAAACTATGTAGATCAACCTGTTTTTGACTCTGCCCGTATGCTGTTTGCCAACGAATTTGGCCCCGAATCTACCCGGGAAGTTGCCAACGAGCACGCACTGTGCAGAAAATATGCACTGGATCACGGCTGCCACTGGGAAGAAGGCGGCACCGGACACGTTCATGCACACGTATACGAAAGCTTTTTAAAATGTGGAACAGTTTGTATTGTAGGCGACTCCCACACCACCGTACACGGTGCTTACGGATGCTTTGCCA
The DNA here is from genome assembly GCA_023431215.1 of Bacillota bacterium. Lineage (GTDB taxonomy): Bacteria > Bacillota > Clostridia > Oscillospirales > Ruminococcaceae > Angelakisella. Next base: position 5,246 of record JAEYXR010000061.1, read on the forward strand.
CCGGCTGCGGTTCTACCGATATGGTCACAGTTACCCGTTTTGGCCAAACCTGGATCAAAGTTCCCGAAACCTTCCGTATTAACGTAAACGGCGCATTGCCCAAGGGCGTTTATTCCAAGGATATTATGCTGCACCTTGCCGGCATCATCAAAGCTGATCAGGCTATTTACAAATCCTTGGAATTCCGCGGAGACACCATCTCCTCCCTTTCGATGGACGGCAGACTGACCATTACCAGCATGGGCGTTGATGTAGGCGCTAAAAATGCCATTATGGAAACCGATGAGCACACTCGTGAATATTTAAAGCTGTTTGGCCGTGAAAATGATTATGTGGAAATTAAGGGCGACGAGGATGGTATCTACGAAAGAGTCATCAATATTGATGCCACTAAGCTGCAGCCACTGGTGTCTAAGCCGCATTATGTAGAAAATGTTGATCTTGCCAAAAACTGCGAAAAAGAACATGTCAATATGGTCTTTATTGGAAGCTGCACCAATGGCCGCGTAGAGGATATGCATATTGCTGCCGAAATTTTAAAAGGCAAAAAGGTTGCTAAAGGCACCAGACTGCTGGTGATTCCCAACTCCAGCTATGTTTACAAAGAGTGCCTGCGTGACGGAACTCTGCTGACCCTTGCCGAAGCGGGTGCCATCATTGAAGCTCCCAACTGCGGCCCCTGCATGGGCGTGCATCAGGGCATCCCTGCTGACGGCGAGGTGGTGGTAGCCACGCAAAACCGCAACTTTAAGGGCAGAATGGGCAACCCTACAGCCAGCATTTATCTGTCCAGCCCTGCAACAGCAGCTGCAACAGCTCTAACGGGTTATATTACCGATCCCCGTGAAGTGATGGATTGATTGTAAAGGAGCATAAAAATGATTAGAGATTCGATTCAGGGCAAAGCCTGGAAATTTGGAAGCAACGTCAGCACCGACTCCATTGCACCCGGGCGGCTGATTTCTCTTCGTGCCAATCCCAAGGAATATGCCAAGCATGTTTTGGAAGATGCCCGACCCGACTTTGCACCCAATGTAAAGGTGGATGACTTTATTGTTGCAGACCGTAACTTTGGCTGCGGTTCCAGCCGGGAAATTGCGCCCATTATTATCAAGCACGCCGGTGTTGGCGCGGTTCTTTCCAAGTCCTTCGGCAGAATTTTTTACCGCAACGCCATCAATAACGGCATGCTCATCATTGAGTGTGATACCGACCGGATAGACGAGGGTGATGAGCTGTTTATTGATGTAAAAAACCGTGTTATCAAAAAAGTAAACGATCCGGAGTTTGAAATGCCCTTTGTTTTGTCGGAGAAAGAAGTTAAAATATTAAACGAGGGTGGTCTGCTGAATTATATTGAAAAATATAATTCTCTGGATATCTAATTTTGGAGGTGCCTACCTTGGCAGACGAATTGAAACAACTGGCGAAATTTATTTGTAATTTCCGCTTGGAGCAACTGCCTGAGCAGGTACTTATTGCTGCTCGTTATTGTATCCTTGATAATATAGGTGCCGCACTTGGAGCAGGACACTCAAAGGAGATGGCATCCATCACACAGGAATATCTGCAATGGTCTGCAGGTGCGGGCAATGGAAAAAATGCAGCCGTATGGTGCCAGGGTGTAAGAAGTAATATTTTTAATGCTCTGATGGTAAACGGAGCGTTGGCTCATGACCTGGAGCTGGACGACGTACATACCGGTTCCAAGTCTCATGTAGGTGCTGTGGTTATCCCCACAGCATGGACCGTTGCCGATGCCATTGGAGCCGACGGCCGCAGCTTTTTAGAGGCGGTAATAGTAGGTTATGAGGTAATGGGACGGGTTGGCTTAGGCATGGATGTGTCCAGCAACCGCAAGCGCGGGTGGCATACCACCGGCATCATCGGTACCTTTGGTGCCGCTGCTGCCGCAGCCAAACTGCTAAAGCTTACCCAGGAACAAATTGTCAATGCGTTGGGCATGTCCGGAACCCAGTCCAGCGGGCTGTGGGCATTTTTGGAGGAAGGTTCTACCTGCAAAAAGCTGCATACCGCCCGCGCCGCACTCAATGGTGTTTCCGCCTGTTTGCTGGCAAGGGCAGGCATGAATGGTCCCGCCCATATTTTGGAAGCAAAGGACGGGGGGCTTTATCAAGCGGTTAGCGACGACTTTGATATGGCAAAGATTTGCGCAGGTTTGGGTAAAAGCTATGAAATCACAAAAGTAGATAAAAAACCCTATCCCTGCTGCCGTACCACTCATCATGCCATTGATGCCGCCTTAAGCCTGAGGCAAAATGAAGGCATAGTCCCTCAGGAGATAGAGGCGGTACTGGTAGAAACCTATGAGGTGGGTGTGTTGCAATGCGGTTTTGAAAAATACCCCGAGTCACCGGTGGAGGCCAAGTTCAGTATTCCGTTTACCTGTGCAGCAGCTTTTGTCTGCGGCAGAGTAACTCAGGGGGAGTTTTGTACAGAAGTGCTCAACAATCCGCTGGTGCGGCGCATAGCACATGCAACCCGGGTGGTATCAAATGAGCTGTTTACACAGCGATACCCAAAACGTTGGGGCAGCCGCATGACCGTCACACTGAAAAATGGAGGTACCTATGTCTGCCAGATTGATGACATGTCCGGCAGTGTGGCCGTTCCTCTTTCTCCCAAGCAGGAAACGGATAAGTTTGCAGGGTTGGCAGAGGCTGTACTGGGTGCCGAAAAGTCCCAAACGCTGGCACGGGATATCTTGCGGATAGAAACACTTTCAAAACTCCCTGATTTACAATAATACCTCTTACTCTCTTTTTTCTTATACGCTTTCTAAATACACACTGAACTGCAATTTTGAAAATGTGTTTCTTCTTTGAAAAAAGGCCTGCCCGGTGGTTCCAGGCAGGCCTTTTAAATTTAGACAGCCTGGTTTTTGGCTGGTACAATAGTTGCCTTATCAATAGCCTTGAACAAAAATTTGAGTTGAAAGATACGTTTTAATGCTGTGCATCCACGCAAGCACAAATGAATAAAAACCCTTGCCATTTCTTTGCTTTATGAAAAGGGGACTTTTTAATTTTATTTTATGCCGTACAAAGCGGCAGAATGGAGTGTTAAAATGGAGGAATATACCAAACAGCTCATGTCCTTTGTGCTGGATACCAAGTATCAAGATATTCCCGGCGAGGTGCTGGATTTAGCCAAGAAACATTTTTTGGATTGTGTTGGTGCTGCTTTAGCAGAAGCAGCCCATCCCCGAAGTCAAATTGTGCAGAGATACTTTACCGATCTTGGCAGCACCGGAGATTGCCGCATTGTTGGTACCGGTCGCAGAGTAACGGTAGAAAACGCTGCTTTTGCCACCGGTATTTTGGCACATACCATCTGCTTTGATGATTCCGGCCCTTCTCATCCCTCGGTGACGGTGGTGCCGGGACTGCTGGCTATGGGCGAAAAATATCATTTTGACGGCAAAAAGATACTGGCAACACAGGTCATGGGGTACGAGGTGTTTCAGCGCCTCAACGATGTCACTGCCGAAGCCTGGGAGATGCGTAAGAGAGGGTGGCACCCAACAGGCTTTTTTGGCTCGGTAACAGGAGCCGCTCAGGCAGCAAAGCTGCTGGATTTGGATTTGCATACCTCCCAAACAGCGTTGGGCATTGCCGCCTCACTGGGAGGCGGTCTTAGCCAAAATATCGGCAACATGGGAATGGGGCTGCATGCAGGCAACGCCAGCAGAAACGGCGTGGTGGCGGCGCATCTTGCCAAAGAGGGCTTTACAGCAGACCCGCAGCCCATAGAGGGTCGGTTTGGGCTGATGGATGCTCTTTGCGGTGTGGGAGCCTATGATGTTTCGGTACTGACCAAAGCCATGGGTGAGCCGCTGCGGTTAAAACAGCCGGGCATTACCATTAAACCATACCCCAACTGCTGGGCACACCATAAAGTGCTGCAGGCATTACTGGAGATGGTGCAGCAGTATCACATCAAGGCAGAGCAGGTAGAGGCAATTTATGCTGACTTGCAACCGGACAAGCCCACCTACCGCTATCTGGAACCCAAAACCGATCTGGAGGCCCGCTACAGCCTGTGCTATGGCATTGCTTTGGCTGTTTTGGATGGTGAACTGACATTGGAACAGTATGCCCCTCAGCGCATCCGGTGTGCCGACACTTTGGAGATGATGCGTAAAATTATCCATACACCAAAAGAAACTGCCGCTTTGCAGCAGGTTATTACCGTTGTACTAAAGGATGGAAGACGCTATGAAAACAGCGTGAAGTATTCAAAAGGGCACCCGGTTTATCATCCCCTTACTTTGGAGGAGGTAAAGGAAAAATACCGCATCTGTGCAGGGCGGCTTTTGCCATCCAAACAGGTGGAGGAATCTATGGAAGCAATACTCCACTTAGAGCAGCTTGATGACTTAAGCAGGCTTATTGACTTGCTCATTGTTGTCTAATGTGTCGCTGCCTGCCATCCAACTAAAAAAGCTACATAATCGTAGTTTTTACGCTTTATAAAGGCATACTAAAAAGCTGGATAGGCTTTGACTGTTAAAAGCCTGCCTTACACCCGGGCATACTATGATGGAGGCAGATACTTGTATTGTTTTAAGTAGAACAACCGCACCTTGCCAAACCAAGGGAACTGTGTTACCCTAGGATTAAGATACTTTGATAAAAGAGGTGCGCTATGAATATTCACGAATCAGCTGAAGACTATCTGGAAGCCATACTGGTTCTGAAAGAGCGTTTGGGACTGGTGCGTTCCATAGATATTGTTAACGAGTTGGGATACACCAAGCCCAGCGTCAGTGTTGCCATGAAGCGCCTGCGTGAAAACGGCTATATTCAAATGGATGGTGAAGGTTATATCTCATTGACTCAACAGGGGCTGCAGGTTGCCAACAGAATTTATACCCGACATCGGCTGCTTACCGATTTTTTGGTTTACCTGGGTGTCAGCAAAGAGGTAGCTGCCGCAGATGCCTGTAAAATAGAACACGATTTAAGCGAAGAAACCTTTAATAAAATAAAAGAGCATGCGCTGAAACACATTAATAAAAAAACCGGGGAGTAAGTTTTTACTTCCCGGTTTTTTGTTGCCCTTTTGCAAATTTGGCTAAAAGTAGAATGCAAAAAGTCAGTTTTTGCAATAAAAAGAAGCAGCCCCACAGATAAAGACTGCAGGGCCGCTTCAATTGGAGGATAAAAGGTGAATTTTATAATAGCTTCTTAGCTGCGCTTAACAATGCTGCCGCCTTTCATTACAAGGGCTACCTGGCTCAATGCCGAAACACTGTCCAAAGGGTTGCTTTCCACAGCAATAAGGTCTGCGGCAAGGCCTTGGGCAATACTGCCTGTAGCCTTATCAATACGGCACATGCGGGCAGCGTTGGTGGTAACACCTTGTACCGCTGTAAGGTTGGAAGCACCCAGCTCTACAGCATACTCCACCTCACGGTAAAGCATACCATGGTAAGCGTCGGTGCCCAGGGTAAACTTCACGCCGCTTTTCACCAGCTTTTCCAGCCGGCGGAAGGTTGCCTCACGGCATGCACGGGTATGTGCAGCACCCCGTTCCGAAAGAAACTCTTCCCGGCTGGGGTCTAAAATGATGCCGGAGGTAAGGTCTACCCAGCTGTCATGCTTGAGCAGTAGCTCAATGTCACTTTCGGTGACGGAGTATGCATGTTCGATGACATCCACGCCTTCGGAAAGACAATCAGCAAGACCCTGACCGCCAATGCAATGTGCAGCGGTAGGAATGTTGACACTGGCGGCTTCACGCACCACAGTGGCAATTTCCTCCCGGGTTAAGTAG
>JAEYXR010000064.1 GCA_023431215.1 Bacillota bacterium
ATCCTCGGTATTCTGGTGGCTGTTGCTATTCCTGTGTACACAAGCGTAACCGAAAAAGCAGAAGTTAATACATGCGCAGCTAACCTACGCACCATAGAATCTGCTATTATGCAGGCACAAGTAAACGGTGATACAGTTAACGAGACAACGGATACTCTTACTGGATCTGGCCTGGATAAATATCTAAAAGATATGGGTGAAATTACTTGTCCTGCTAATGGTAAATATTCTATCGATATCGATGATACTACAAATGAGATTCATGCAAAATGTAGCATTGGTACACATGGTATCGACAAAGCTCAATAATATTTTTTGAAGCTAAATACCTAAATCCACCCCCCTGCGGATTGTCTATCTGCAGGGGGGTAAGCCCATACTCTGTTTATACCCCAACAGGAGTACCCCTTGCCCAAAGATGTCCTAAAAAGGAGGATTTTTGCGTGAAACTAGACACCTTACTTGCACAGGCACTACAGCATAATGCTTCGGACCTGCACCTTTCGGTAGGAATTCCGCCTGTGTGCCGCATCAACGGACAGCTCATCCATCTGAATTTTCCCCCTTGCACCCCCCAGGACATCATGGAAATGCTGCAAAGCATTCTTACCCGGGAAGAATTTGCACGGCTGGAGCAGGATGGCGAAATTGATTTTTCTTATATGCCCGCCTGTGTGGAGGACATCCGCACAAGGCTCAGCGCCTACCGCCAGCGGGGCAGCTACTCCATTGCCATGCGCATTTTAAGCCAGCAGATACCTACCTTTGAGCAGTTGGGATTACCCCAAAAGGTAGCGGAGGACTTTTGCCGTCTCCAGCATGGCTTGGTGCTGGTAACAGGCCCTACAGGCACCGGCAAAACCACCACCATCGCTTCTATGCTGGACTGGATTAACCACAACAGGGCCTGCCATGTCATCACCATAGAAGACCCCATTGAATACCACCACAAGCATGACCTTTCTATGATACACCAGCGGGAGACAGGGCGTGACACCCAAAGCTTTAATACCGCTTTGCGTGCGGCACTGCGTCAGGACCCCGATATCATCTTTATTGGAGAAATGCGTGATTTGGAGAGTATCTCTATAGCCCTTACCGCTGCCGAAACCGGACATCTGGTGTTTTCCACCCTGCACACCATTGGTGCAGCCAAGGCCATCGACCGCATCATTGATGTATTTCCCCAATATCAGCAGGCGCAAATTCGTACTCAGCTTTCCATGGTGCTGCGGGGCACCATCTCGCAACAGCTTGTTCCCCACAAATCCGGCACCGGACGGGTGCTGGCCACCGAGGTTATGGTAATGACCCCTGCAATTTCTAATCTGATCCGCGAAAATCACGTTGCTCAAATTTCCAACGCAATTTTAACAGGTTCCTCAATAGGTATGCATATTATGGATGCAGATCTGATCCGTCTTTGCCGCTTGGGTGCCATTACCCCCTTGGACGCAAAAAGATTTGCAGTATTTCCTGAATATATGGAGCATCAACTGGGCCACGGCAAGGGAGGAAAAGACGCATGATCCATCTGCCCCCGGCCTATTACATTCCTGTATTTTTGGCAGGTCTTATTTTAGGCAGCTTTTTTAACGTTCTTATTTACCGCATTCCACGGCAAATTTCCTTTTCCAAGGGCTACTCCAAGTGCCAAAGCTGCGGTCATCGGCTGATGCCGCAAGATTTGGTACCGTTGTTCAGCTGGCTGTTTTTAAAGGGGCGATGCCGCTACTGCAAAGAGCCAATTTCCTGCCAGTATCCTGTGGTGGAGCTGTTGACAGGGACCCTCTATGTTGCAGTGGCCTGGCAGTTTGGCTTTACCTCACAAGCTCTGGTGTGGTGTGTGGTGTGCTCCTGCCTGCTGGTGGTGGCATTTATCGACTGGCAGCACATGATTATCCCCGATACTCTCAGTATCATCATTGCCGCCATGGGGGTGGTACTGATGGTCTTGCAGCCCCACAGCTGGCTCAACCGCCTGCTGGGTGGTTTTTCGGTAAGCGTATTGTTTTTGCTTATTGTTTTGGTCTCAAAAGGTAAGGCCATGGGCGGCGGTGATATTAAGCTGATGGCTGCCCTTGGGCTGTGCCTGGGCTGGCAGCTTAACTTGTTTACCATGGCAATTGGCGCCGTGTTGGGTACTTTGGTTATGCTAATTTTGCGCCCCACCCGTTATGCTTTGGGCCGAGAGGTGCCCTTTGGCAGCTTTTTGGCAGTGGCGGGCATTTGGGCCATCTTGTGGGGGCCTGCATTTCTATCCTGGTATTTAGCACTGCTAATGCCAAAGCATGTACATATCCACTGATTTTTATGTTACAAAAGAAAGCTGCCGGCACAGCCTTTACAATAGGCTATGTCGGCAGCGGTTTTTCACAAAGCATCCAGTGACCGGTCACTGGGTGTTTTTTTTCTGCAATATAATCCACCCAGCAAAGGGTTTTTGCTCCATACAGCAGTGCAACACCTCGACGTACCCCTTTTGGTGGTGCGGTGGCAGGGTCAAGAGCCAGTGCTTTTACAGCCTTTGCCAGTGCGGCATCCTGCTGCACCAAACATGGAGGCAGCCGACCGGTGGAGTTACTGGACAACCTGTCGCGGACAAGATTGTCACGGAGCAGCTGGCTGTCAATACCTGGCAGTGTAGCAAGGTATTCCTGCAAAAACGCCGTGTAGTCATTGAGTGATATTCCCGTGCAGACCCCTGCGTTGCGGGCGGCTACACCCAGTTGGCTGTAGAAGGCAAAGGGACTCATGGCTGTGGCTGTTAGCGCATAGCGGGCAGTCAGACAAAAACGCCCGCTGTTGTATACCCGCTCCACGGCATCCTCAGTGGCGTGCAGCAGTTCAAAATCTTCTGCAGAAAGCCAGGGGGTTGTCTGCACCTGATAGGGTGGTTCTTGGTCAAAACAACAGGGGTAATCCTGTGGCATGGTGCGCATGGCACTGCCATGAAGCAGCTTTAAAAAGCCAAGCTGCAGCATTTGCGCCCCCAGAGCATACCCGGTATCAAAGCTTTGGGCGAAAACGGACAAATCCTCATAGGGCAGCCCCGCAATAAGGTCAATGTGGATATGCATATTACCCATGGCCACAAGACGGTGGATATTTGCCTGCAGCCGTGCAGTGTCGGTCTTACGATGAATGGCCTCCAGTGTTTTTTCACAAAAGGATTGCATGCCTATTTCCAGCTGTACAGCACCCGGTGGCATTTGCTGCAGTAGGGTAAAGGTTTCTTCTCGCAAAATATCCCCCGCAATTTCAAAATGAAAGCAGACTCCACGGGGAATTTTTGTGCCGTAGTTCTCCAGAATAAACTCAAGAATGGCATTGGCATGGAGAGGGTTTGCGTTAAAGGTTCTGTCCACAAACTTAATGGTTTGGGTGCCGCTGTTTGCAAGCACAAGCAAATCCTTTAAAGCGGTGTTAAGGTCAAAGTAGCGTGGCTTGCCACACCGTCCAGAAAGGCAAAAAGCACAGGAATAGGGGCAGCCTCGGCTGGTTTCAAAATAGGTGATGCGCCCCTGTGCGGCCTTGTCATACCCGGCCAAAAGGGGAGACGGCACGTCATCAAGGAGCACACAGGGTTGGCTTTGGTATACAGACCCGTCAGGATTTCTTCCGCAAAGCCCGGGAATAGACAGTCGAGCCTGCTCTGGCAGGTGGCGTGGGTGGTGGGCGGCAAACACAGCCTCCAAAAAGGCCGGGACACTCTGCTCGCCCTCACCGGCTAAGATATAGTCTATCTGCGGATTTTTTTCTAAAATCTCCCGGGCACAGTAGCTTACTTCCGGCCCGCCCAGCACAGTAATGACCTGAGAAAACTCCCTTTTTAAAGCAGCGCAAAGCGCCAGAGTAGACTTGATGTTCCACAAATAACAGGAAAAACCCACAACAGCAGGGGCAGCCTCTGTAATGCGTGCCAGCACATCATCAAGAGGCTGATTTACAGTGGCTTCTACGATACGAACGCTGCTGCTTAGCTGGGGCGCATAGGTTTGTATTCCTGCCGAAAGACACCAGGGAGCAGGAGAGGCATGTACATATTTTGCATTGAGAACACTGAGTACCACAGTACCATCCATCTATTTTCCCCCCAGTGTAAAATTTGGTAGTATTCAATGGGAAAGCAGCATGTATATTGCTGCTTCCAAGCGGTTTTATAGAGAATTTAGCACACAAAACCATATCTTATTATAGTAAACCTAACTTAATATAGCCAGCTTTCTCAAAATGTCAAGCCTTGAATGTCTTTAAAAAATTGGGTATAATAACTTTTCGTGTCACTGAATAAGAAAGGACTGGCCATATGGATGAAATTAAGATGATTTATAGTAACGAAAGCTATGAAAATTTTCTTAGCTATTGTGAACTTCATAACTATAAAACCATGCGTGACCTGTTAGACTGCCCTTTTGATGAGCTTAGTAACCTAATTGACATTACCCCTGCGCTGGTGGGGCGCATCAGAACCATCTTTGTGCTGTATACCAAAAAACACCCGGATACCATGAAACGCCCCAGACCCACAAAGGCCAAAAGCAAGGCCAAAGCAGCGCCTGCCATGGACATGGAAGAACTGAAGGAGAATCTGCTGGCATTTTTTAAGCAAAATACCAATAAGCTCATTCATATTTCTGATATTGCCAAGGCCGTGGGCAGCGGTGTAAAGCGCACCGATATCATTCATGTACTGGAGCGCCAAAAGTGGTGTCAGATTGTAGACAGCACTACATTTTTCTATGCACCCATAGAATAACAATTTTTTCAGCCCGCAAATGATTCATCTAAAAGACTCTTATCGGTAGACGCAGACGAAACATAAGCTGTTGCCATTAAACCCTTTTAAAACAAGGTGAAAGGAGCATCCAAGGGATGCTCCTTTTTGTGTGCTGACAAAAAGTTAATCACCAATAAAAGTAAACCGTGTAAAGGTTTGCCCATCCCGCTCAATGGTTTCACCCCACATGGAAGCTGGGCGCACCCAAATGCCGCCCTCGCCGTAAAGAGCGCGGTAGACCACCATCTCCTCCAAGGTTTCGCTATGCTTTGCCACATATAGCAGCTGATACTCATTGCCCTTAAAGTGGCGGTATCGCCCGGGGCGCAGCGCCTGCTCCATTATAGCACCTGGGGGGCAACAATTTCTTTGCCTACAAGGTCAATTACTTTTGCAAAGCCATCCCGATCATTCATGGTGCTGCCAAGAGAGGTTGGGACAGCAATAATACGGTTGCGGCCTACCTCCTGCACAAATGTTTTTACAGCCGGAGGAAACGTGCCTGCCCAAACGGGAAAAACCAAAGCGACTGTTTCTTCTGCAGGGGGAGCAGGGTAATCTGCAGGAATACTTTTGCCCCTTACAGACATTGCTGCGGCCTTGATGTAGCCCAAAATACCGCTCCAGTTTTTACCGTCGTTGATAATCTTTGCGGTGGTACCGTTTTTTGCTGCAAGGTCTTCTGCAATTTTCCGGCTGCGTCCGGTACGGGTAAAATAGTAAATTTGCATATGCTGTCCTTCCTTTCTTATGTTGCCAAACAAGATGAAAAACTTTGCAAATAGCGCTAAGAACAGGTACATGGGGGAGTAAATGATGAGGACTTTGCCTTACTTTAACCGTAAATATTCCAAAATTTCCGCAGCGTTGGTGTCCGGTTTTACCTTGGGCATTACTTTTTCTATCACACCTTCTTCATTGATTATATAGGTTGCGCGTACCACACCCATGTTTATCTTGCCATACAGCTTTTTTTCCTGCCATACATCGTAAGCCTGAATGGCCTTCAGCTCAGGGTCGGAAAGCAGGATAAAGGGCAGCTCATATTTGTCGGCAAATTTTTGGTGAGAAGCGGTACTGTCCTTGCTGATGCCAATGACCACGGTATCCATGCTTTGAAAGGCTTGATAGCTTTTGGCAAAGGCACAGGCTTGGCGGGTGCAACCTGGGGTATTGTCTTTGGGATAAAAATAGAGCACAATTTTTTTGCCTTTAAAATCGGATAATGAAACAGGCTTTCCGTCCTTGTCACTGAGGGTAAAATCAGGGGCTTTTGTGTTTACTTCCAGCATGGTTCTCTTCTCCTTTTAAAAATACATAAGTAGTGTTGTTTGAGTGTTCTTCGGAATAAGTATACCCAAGATGATGAAAGGATTTGACTTCATCCTGGCTTGTGATGTGGTGCTCTGCCAAAAAGCGAACCATCTCACCCCTTGCCATTTTGCAAAAGGTGCCTTTTTCCTGTATCTTTCCACCTATCAGCTCACCAAAGACACAGGTAATTACTTGTGTCTTTTTTGGCAGATGGGAAGTTATTACCCGGCTGTATTCCTTGGAGGCCAGGTTAAGAATAAAATCTTGTGATAAAAGCTGTTTTGACGGCTTGTCTCCCCAGTAGGAGTAAAGGTCTTTGCAGCCGTTTACCGAAAGCTTTGCCTGCATCTCCAGGCGGTAGGGCACAATGCCGTCAAAAGGCCGCAGCAGGCCGTAAAATCCGGACAAGATACACAGATGGTTTTGAATATAATCAAACTGGCCATCCTCAAACACACTGGGCGCCATATACTGGTATTGAATACCCTCATAGGCAAGGATAGCTGGAGTGAGGTTATGCTGCAGGTCCATATTGCGCAACCGCTGGATATTCAGTTTTGCAATGCTGTCATTACAGCGCCACAAAGCCTGAAGCTCTGCATCTGTCAAGCTTTGCATGTGGTGCTTAATGGCTTGGGCCTGGGGCAAAAACTGGGGCAAGCCCAAAAAGTCCAGACTGTCTGTGTCAACCTTCATTTTTTTGGCGGGGGAAATAATTATTTTCATGGGAATCTCCGTTTTTCATGCAGTACCAGAGTATAAAAGGTGCCTATGTACAGATACAGCGGTTTATTGTTAAATCACAATTCCGTTGCAATGGTCAATTTCGTGCTGAATGATTTGAGCTGTCCAACCGGTAAAGGTTTTATAGCGCACCAAAAAATCTGCATTTTGATATTTGACCTTAATGGACTGATACCGTTTGGTTTGGCGCACACCGGTTAAGGAAAGGCAGCCCTCTTCCGCTTCATAGGCTTCGGAATGCCTGATGATTTCAGGGTTAAACATGACCACATAGGTACCGTCACAGTCAAATGCAATAATCCGTTTTAAAACGCCAATCATGTTTGCTGCCAGCCCAACACAGCCTTGGGCATTTGCTGCCAGAGTATCCAATAAGTCCTGGGCAGTTTTTTTGTCCTCTGGAGTAGCTGGCTGTGATTTTTGACATAAAAACATTTCATCTTTTACTATGGGACAAATCATATCCGTTCCTGTTCTGCCTTTGATGGCCAAATAAATATAAACTTTAGACTTTAGCATAAAAAAACGTTCCAACATTTGGTGTATTTTTGCATTGTAATTTTATGCTTAATAGCTTGGGGTGTTGCCCAAATAATCCACCTTATTAAATCGTTCATTAGCTTCTTTAATTATAATGCATTTAAAGAAGCGGTGCAACGCGCCTGGCACAAAATGATATTTATCCTTGCTAACATTCCATCAAACAGTAAAAAGCATGGATTTGGAGCTTCTCCTCGTCCATGCTTTATATCAGCCTGCTGCGGTGCCTATGCAATATTAAAACAAAGACAGCTGCTGGCTATGCGTATCCATCTGGGAGAGATAGTTAAAAACCTCCTGAGTACCATACAAAATGTTGTTTTGTACGCAAAAGTCTTGAACCAGCTTGCCAAGCACACGGCCATTGGGGCTGTGAATACCGTATTGATAGCCAAAGGCACGCATATACTGCTGCTTCATGTTGGGAAAATGCTGGTCCAGCTTTTTATAAAAATATTCCCGGTTGCCGCTGCGCAACGTCATACCCATGCCAAAAGTAAGAATGCCATGTACACCGGCTTCCCCACAATAGTCCAAAAGTCCCCGAATATTCTCCTGGGTATCGTTGAGAAAAGGCAGAATAGGAGTCATCCACACTATAGTGGGAATGCCGGCTTTTTGCAGTTCTTTCAGAACCTCGAATCTGCGGTGGGTGGTGGCAACATTGGGCTCTATCATACGGCACAAGTCCTCATCATAGGTGGTAAGAGTTATCTGTACCACGCACTTTGCCTGATGATGGATGCTTTGCAGCAGGTCCAAATCCCGCAGCACCAAATCTGACTTGGTAATGCAGGAAAAGCCAAACCCATAGCGGCAGAGTATTTCCAGGCAGCGACGGGTAAGCTGCTCTTTTACTTCCAGGGGCAGATAAGGGTCGCTCATAGACCCTGTGCCAATCATGCAGCGATGGCGCTTTTTTTTCAAAGCAGCCTCAAGCAGCTGTGGTGCGTTGGCCTTTACCTCCACATCCTCAAAGGTATGGGTCATACCATAGCACTCACTACGGGAATCACAGTAAATACAACCGTGGGTACAGCCTCGGTAGAGGTTCATGCCGTTTTTGGGGGACAAAATAGATTTGGCCTCTGTATAGTGCAAAGAAACAAACCTCTTTTCTCATTTCTTTTTTATTCGCAGGGCAATAAGCCGCTTGACATCCTCTAAAATTTCCTGTGTGGTAACCTCTATCATCAGCCAGCGGCTGCCGTTATAGGGCTTGGTGCCCCAATAAAGCTCTTTGAGGTAGTCGGTGCAGATGCTGAGCAGCAGCTCGGCCTCCATGGCCTCTTTGGCGCCAACAGAGACAAGACAGGTAAAAAAGCCCGGGGCAGGATAAAGGGTACACAGGGCCCGTCCGCTCTTTTTATACTTTAAATTCCACCCCGGGGCCCCGGAGCAGATACTGTGCTCTATGGCAGGCAAAACACCATAGGCAGTTTCCAGATGACTGTGCAGCTCCTCCCACAAAGGGCTGCCGATGTATGCAGATACTGCCGCCAAATCCGGTGTGGTGTTTTTAGAATACAGTTCGTTCCAGTTCACAACGCATTCAGCCTCCTTTCAAGGGGATATTCTGCACCGCAGCAGCTACAGATACCATCATGCAATGAAATAATACCGCCACAATCAGAGCAGGTATACAGCTTTCGTTGTTGTGCCATAAAGGCTGCGGTTCCTTGCTCCTTTACCAGTAGGCTGTTTGCAATTAGGCTGGTGCCGTAGCGTGTTTGGTAGCTTTTGTCCAAGGCTTTTATCAGCCCGCAAGGAAATAGGCTGCAATGTAAGCAATAGCCAATGCCCTTTTTGTTAACGCAATCTTTAATCCGGCATGCTTGGCAATGCCCGGGTTTGGCAGAATCGCCCCACAAGCATCCGGAACATGGCTTTTTTGCCAGATGCTTGTAGCACACCGCACAGTTCATACCACAGGGAGCAAATAACATCTCGTTAAAAGCAAGCTGTGACATAACCGCACCGCCTTTGGGTCATTTTGTTTTCCAGCGTTTCAGGTTTGGAAAAAATTGCTGCATCATGGTTCTGGCCTGCTCCCCAGTCATACCGGGGTTGCTCTGTACCATGGGGCCAACACAAACTTCAATAAGCTCTTCCATGCTGCCCACAAAGGTAAAGCCGCCATTCTCATAGCAGTATTTGCAGTAGTCGGTACTTTTTGCGCCGTTGGCCTCACTGCCGTACAGTTGGTCAGTTTCTCCCATAGGCATGCCGCAGCTTTGACAAAATTGTTGACTTGCAGGTTTCATTTTGTTGCCCTCCTGTTGTTTTTTGTTTATTGTACCAAACAAAAGCTGACAACAGGGTGTCATGTTTTATGGTGATCTGCAATTTTTTGTGCATATTCAGCCAATTGCTTTTGCAGCTCAGCCGGTTGCAGTACTTTAAGCGCAGTGCCAAAAGAAAACAAATATCCAACCACCCAACCATCCAGGGGAAAGTCAACCTCTACCAGGTAGCTTCCATCGGCTTGTGGTGTAATACTCCTTCGGTCAAATTCATCATATACCCTAAAAGCAAGTTGGGAAGCAATACACAGTTTTAAGTGTGTTGTGGGACAGGGCAGATGCTCATTTTCAAGAGGCGGAAGTTCTTCCGCATAATTTTCAGTAAAGGTTTCTCCGGTGAAAGCAACTTCAACAATTCGCCCTGCTTTAAAAAGCCTAAAATCACCGGCCTGCAGGCAAAACCCCTGTAAATACCAGTGCTTGTCCTTATAAATCAGCTTTAGGGGATGGACGTTGCGCACGCTCATATTGCCGGATGCACCGCAGTAGGTAAGGCGTAGCACCTTTTTATTAAGAATAGCGTTTTTTAAAAGCTCAAACCGTTCGGTATCGGTTTGGCTCATGCCCCAACGAGAAAAGTCTACCTCTATCCAGTTGTGGGGTGGCTTCTGAAAAGCTGTCCCCAGCTTTGTTAGCAGGGGCTCTACAGCTTGATTGGCAGCTTTCAGGCTTTGAATGGCAAGAAGCAGCTGATTTTGCTCTTGGTCAGAAAGCAAAGCTTTATCGAAGGTGTAACCGGGCAAAAGTGAAATGCCTCCCCCTTTTCCTGCCAGCGCATAAATTGGTATTCCAGCCTGAGATAGGGTTTCCACATCCCGATAAACAGTGCGCACCGATACCTCCAGCATATGGGCAAGCTGGGGGGCTGTCAAAGTGCCTTTTTCCAACAGCAAATATAGAAGCTGAAACAGGCGGTCATTTTTCAGAGGTTTCACCTCCCTGAGTATATTTTTTATATAATCAGTATAGCATAAAACCATGACAAAAGCTTGTCATGGTTTTGTGTAGGAGAACACTGGCTGCGGATGATTCATCAGAGGATTATCTGAATGAACAAACATCGTTTTAGCATTGTTTATTTTCAGAAACGCTCAAATAACTTCACCCAAAATGTTTGGATCAGGCTAATTTTTTTACAGAAGTAAAAATTTCTGATAGTTTGTACCATGTTCTAAAATCTACAATGCCATTTACCGGTAGCTTAAACACTTGTTGAAAAACCTTTACAGAGTCTGCCGTTTTTTGTCCATAAATACCATCTACCACCAGCTTGGGAATGAGAGGATAATTTTTGGAAATGGCATTTAACTGTTCTTGTATTGTTTTTACCGGTGCGCCGGTTGAACCAATTTCAAGCACATAACCGGGAAAAGACAGTGGAATTCCGCTGACCTTTTCTGCTTGTTTTAAAATAATGTCGCTGCCATAATAATCCTTTAAAATTTGCAAAGCGGTATAGCCGTCGTCTCCCAAATACTTAGAACCCCACTGGCTTAACCAGCCTTCCCGCTTAATCTTTTTGCCGTCTGAGTACTGGGTAAAAAGCGGCTGAATAATATCGGGCCTTGAAATATAGGTGGTAAAGATTTCATCAACGATGTTGGAAATTTCCTTAAAAATGTCTCTGCCGTAGGTGAATGCCTGGTCATAAGAAGTAGAGTTTGTAACGGTAAAGTTGTACCCTTTGCTTCTGTACCATTCTGTATAGACGCGACTCATGGTAAAGGACAAAATGGCAAGAATATTGGCTTTCAGTGTTTCTCGGGGCCAGGTGGGGTAAATTTCGCTGCTTGCCACATTTTTAATATAGTCCTTAAAGCCTACGGTATAATTTTTTGCACTGGTATCGTTTGGTACCCCGGCATGAACAACAATGATTTCAGGAACTACCGGCTTGGGCAATACAATAAAATCGCCTGGGAGAGGAAGCTTTTTTACCTCATCCTCCGGTATTTTTGGGGGGAAATCTCCCCACAGCACCGGATACGGAATTTGAATGTTGCTGTAAGCTGGTGTCAGCAAGGTTTCCTGAATGGAGGTACTTCCGGGGTAAATTTGAACATTAAAAATGTTGGCCTGCGTATAGCCCGGTAAGGTTACAGATACATTGTATTGATTAAAGGGTCTTGAGCTGGGTTCCATAGAATAGTCTATGGGGGGAGAGGGTAGTTCAATTTCAGGAATTTGTCCCAGGGAGTCTGTTCTGGCTTCTTCTATTACAACACTGTTAGAAGGGTTACTGACCCGTACAAGTGCGTTTTCGGCAGGCCTGCCCAACCCGTTGATATAGACATTTACCTGTAAGCCACCAAAGCCTCCCGTTGCATTTCCGTTTGGCATACTATTTTCCTCCTTGCTAAAATGGCGGTTAAAGTAACCTTTCATAAAAAGATTACTCAGTATAATAAATGCCGGATTCTTTAATTACGTTAAAAGTTCCAAATAAATCTAGCTGGCCATACCCTGTTTTTGTGTTGGGGTATCTTTCTGCACTTTCTCTTCTGCAGCCGCTGATTAAAAGTGTTCTGATAAGATCTCCGTCCATGGAAGGAATATTGCCACGAAGAAGTCCCCACTCCAGAAGCAAAGCGGCAGCACCTGCTGTTACGGCGGCCGCAACGCTGGTTCCGGTCATGGTGCCGTACCCCGAGGGATAAATGCCGCTGACATTTACCCCCGGCGCAACAAAATCCGGTGCCATTCTGGGCAGTCTTGTGGGGCCCCAGGAGGAAGAAACATATAGGCTGTTGTCTTCAGTATTATACGCACCGCAAGTAATGGTTCGCAGGGCGGTTGCCGGATATACAATGGTATAATCGGGGTATGGTTTTAAAAACTCCACGGCAGGGCTTACCTGCCCTGTAATTGGCAGCCATGCAAAATAGTCTCCGCTTACAATGGAATCTCCATAAAGGATAACATCCCAAATTCCCTGGGTAGCGTCTTTAATGCCAATAAAAATAATGGAGTTGGTGCTTTGATAATAGCTAACCGTGACGGTTGATTTTTCAAATACAAATTTTTCATTATATTCTACACCATATTTAAAGGGAAGTCTGGAAATAACTTCTCCCGTTGGTGTTTTTATTCCTACAGAGATTTTATCATAGGCTGCACCAAAAATTGTTACAGTAAAGGATGGATTTGGATCAGAGACCTTGATGCTCATAATATCGGTAGAACCGGTTTTTGCAATAACGCCTTGAGTGTGATGCTTGGCGTTGCTTTCATTGCCTGCGGCGGTAACAAAAGCGTATCCTGCCCTTTGTGAGACATAAGAAATATAATCTTCAAAGAAGGTATCACCGTCATGTGCGGAAAAATTTGAGCCCATGCCGATACAGATAACAACCGGGACATTCAGTACTTCCGACCTATCTAAAATGTATTTGACACCCAGCAGGTAGTCGGTTTCTTCGTACAGATTGGGGTTATCTTGAGGAAGCAGAAATTTATCAATATAATACTGATTTGCACGGCGAAGCTTTACCGCTATAATATGGGCTTTGGGTGCTGCACCAATGTACTCACCCTGTTCATTGCTTGCAGCTACGGAAGCCAGGAACGTGCCATGCCCATCCGTATCCTGACTGGGGACAATGCTATATGGGTCATCTGATTTTAATGCCTCATTGATTTGGTCGCTGGAATAGACAGCACCGTAATAAAGATCTTCCGGTCTGGGGCCGTCTAATGTCTGGTCCCAAATGTTTAGTATTTTTGTGCTGCCGTCCTCAAATTTAAAAGCATCTTTTGTGTAATCAATTCCGGTATCAACAAAACCGATGATAACATCTTTTCCCGAAAGGTTTAAAAAGGGTTGGTTTAATATTTGTGTAATGCCGGAGTTTTCATTACTTTTGCTGTCAAGGGGGGATAATATTTGGGGGAAAAACTCTATAAATTCACTGCCTAGCTCAAAAAACACCCGTGGAATGTTTTCTTTGTTTGTGTATACCACAATATAATCATTGCCAAGCTTTGTTCCCAGCTTTAAATACGGTTTATCCTTAATATAAGCCTCAAAACGGTCTACATAAAAAACACCAAAATCCACAGTAGTGGGAAGCTTTATAAACTCGTCAAGCGGTAAGTCATATTCATGCTCTACTGTAGCCAAAATAAATTTCCCCCCCATTTGTATTGTACCAGATAGTTCATGGTGGTTTTTAAACAAAGCGTTCCATACCCAAGAGATGGATTGGGATACTTTCCATCTTTGCTACGCGTAGCACCCAGCCTTAAAAACGCTTTTGCCCTTTCTCCGTAAAGATAGGGATCATTTTGTTGTACAATACCCCATTGCATCATAAGCGCCACCGCGCCGGTAACAAAAGGAGCGGCCATACTTGTGCCGGTAAAGGCGTCGTATCCTCCGCCTGTTTTTGTGCTGACAATTTGCACAGCCGGCGCAGCAATATCCGGGCCGGGTAAGGCGGGGTTGCTGTTGCCCCTGCCGGAAAACTCCGCAACATTTCCTGCTCTGTCGTTGTATCCTGCTACACTGATTACCTTGAGAGCGGTAGAAGGAATGGTTTGGGTATTATCTCGAGAAGCTTGTGAAAAAAAAGTCTCATCAGTAACCTCTTCCAAGGTGGGGAGCCACATGTTAAAGTTTCCATCAACAATTTGATCAGCAATTAACCTGATTTTCCAAAGGCCGGCATTGATGGGTACCCCGGGCGCTCTGACATCGATAAAAATTTCCTGATTGGTGGAGTAGTGGGTTGGCTGCCCGTATATTACCGAAATCGTCATGTTTTCGGCTCGAACTGTTTTTGTCTGATTTTCTATGCCAATAACCCCTGAAGAAACACCGGTTGGCAGGATAATTTCAATTTTAAAGCTATCCGCAAAATTTTTCCAAATACCCAGGTAGAAGCTGTAAATACCCGGGGAAGTAAAAAATTCAATATCTTTGGTTTGTCCGGTTTCGATTTTACCGCTGTAATGATGCCCGGCGCTTCCCTCGTTGCCGGTAGGTACAACAATTACTGTTTTCCAATCTGCGGATATGTCAGAAATATATGATTCAAAAAGGGAAGTGCCGGTGTGCGAGCCGTTGTTTGTTCCCATGCTAATGTTGATAGCAATGGGCTTTTTTAACAATTTAGCTTTATCAATAACATACTTAATTGCTCTCATCACTTCGGTGCTTCTTGCAAAAGATTCAAAGCCCCTGGTTCCAATTCTTACGGCAATGATATCAGAATCCGGAGCAGCTCCCATATTATCACTTTCGCTTGACCGGCCGTTTCCGGCAGCAACTCCTGCCACAGCAGTGCCATGTCCGTTGGGGTCTGTATTGGGGATAAGCTCAAAGGGTTCCGCGCTATTTAATGCCGAATTAATTTGCTCCTGATTATATTCGGTGCCACCAAAAAAGCCTGCAGGTGGGTTGCCGGGTGTTACCTGATCCCAAATATACAATATTCTGCTGCTTCCATCAGCATTTTGAAAATCCTTATGAGTATAATCTATCCCTGAATCAATAATAGCCACAATAACCCCTTTTCCCGTAAGATGGTAGGAGCTTTTATCCTGCACAGGCTTGATGCAGGTGGATACCAGATTAAAAGTGCTTTCATAACTAACTATCTTGGGAAGCTCAATGTTTTCTATTTCCTGGTAAGAATAAAGCTTTGGCAGTTTATATTTTTCTATGGTAATAATTGCATAGTTTTGATATAAAACTTCTGCCTTAGCCTCTAATTCAGCTGCTACCTTTTGAATGTCGCCGCTAAATTTTACAATAACTTCTACTAGTTCATCGGTTACATCAAGCAGGTTAGCGTTGCTTGTTCCATATGCTCGTGCGGCAACCGGAAAGGCCTTTTCACCTATGTAATGAGTGCTACCAGACATTTCATTCAAAAAAGACCCTCCTTTTTATCAATAATAAGTAAAGATGGAGTATTTATATAATGGCTTATAAACCCAATACTCATTTTCCTTGATAAAACCAATTAGCATATCTTTTGTTTGATGATGGATGTAATACCAAAATTGTTCACCGGGATAAGTCCATACAAACACAACACATTTTTCTATATTGTGGATAGTATATAAATCATTTCGATGCAGACCGAAGTTAGGCTCGGTAGATAATTGTCGTTTTACCTTGGGATGTAGCGGAAATCTGTTTTGATCTTTCAAGTAACAATCATCCTTTCTTAAGAGTTAAGCAATTGTATATAATAAGATATTATGCTACATTCATGTCTATTCAGTATTTATAATTATTATATTCAACTAAATTATCATTGGTCCCGCTACAGGGCATTACAAATAAGGCTCAGGCAACATAGAAATTGTTCCTTTTACAATGTAAACAACCAGTGCTATGCTGAATTTTTTTATTTTTTGATAGAACTAAAAATCAGTTAATATCTGCAACAGAATGAACAGGAATAAAAAGTATAATTTTGCTATGATGATAGCGAAAGGAGGCGTGCACATTGGATTTACTGAAGCAATTTAATGATGCTATGTCCTACATTGAAAGTAATCTAACAGGGAATATAGAGGATGCACAAATCTCACGTATTGCAGGGTGCTCTGAATACTATTTCCGTCGAATGTTCTCAGCACTTGCCGGTATGTCTTTGGGAGAATATATTCGACGGAGGAAATTATCGTTAGCAGCGATGATGCTGCAATCAAATGAAGCTAGGGTCATTGATGTAGCACTGGAACTGGGTTATGAAACGCCGGAAGCATTTGGTAAAGCATTTCAAACTATGCACGGCGTCAAACCGTCACATGTAAAAAAGTCAAATGTTGAGTTAAAAGCATTTCCGCCTATGACGTTTCAATTGACAGTAAAGGGAGGAATAGAAATGGAGTATAGAATTGTAGAGAAAGAGGCATTTCACATTGTCGGCTTTAAAAAAAGAATTACCGTGCAATTTAAAGGGATTAACCAACAAATGGATACCCTTGTTCAAAAACTTACGCCCGAGATTGTTTTGGAACTAAAAAGCCTGTGTAATATAGAACCAAAGGGGATACTAAATGTTTCTGCAAATTTTTCTGAGCGTACCACCGAAGGAAGCGAGGTAGACCAGTATATAGGTGTTGCAACAACAAAAGAAGTGCCGGCAGGTTATGATTTATTGCAAGTAGAAGCTTCTTTATGGGCAGTTTTTAGTGTGTCAGGGGTATTTCCTATTGCACTTCAGGAAACGTGGGCAAAAATATATGCCGAATGGTTTCCAACCTCTGGTTACGAGCTGAATAGGGGTCCGGAGATGTTGTGGAATGAAAGCCCGGACCTCTCTAAAGCAGATTACAAAAGCGAAATTTGGATACCGGTTCGAAGGTTGTTGTACGGGCATCAGGTATAAAATCAACTTTCTGCAAAGGCGGTAAAAAACAGCTGTCTGGTAGAAAGTACAAGCCAGTACCAGACAGGGGGAATGGCTTGTAAAAAAACAAAGAGATATAGCATTTCAGACTTTTTAACTATGGTTGGGTTCAAAGCTTTTTGTATTCTGCTCTATAAAAAACGGATGGATAAGGCTGCCTGCGCAGCCTTATCCATCCGTTTTTGGTTTGGCACATATTTTGTTGCTACTATTTGTTTTATTTAAAAATGGTTCTGATAAGGGGCAATATTTTTTTAAACCGATTATAAGAATGTAGATAATTGGTATGAGTGACCATATTTGGCTCAAAGATTCTATTTTCACCGCTTTGAGCCAAAAAGTCCTTTAACTGTGAATAGTCTTGCCACAAGCCTTCACCAATTAAAACTGCCGAACAAATTGCCACCGAAGGCAAATATTCTGAAATTCCATATGCTTTTACCGGTTGGCCTATAATGTCGGCAATGATTTGGCACCAAACGCTTTCTTTTGCGCCGCCGCCAATGATAGAGACAGACTCCGGTGTGCGTCCGATTTTTTCAATACCATATTTTATGGAAAAAGCAACTCCCTCCAAGCAGGCGCGTACCATATCCTGCTTTGTTGTTTCCGGGGTTGCACCAATGAAGCAGCCTTTGATATTGGTATCCATAACCGGAAATCTTTCGCCTACCAAGTAGGGAATAGCCAATAGCCCATGACTGCCGGGAGATGATTCTTCAAGAAGCTGGGCTGCATAATGGTATTTTTCCGACTGCATCCCATCAGGAGTCATGACAGAAGAAATCCATTTATGCACATTGCCAGCATTTAAAAACGGTACTACGTTGATATAGACATCCCTTTGTATTGCTGCCAGATTAAACACGCCCGTTTCAGGCAAAACATCATCCGAAATGCAGGCAATCCATCCGGAAGTGCCCAGGTTGATATTATAATCGCCCTGTGCGTGTATACCGCTTGCCAAGGTGGTTGCGCCGGCGTCACCTGTTCCACAGTACACAGGAGTGCCCTGGGCGTAACCGGTTTCCTCTGCTGCAAGAGCCGAAACAATACCTGCCTTGGAGTCTGTGTAATAAATGTCCGGTAAAATATCTGTATCAATGTCCTCTTGTATACACCACTCATACATCCACTTTTTTGTGTGGATATCCATGAGTCCCGCAGTTGAAGCAGATACCGCATCCGCCGCATAATTGCCGGTTAGGCGGGTCATGCAGTAATCCTTTGCACTAATCAGAATTTTATGGATATTGTTGTAAATATCTTTTTTATTTTCTTTTACCCAAAGCAGTTTTGCAAAGGGCATAGAGCCATCAAAGTTGTTGCCGGTAACTTCGCTGATGCGGTCAAAACCAATTTTGGAGATAAGGTGCTCTGCTTGTTTTGTAGCTCTTCCGTCTGAATAAAGAATGGCATTGCACACAGGTTGGTTTTCTTTGTCTATCAAAATCAAATCCTGCATTTGCCCGCTCATGACAATGCCCAAAAAGTCTTTGCTTACATAACCGTTTTGAAAGAAGCCTTTTGAAATTTGACAAAATGCGTCGTACCAATCCAAGGGGCTTTGTTCTTTGTGGTCTTGCTCAAATATTGTTTCAATATTAATACTGGAAGAAAAAACAACTTCGCCTGCTGTTGAAACAATAACGCCTTTTACCGCCGTGGTTCCTACATCAAAGGCTGCAATAAAGCGCTTCATGCTTTATTCCCTCCCAAAAAGCTCAACTTTGTTCAGCTCCTTAATATACTCAATGAGTGCTTGTGTAGAAATGTTTAAGTTTTTTAACATAGCTGTTCCAATGATGGCACCCTGAAACCCTTGGGAAAATAGCTGGCGTACCCTTTCGGAAGTGTTGATACCAAACCCTGCAAAGGTAGTTGTATTTTTATATTCCAAAGAAATTTTCAGCATTTTTTGGTGCACATCCTCTGCAGTCTGACAACCGGTTTGGCCAACATGAAGCTGGGCATATACCAGCGGGAAATTTTCAAAACAAAAACGCATTTCCGCCTCTGGCATACTGGGGTTGACAAAGCCCAATACATCAACATGATAAGGCGCCAGTTCTTTGGCCAAAGATATTCTTTCAATTACCTCCATGTCGGGGATAACAATGGCGTCCATTACATTGCTTTTGGCAAATTCCATATAAATTTTAGACTCAATAAAGTCTTTGTAATAAGCCATAAGCCAGACAGGTTTGGTTGCGGCTTCTCTTAAACGCTTCCAGTACTGAATATTCTGACAGGCCACTGTGTCTACCATATTGTGTGCGCTGCGTATAATTTCTCCATCTGCAAAGGGGTTTGTGCTTGGAAATCCAATTTCATAAATATCCAGCCCTGTTTGGTTGCAGTCTCTTACAACCTCAAAAAAAGATTCCGATGAAGGGTACCCGGCCAAAAGATAGCCTACTACCAAATTGTTTTTTAATATGATGGCTTTATTGTTTTCTGAAACTATATTCATTTATCTCCACGCCCTATCTTTTGAAACACTACCGCTGCAATGATGATGAAACCGGTAATAACATCCTGCATAAAGGTTGGGACCTGAAGAATTGTCAGTCCGTTTGCTAAAATTCCAAGTACTGCCGCACCAACAAAGGTACCCCAAACGTTAGGTACACCCTCTTTGAATACTGTTCTGCCCAAAAACACGGCAGCATAAGATTGCAGGAACAAGCCGTCGCCTCCCGTAGGATGTGCAGAACCCAGTCGAGACGCCATTAAAACGCCTGTCAAGCCTGCAAATGCGGCACAAAGAGCAAATGCAGCATTTTTATATTTTTTTACATTAATGCCTGATACCTGAGACGCCGCCTCGTTGCCACCAATGGCATAAAGCTTTCTTCCAAAGGAGGTATGGCGCATGACAAACCACAGCGCAATGCTGAGCAAAATCATAATGATAGAAAGCAGAGGAATACCCAAAAAGCTGGTTCCGCCAATATATTTAAAGCTTGCCGGTATACCGGTAAATACCGTTGCGCCGCCTGTAAACCAATAAGTAAAGCCAGCCAAAATGGTGCTCATTGCCAGGGTAGTAATAAAGGATAGCACTTTAAATTTTGTAACAACCCAGCCGTTGACATAACCGATGACAAGGCAAATGAGCGCAGGGGCAATAAAACAAAATACAATGGGAATACCTGCAGTTGCCATTTTTGCGCCGATGACACCGCCCAGGCTGGCAATGGCACCAACGGACAAGTCAAACTCATCTACTGTCATTACCAGTGTTGCGCCAAGCGCAATAACCACCAGCAGTGAAATTTGGCGGGTAATGTTAATAAAGTTGCCCCACGTAGGGAATACCGTTGGACGAAGCATACTAAATACAACAATAATAAGGAGACTGGCTATTATTGTACCGTTGTTACGAAGGATGCTGGTCATTTTTTTATTCATAACACTATTTCTCCAATCTGCCACCAAGGTAAGTACTACTAATGGAGGCATTTAATTTAGGCGTAGCAATAAGCTAAAACTTGTTCTGCTGAAAGGTTTTCGTTTTTTACCAATTGCTTTGTAACACCGTTTGCAATAATTTGTATATTGTCGGCAACCTCCAGCATTTCTTTTAAATCTGAGGTTACAAAAACAACAGCATTTCCCTCGGCGGCTTTTGTACGCAACAGGCTGTGAATTTCTGCCCGGGTTTTAACGTCTACTGCCTGTGTGGGTTCATCACACAAAAATACTTTGGGGTTAGACATCAATGCCTTTGCAAAAACAACCTTTTGCTGATTACCGCCGGAAAGCTCATGAACAGCCTGATGGGGGCCATCTGTTTTAATTGATAAAGATTTTATCTTTTCTACCGCATCGTCTATTTCTGCTTTTTCGTTAATAATACCTGCTTTGGCATAGTGGTTTATGGTAGACAATACAATGTTTTGCTTTACGCTGAGGCTGGGTATCAGTGCCTTACCCCTTCGGTCTTCATGAATGAGTACCAATCCCTTTTTGATAGATAGCCCGGGATTCCTTTGGGTAAAGTCCTCATCTCTTAACACAACGCTTCCGCCAGTGGTGTCTCGCAGGCCGTATATACATTCAAGCAGCTCGGTACGGCCGCTTCCGCCAAGGCCAAATATGCCCAAAACCTCACCTTGGTGGGCGCAAAAGCTTGCATCCTTTACAATGCCGTCTTTAGATGCAATGTTGGATACTGTAAGCATAGCTTCCCCAATGTCTGCAGTCAGATCTTTACGCTCTGATATCCAGTTATCGGTCATCATAGAAACCAGCTTATCCTTATCTACTTCTGTGGTAGAAACCACATTGACAAGCTGACCGTTTTTAAAAACAGTAATTCGGTCTGTCAGCCTAAAGATTTCATCCATCCTATGGGTCACATATAAAATAGAAGTACCTTTTTGTTTTAGTTTTAATATAAGATCAAACAACAGCTCTGATTCTTTGTCTGTTAAGGAGGCTGTTGGTTCGTCCAGAATTAAAAGCTTGCAATTGGTCATCATTGCCCGAACAATTTCAACCAGTGTTTTTTGGGGTGGGGTGAGTTCCGTGGCAAGCTTATTAAGGGGTAGTTCAATTCCCAGTTCAGCAAGCAAGCCGTTTACTTTGTCCTCCATTTGAGACCAATTAACCGCACAACCCATTTTCTTTTCATAGTTAAGCCCCAAATAGATATTCTCGATGCAGTTAAAAGCGGGAATAAGATTTCTGTCCTGATGAATTACATTGATACCCAAATTTCTGCTCTGAACAGGATTGTGGATTTGAACAGGCTGCCCTTCCCAAAGAATTTCGCCTGAATCCATACTGTAAACGCCGGTCAAAATTTTGATGAGGGTAGATTTTCCTGCTCCGTTTTCGCCTACCAGCCCATGTACTTCTCCCGGTTCAATGGTAAAATGAATGTCTTTTAATGCATATGTGTTTCCAAACTTTTTGCAGAGGTTATTGGTTTGCAAAAGCATAGTACCCTCTCCTTAGTAACATAGTTGCGTTTAAATAGGATTGTTGTAAAGTGGCAGTCACCTTACAACAATCCTAAATAATCATTTTATGGAGCGACCGCTTTTATTTACTTGGTGATGAGCTTTCCGGGAGCGTACTTGTCGCCTTTTTCAATTTGTTCGCCATTAAAAAGCTTTTCCATTTCATCTACAACAATGGAAGCCATTGCGCCAAAATCCTGGGCGATGGTGCCCTTGATGGCAGAACCGGCTTGAATCATTTCAATGGCCTGGCTGTTGCCGTCAACACCCGCAACAATAATTTCATCTCTACCGGCAGCTTCTATAGCCTGTGCGGCGCCAATTGCAGGTTCGTCCCATGCGCACCAGATAGCAGAGATAGAACCTTTTTCAGGATTTGCAAGAAGGAGGTTTTCAACAATTTTTCTTGCATTATCAATGGGTCCGGGAACGTCAACATGCTGCTCTACAATCAAAGAAATATCCTTATGCTCGGGAAGAATTTTGTCCAAAGCTTCGCATCTCTTTACAACACCGGGGTGAGGACGATGGGTAAGAGCAATGATCTTGCCTTTGTCACCAATTTGTTCAAACAAGAAGTTGGTTAGCTGTTCACCCATTGAGTAGTTGTCGCTAGTGGCATTAACAACCATTCCCTCTATGAAACCGGCGTCGCAGCCGAATACGGGAATACCTGCTTTGTCGGCACTTTCAATTTGTGTCTGTACCTTGGAAGGGTCTGTGCTTACCAGAACAATGGCGTCAACTTTTGAAGAAATGACGTCTTCCATTCTGCTTGCAAGCTGAGCTTCGTCGCCCTTGGTATCTACAACTGTGACGCTCCAGCCGTTTCCTTCCATGTCACTTTTCATGGAGTTTACCATTTCGTTGGTTGTAACAGATGACAGATAGGGTGTTAAAATAGAAACCTGTTTTTTGGTGGCTGCAGCCTCACTGCTGGTGCTGCTGCTTTGGGAAGTGGATGCTGTCGGTGCGCAGCCCACAAGGCCGAATACCAACATAGCGGAACATAATACTGCCAATAGTTTTTTCATTTCATTCTTCCTCCTGATTACTTAATAATTTCGCGGGCGGATTCTAAGGTTGTAATTAACACATCGATATAACCTCCCGAAAGAACAGCCTTAATTGCCTCAACTTTACTTTTGCCGGCAGCAATTGCAATAATTTTACATTTTCTTCTTTTTTCAAGTGTTTGACCTATGGATCTGCGAGTGATGGGGTTATCTACAACTTCTCCATGCTCGTTCACATACGAAGTGCACACAGAAGCAACCGCACCCAAAGCAAGGAGCTCGTTAATATCATCCTTGGTGAGCACTCCTGCCTGATAGGGAGAAGACCTCTCGTTTATCTGACCAATACCAATTAAGGCAATATCACAGTATTCTCCTTTTTTCAGCACATTTGCAATCTCTTGTTCGTTAACCAGCATATCTCTGGCCTGGGGGCTTTTTACAATAACCGGTGCATTTAAAATGCTATATCTTCCACCGGATTTTTCTGCTAAGCTGCGGGCAATAACGTTTGCATGCCAGTCGGTGCCCTCTGAGCCCATTCCCCCAATCAACGGTACAAACTCCAACCCCCTTCTTTCAATATGGTTGATTGCTTTTACAACAGCACCCAAAGTTTTACCGCTCATTACACCTACAACGCTGTTGTCAGGAATATAGGTTTCTATCTGCCTTGCAAAAGCTTGGCCCAACTCCATAAAGGAGTTGTCAGAAATGTTTTCTCCAACATCTACAACCAAAGCATCCTTCAGGTTAAACTGATGAATCAGACTATTTTCGGCTTCTGACTCATTGGTGAAGGGGTTGTTGATTTTAATGTTTACAATATTATTTTCTCTGGCATAATTAAGCAGCCTGCTAATCTGTGGACGGGATACATCCAGTAAAGAGGAGATTTCTTTTTGGCTTAAATTATCTTCATAATACAGTTTACTTACTTTTATAACCAACCTGATATTATCGGTAATAGGCATAAAACCCTCCATTTGGAAATTTTGTTCGATGTCTGAAATTACTTGCAACTTTATTTTAAAATGTATTTTGTGCAATGTAAATAGTATTTAGATTGAAATTACTTTCAACCTAACACAATTAACAAACGGCATGGAGTGTAATATTGAATGTTGAACAAAATTTAGTATGATGAAATAATGCTCAACATTTAATTTTAAAAAAGGAGCTGTTTTTTAAATTTAGGTGGTGGCACTCTTTTTTAATTTTAGAGGATAAAAAAGGAAAGACCACGGTTTAAAACCGCAGCCTTTCCTGTAATAACTATAAATTTATATGTAGGTTAAATCTAAAAACCATTTTACCGCCTTTTTCACGGTTTTATATAGGCATACCTCTGATGTTGTTTTTCAATAAGCTCCAGGACGCCCGCGGGGACAATGCGAATGTATGACGGGAGCTGCTCTTTTTGAATTCCCAGGGTTGTCAAAGCGTTGTTGCAGGCAACAAATTGTACGCCTGCTGTGGCAAGTTCGGACATTCTGTTGTATAAAGGATCTGTGCCAAGGCTGGTATAGAATTTTACAGCCTCGGAATTTGCCAGTACCTCGATGCTGGAATTCTTGTCCTCTAAAGCGTTTAATAAGTTATGCACATTTACAAGAAGCAGGGACCATTTCTCCATTTCGTCTATGTGAAAAATTACACTTAAAGACATTTCATCTACCTACCCTTCCAAGTTTTTGCAGACAACAATGAAAATGCTGCTTTAAATTCATTTGCAAATCATTCCGGAAAGCAGTTTAAAACAGTTTATTCACCTTGTTCATGGTTTTCTCAATCATTTGCTTTGAAAAAAATACTTATGCTGTGTTACATTATATTTGAATATTGGCTAGAACAGGATAAATAACTTATTAGAACAGGACGGAAAAATATTTGTCAAACGTATCCCGCACATTACGGATGTGTTGGCTCATATAATATTCCGCTCTTTCAACGTCGCGGTTACGGACAGCTTCAAAAATCTGACGGTGTTCCTCCAAAGAGCGGTCGCAGCGGTTTGGTACCAAAACGGTTTTTGAGTTGTATTTTTTCATCTGATTTTTTAGCGATGTGGTAAAAGACACAGCGGTGCGATTGGGACAAGCCCGATAGATAATGGCGTGAAAATGGCGGTTTAGGTCAGAGTAGCCAAAAAGGTCACCTTCCTCTTTTTTTGCTGCCATTTTATCCAAAGTATCCTTTAATTCATCAATATCCTTTTCAGATAAGCAGGGAATAGCCAGCCGCATAACAAATCCTTCCAAAACCTCCCGAAGGTGGAGGAACTCCAGCACCTCCTGCTTGGAATAGCTGCGAACTTTTGCACCCTTATTGGGTTCAATGGTGACATAAAAATCATTTTCCAACATATAAAGGGCTTTTTTAACAGTGTTACGGCTGACTTGATATTCCCGTGACAGCTCCACTTCAGGCAAGCTTTCGGCGGGAGAATAATAACCTTGGTCTATTTTCTCTTTTAAAGTGTTATAAAGTAATTCTGTCTGCGTCATTTTTGTCATATTGCACCTCCGAAATTATACTCAATATTGTTAAACAATAATGTCTCTCGTAAATTAATCATATCTATATTTCGTATGCCTGTCAATAGGAAAACGTAATATATTTTATTTGTTCTTTTGCTTAAATAGGAATTATGTACAAAAAATTCGTCGTTTTATTGAAAGAATAGACAAAAATAAGAACTAAACAAGAAAAAACCGTGGAATTCTATTGACAGAGGTTATTTTGAAGGTTATGATTCTAATTGTAAAGCGATATTGTTCAACAATATATTTGCTCAATAATGATTGAAAGGATGATACATTTTGACAGATTGGAAAGAATTAATTCGCGGCGGCTATGATCTCCATGTTCATTCTGCGCCTGATGTCTTGCCCAGAAAAATGGATGATGTGGAAATGGCCCAGCGGATACTGGATAGCGAAATGGCGGGGTATGCCATTAAGAGCCATTATTTTTGCACCTCAGAGCGGGCCCAGATAATCCGCAAGCAGTTCCCCGGATGCGATGCCGTGGGCACCATTACCCTTAACAGTGCAGTGGGAGGAATTAACCCTACTGCCATGGAAATGGCAGCGCGCAGTGGTGTACGGCTGGTATGGTTTCCTACCTGTGATTCCGCCTATGAGATGTCTCATGTTTTTGACGGAAAGCCGGGCAAAAAGCTGCCTTACTGGGCTCAGATTGTCATTGAGATGAAAGAAGCAGGCATCCAGGTGCCGACGATAAACCTGTTGGACGAAGCAGGTAAGCTGAAGCCTGAAGTGTACGATGTGCTGGATATCATCGCCAAATATCAAGTTATTTTGGCCACCAGCCACATTTCTCACGAGGAAACCTTTGCTCTGGTGGCAGCTGCCAAGGAGCGGGGAGTAGAGAGAATCATCATAACCCATGCAGATTTTCCCACCACCTTCTACACCGTAGAGGAGCAAAAAGAGCTGATTGCTATGGGGGCATACATTGAGCACTGTTATACCACCTGGGCTACAGGGAAGGTACAATGGGAAGTAACAGAACATCAAATTAAAGCAGTTGGACCCGAGCACTGCATCATTACCACCGACCTGGGGCAAAAGACCGCCATATATCCAGACGAAGGAATGCTGGAATTTGGTAAACGTCTGGTGGAAGGCGGAATGGATCCTGAGCAGGTAAAGCTTATGACCATTAAAAACCCTGCCATGCTGCTGGGCAAATAGAAGAGGAGAATATAAAAATGATTCAGGGACAGAAAATGTTGGTCGTCAGCGCTCATGCCGCAGATTATGTATGGCGTAGCGGCGGCACCATCGCCAAATATATTGATGGTGGTGCGGAAGTCCATGTGGTGGTGCTCAGCTTCGGCGTTCGTGGCGAAAGCAACGACCTGTGGAAGAAGGAAGGTGCCACCTACGATTCGGTGAAGGAGGAGCGAAAGGAAGAGACAATAGCCGCATCGAAGGTTTTGGGTATTGAAAACATTGAGTTTTGGGATTTACCCGATTATCCCATGGCTCCGGCACTGACAGAGGAAGTTCGGGAGCAGATGATTCGGAAGATTCGTGCTGTGCAGCCAGATATTATCATCACCCACGATAAAAATGGCACCGATATCCTGAATCCCGACCACAACATTGTCAGCCAGTTTGTTTTTGAGTGCAGCATCCAAGCAAACTCTAATGGTGTACGCCTGGAAGGAACTAAGACCACCAAACAGATGCGCATATATGGCTTTGAGCCTCACCAGACTGAACTAAGTAAGTTTGTACCCGGCTCCCTGGTGGACATTTCCTCTGCCTATGACAAAAAGGTAGCGGCAATGCAGTGCTTTAAGGCTCAAAAGCATTTAATTGAGTATTATACCCAAAGGGCTTTCCTTCGGGGGAATCACATCCGCAGAATTTCCGGCAATCAGTCTTACCGGTACGCCGAAAGCTTTTCCAACTTTTTCCCCGTGGCCGGTGAAGAGCTATACTAATAAAAGAAGGCGTAAGTCTGGGTTCTGTTTTATAACAAAGTAATTGTGATTTGACTCAGTGGATGAGCAGCTGAAAAATAAAAAGCACTGCGTTTCTACATAGGCTCCCAGCATTTATTGTCTAGCAGATGCTTTCCGCTGTAGAAGAATATAGTTCTGGTTTGAAAGATTGTAAATACAAGATTTAAAAAAGGAGAAAAAAACATGAAAAAGTTTAGCGCGTTGTTTTTATCCCTGATGATGATCCTCTCTATAGCGGGATGCAGTGGGGCTTCAGAATCCTCTTCCGTCGCCGATACCCAGCAGAGTGCTTCTTCCAGCAGTGGGGAAGTGGACGCCTATAACGTTTCCGGAAACCTGGTAATGGGCACCGCTGCCTCCACCGGTACCTTCTATTATGTGGGTGCGGCAATTGGCAATGCTGTTTCCGATGCGGGCAAGCTGAATGTTCTGGTTCAGGCCACCGCGGGTTCCAATGAAAATGTTTCCATGGCTCAGTCGGGAGATATCGACATCGGTATGGCAAACTGCGACGCTTTGTGGGGCGCTTATAACGGTGAGCTGGCATACAAGGATGCCGGTAAGCAAGATATTCAGCAGGTTGCAGCCCTCTATTATTCCCAGCTTCATGTAATGGTGACAGAAAAAAGCGGTATCACCGATATTTCTCAGTTAAAGGGCAAGAGAGTGTGCGTGGGCTCTCAGGGCACCAGCTATCTTTATATCAACGAAGTGATTCTTAACGAATATGGCATTACTTTGGCAGATATTGACCCCTATTACATGAATTACGCCGAAGCTGCTGAAGCCCTGGCAAACGGTGACATCGACGCCGCTTTCCAAACCGGCGGTTATCCCATTGCCGGTATTCAGCAGACCGCAGCTACCACTGCATTCCGCTTTCTGCCCTTGTCCGACGAAATTGTCGGCACAGTTACCCAGAAGTATCCCTTTGCAGTAAAAACCACCATTCCTGCCGATACCTACGAGAACCAGGCCAATGACAGCGAAATCAGTACCCTGGGTTATCTTACCTGCCTGTTCACCTCCTCTAAGGCTGACAATGACCAAATCTACGCCTTTGTCAAACTGATGATGGAGTCGTTGGATACTTATAAGAATACCAACAACTCTACCATGCAGATTTCTCCTGAGACAGTGGCTACCGAGTTTATCCCCTTTAATGAAGGTGCAGCCAGATACTATCGGGAAGCAGGTCTGATGGACTGATTCATCCCTGATGCGGGGGATACCCTTTGGTTATGGATGTCCCCCGCTCTGTTATGAAAGGAGCCGTCTTATGAGTCAAGACGTTTTGACCCCCCAGAATAGAAGTGGAATGGAGAAATTCTTCCAGCCCGTTTCTGTCCTGGTAGCAGTGGTATTGTGTGTATTCCATTTGCTGGTTGCATCACCTCTGTTGACTATGAACAACACCGAAAAGGCCGCTATCCACGGCGCCCTTATCGTCATTTACTTTCTTTTGGTCAGCCCTATTAAGTGGAAGTCCAAAACCATTTCCTCTATCAGCCGTGTGGTAGACGTGGCCCTTATCGTCATCACCGCTTTGGCAGCTTATGAAGTTATTCTCATGCGTAACTCCAACTCCGCCTCCGCCACACTCTACAATCCTTACCAGCAGGCCATTTCTATCATCTTTCTGGTGGTTGCGCTGATTGTGGGTGTCCGGGCAGTAGGACGAATTCTCCCCGTTGTGTGTGTAGTGTTCCTTCTGTATACATTGTTCGGCCGGTATCTGCCGGGGATGTGGGCTACAGCCAGGGTGTCACTGACCCGTATGGCTACCTATCTGATGGTAGGCTCCGAGGGCCTGTTTGGCACTGCTTTAAGCACCGCGGCAAACTACATCTTCCTGTTTGTTCTATTTGGGTCAATTCTTAATTTTATTGGCGCAGGAGAATTTTTTGTTAAAATTGCTTTTGCGGCATTTGGTAAGATCAGAGGAGGCCCGGCTCAGGCAGCTATCTATTCCAGCATGCTCATGGGTATGGTCAATGGATCCGGCGCGGCCAATGTTGTTACCACCGGTACCTTTACCATTCCGCTGATGAAAAAATGTGGATTTGATAAGGACACCGCCGGCGCCATTGAGGCGGTTGCCTCCAACGGTGGACAGATTATGCCTCCGGTTATGGGTGCTGTGGCGTTTTTAATGTCTGATGCCACCAGTCTGCCCTATACCACCATCTGCTTTGCAGCACTGATTCCGGCATGTCTTTATTACCTAACGGTATCTACGGCAGTGGCCTCCTATGCCCACCAAAAGAAGATTCCCATTTATGAGGGCGAAGCGGGAGAAAGCGTCTGGAAGATTTTTCTTTCCGGTTGGTTTTACTTCCTTCCCATTGTAATTTTGGTTGGGATGATGGTATTGGGCTACAGCGCCCAGAGAGCAGCTTTGGTGACCATTTTGGTCTGCGCCTTAATTGGTCTCATCATAGACCGCAAGCGGTTTACCGTTTCTAATCTGGTGGAGCTGGCAAAGCAATCTGCCGGTTCTATGATGACCGTTTCCATCGCCTGCATGATTGCCGGTATCATTGTGGGAGCCGTGAACATCACCGGCTTTGGTTTAAAGCTCAGCGGAATCATCACAGCCTTGTCCGGAGGGCACATCTTTGTTATGGGTGTGCTGGCTGCACTGGTATGCATTATTTTAGGTATGGGTCTGCCTACCTCCGCCTGCTATATCGTTCTGGCTGTATTGGTGGCTCCTGCCATGGTGGATCTGGGTGTTTCGGTCATATCCGCCCATATGTTTATTCTTTACTACGGCGTTGTAGCTGCCATTACTCCCCCTGTGGCCCTGGCGGTGTTTGCAGCCATTGGCATTTCTGGTGGTGATATGTGGAAAACCGGACTTCAGTCTATGAAGCTTGCTGCTACAGCATTGATTATTCCTTTCATTTTCCTCTACAATAACGATTTGCTGCTGTTTACACCAGCTACTAACACCTTTGGCTTTACTCCTATTATGATTGTTAGCCTGCTGACAGCACTCATTGGGTGTATGTTTATGGCCTTGTCCTTCTTTGGCTGGTGCTTCAGAGATCTTAACCGTGTGGAGCGGCTCCTGCTACTGCCTTGTTCTATTTTCTTGATGATGAATGAACCCCTGTGGCTCAATGGTGTTGGGTTGGCTTTAGGTTTGGTAATCCTAATTGGAGCTAAACTTACCTCCACCGATAAAATGAAAGGTGATGTGAATACAAGATGAGTTTCAATCCCTGCGCCCCGTTGCTTCCCAAAGAAATCTTGGAGCGGGCAAAAAAGTTGAGTGTACCTCTGGTGCTGGATGGTTTGAAGGCAGCGGGAATTAATATCCCCAATGACGGTTGTATGGATGCGGCTGTGATGCCGGTGGAACGGGGAATGACAGTTGTAGGCACTGCCATGACGGTGGAGACAGCCAACGGCGATAATTTTCCCATTCATGTAGCCAGCTACAGCGTCAAGGAAGATGGCTATGTGATGGTCATAGACGGCAAAGGCTATGCGGGACGTGCTTACTTTGGAGACCTGATTATAGGAGCCTGTCAGGCTGCAGGATTTGCCGGTATGGTGGTAGATGGCTATACCCGGGACAGAGATGGCAACATTGAGTTGGGTCTGCCGGTCTACAGCAGAGGCTTTATGCCCAGAGGCCCCATCAAAAAGGAACCTGGCAGCATCAACACTACGATTACCTGTGCGGGAGTGGTTGTAGAGCCTGGAGATCTTGTAATTGGAGATTCTGATGGTGTTTGCGTCATCCCCAAAAAATATATTGAGACTGTGTTGGCAGAGGCAGAAAAAAAGCTGGCCTACGAAACCAATCGAGAGATGACCATAGCCGCTTACCGCAAAGCCAAAGCAGAGGGTGCACCTCTGCCGCAGCTGGCACCTCAGTGGGTGCTGGATATGCTCCAAAATGTTTGACAGTAAGCATAATAGAACAGTTAAAATGAAAAAACAGTCTGTAAACAAA
>JAEYXR010000114.1 GCA_023431215.1 Bacillota bacterium
GGTTACAGCTATGGCTCCCGCAATAAAAAGCGACTCATGGAAGCCCTGCGTATCGGCACCATCATTGCGGCCTGCATCATGGCGCTGGGAACCATACTTTTTTGGGCGTTTACTCCACAGCTTTTGCAAATTTTCAATGCATCGGCAGAGCTGCTGGAAATTGGTATTCCTGCCCTGCGCATTATCAGCCTGTGCTTTATACCCGCAGCGGTTGGCATCTTGTTTTCTACCCTTTTTCAGGCGCTGGGTATGGGTATACGCAGCCTGATTATGTCGGTGATGCGTCAGCTTGTGGTGCTATTACCCTGTGCATGGTGGCTGGCACGTTATGGTGTAAATTATGTGTGGATGTCGTTTCCCATCGCAGAGGCGGTATCTCTGGTGGTCTGCATCGGATTATTTGTGCAGCTTTACCGTGCCCATATCAGGGATATGGAATGAAAAAACGCCCTTGTCAAATGCGTCAAACCACTTAGAATGGATATAAAAGCGGCAGCCACTTTAATTTTGTGGTTGCCGCTTTTTGGTTTTAATGCCGTATTCTATCCTATTTCTTTTGTGTTATAATTAAATAATATAATATTTGCTATGCGTCTCTGTGACGACTATTATAATCTAAATGCGCCAGTCAAAGGCCGATGTGCAATAATGCGTTGCACCCAATATTTACAATAGGTGCATCATAGCTTAATTAATTTTATAAGGAGAATCTAACATGAAAAGGTTTTTTATATTGATAATGGTGATGTTAATGCTTTTTTCTTTTACCGCTTGTGGCAAAGATGCGGTGGAGCCACTTGTAAAGGAGATTGAGATTTCCGGGCAGACCGGTACTATTAAGTTTGATCAAAATACATATTCAGCGGGCACAATTACAATGGAGAATGGCGAGTATAGGTTTATATATGATATAGACGGCACGGT
This sequence comes from Bacillota bacterium, assembly GCA_023431215.1. Taxonomy (GTDB): domain Bacteria; phylum Bacillota; class Clostridia; order Oscillospirales; family Ruminococcaceae; genus Angelakisella. Next base: position 925 of record JAEYXR010000114.1, read on the forward strand.
GACGATAACTTACCCTGATGGTTTTATTTATACACAAAAAAATATAAATGGCGGAATTGCAACACCTGCGGATTATAATGCGCTGGATGTAGAAGCCAAGGGATATATTGATGGATTATCACTGGTTTGGGGCATTGAGAGTGCGATGGATTATGAGAGCAGAGGCAATAGTAACTCAGCATCTTCACTTCTTGCAATCATTCTCATGGGTTTAGGCACATGGGTTCTTTTTGCGCCAAAAAGGGCATGGTGGCTTGCCCGGGGGTGGTGGTATAAAAATGCCGAGCCGTCCGATATGGCAATAGGCTTTTATCGAGTTGCAGGCGGCTTGCTCATGATGGTGGGAATTATATGCATGATTGCAGCATTTTAAATACATAGACAGGATATAGTAGCACAGGTAGACCTTGGATTGATTACTGAAATTATGAAAAAAACAAAAAAGCAGGGCATCACCGTTTTTATTCACGGTGATGCCCTAAATATTCTTTGGAAACTGTGAGTCAAGGAGCATTTATTTGTTGTTTGTTGCCTAATCTACAGACTTCATAGATTCTACCATATTAACCTTTTTCAGGCGGAAATACATAAAGAAGTTAACCATTGCAGAAAAAGCCATGGTAAGCAGCGCAGCAATAAGGTAGCTAAACCCATAGATGGTGCGGCCAAACATAATGGCATCAATTTCGGCAGTGACTACAACAAAACGGGTTAGGGCAATACCCAGCAAAAGGCCCACACCGGCACCCATGAGGGTAAGGGCGGTATTTTCCCTGAAAATATAGGCAGAAACCTCCTTGTCATAAAAGCCAAGAACCTTAAGGGTAGCAATTTCCCGCATGCGCTCGGTGATGTTGATGTTGGTAAGGTTATAAAGCACCACAAAGGCCAAAAGACCAGCAGAGACAATGAGCACCACCACCACAAACTTAAAGTTTTCGCTGATGTTGCCAAAGTCGCTTTTGATAATACTGGTGGGGCTGACCCCCAAAACATCCTCAAGGCCCATGAGTTCCTCGGCCACCGCGTTTTCCAAAGAGATATCCCGCAGGTTGGCAAGGTATGAATTAAAGGGGGCAGGAATGCCAAAGGTTTGCTGATAATAATCACTTGTCATATAAACAAAGTGGTGGGCATAGTTTTCACTGACTCCGGTCACCTTCAGGCTGTGGGTTACATTATCAGAGTCACGCACTGTAAGGGTATCGCCCACAGAAAGCTCCAGCAGGGTGGCCATTTTTTCGGTGATGACCGCACCTTGGGGTTCTATAACCAGAGGCTTGTGATCCAAACGCTGGCGCAAGGTAATAAACTCTCCCAGCTTTTCCGGCTCCTCCACCGCCACCAGGTTGACATCCAGAAGCTTATCATTTTTACCAATTGCGGTCATGGTTTCCATAGACTGTGCAATCCATGATTCAATATTTTCTTCCCCGGAAATGGTGTTTCTGATGGTATTCAGTGAAGTTTCTTCGGCATCGCTGTTGTGAAAAATCATCATGTCGTAGCGGAAGATATCCACATACTGGTTACGTACAATGTCGCTGATGGCATCATTCAAACCAAAGCCGGTAAGCATCAGCGCAGTGCAGCCGGCAATGCCGGTAATGGTCATAAGCACACGCTTTTTGTAGCGGAACAGGTTGCGCACCGTCACCTTGCGAATAAAGCTTAACCGCCTCCACACAAAGGGGATTCGCTCCAGCAGTACACGACGTCCTGCTTTGGGTGCCTTGGGCCTCATAAGCTGCGCGGGGCTCTCCCGCAGTTCACCCCAGCAGGCCGAAAGAGTAACGGCGGCGGAAATCAGCACCGCTGCCGAGCAGGCAACAAATCCTGTCAACCCCCAGAAGGGGGCAACAACGGGGGGCATGTCATACATAATGCCATAGGCGTTATAAATTACCGTAGGGAACAGCTTAAAGCCTACTCCAAGACCTACAAGACTGCCCAAAAAGCTTGCAATGACAGCATAGCTTAGGTATTTGGAAGTAATG
>JAEYXR010000086.1 GCA_023431215.1 Bacillota bacterium
CCGCTGTACCGGTTAAAACCAAACTTATTTTGCTTTAGCTTCACCAAGAGCCTTTAAAAACCCGCCCAGTTCACGGCTGCAAAGATCTGCCCCTATGATTTTGCCTTCATACACCAAGAGGCTGGCAACGGTAGACACCCCATTGGACTGGGCTTCTTCGGTTTTTACCGCATAGCTGTACTTAGTTACTTCCTTGCCCTTATATTTTTCAAGGTTAAAGCCCTGGCTTTTTTGAATTTGATTGTAGCCTATGTAAATGGTATCAAACTTTTGCGGAATGGTAACCTCCATTTGTGACATGGGGTTTTCTTCAACCTCCAGCCCGCAGGACCGAATATAGTTGATTCGATCTTCATTGGTGGCAGCTGCTGCACCTCCTCTTGTGCCAAATACGGTGATGGCGTCCGGCCCCGCAGCATTTATGGCGATTACTCCCGCCATTACTACCACCAGAGCGCACAGCACCGCCATTACTACTTTTTTCCGAACCCGGAACGTCACGGTCATCATCGGCTTTTCCTCCCCTGCTGATTCATATCTGTAGTGGCTTTCCTACACATAGCTTATGGAGAGGACAGGATTTTTTATGTCATTATTACCATTTTTTCAAATTTTTCTTACTAAATAAACAAAAGATACTGGACAACCGTGTCGGAGCATGGTATATTTCCAGTAATCGTAACAGAGTAGGACTTCGCGCGTTATGTCTGTTGACATTGCAGTGCCGCCGGGACGGGGAGTTGCCGGGCGGACGAAAAGCAAACGCTTGCGGTGCGGAGTCCGCATCCCGCTGTGACACAGACGGAGTACGGATCAGTAATATTTTGACGCCTCCTTCTATGTACAGCAATGTGCCTGTGCACAAAAAGAAGGAGGTATCATTATGTCAAAATCACCCTTGTCCCCATCCAACACCCTGCTGGGCGGCCCCTGGAACGCTGCCTGGTGGCGCAGTGCTCTTGCTGAGGTACGCAGCTTCCGTACCCTTATTCTTGCGGCGCTGCTGCTGGCTCTGCGTATTGTCATCAGTTCCTTTTACATTCCTGTAGGCGAAAATTTAAAGATCTTTTTTAGCTTTTTTGTAAGCGGCCTTGGGGGTGTCATTTTTGGACCCTTTGTGGCTCTTTTGTACGGCTTCTCCAGTGATATTCTGGGTTATATCCTGCATCCGGATGGTGGTTTTTTCCCCGGCTACGTGCTGTCTGCCATGGCAGGAGCTTTTTTCTACGCTTTGTTTTTGTACCGCAGCCGTATTACGGTGCTGCGCGTCTTTTTGTGCAAGGCATGCATCAACCTTTTGGTTAACGTAGGTCTTGGTTCTTTGTGGAGCGCCATGATTTATGGCAAGGGGTACTACTATTACCTTGTAAAAAGCGTTATCAAGAATCTTACCTTGTTACCGGTAGAAACTTTTTTGCTGGTCATCTTTTTAGGGGTCATGCTGCCAGTTATGTCCAAATCCGGTATTGTTCCTGCCCAGCCGCAAAAGCGTATTCCCCTTTGGTAATTACAGCTTAAAACAACTGATTGTTATAGGAGGTTTATTCAGTATGGAAGATAAGAAAAAAGGCTTTTTGAGTGAATTTAAGGAGTTTATCAGCCGCGGCAACGTAATGGATATGGCCATTGGTGTTATTGTGGGCGGTGCTTTTAAGGGCATTATTGACTCCCTGGTTAACGACATCATCATGCCTGTCATTTCTGTTGTGGTGGGCGGGCTGGATTTTTCCAACTGGTTTATCGCCCTTGATGGCGGCAGTTACGCCACCCTGGAGGCTGCAAAAACAGCTGGGGCTGCCACCCTCAATTATGGTAGCTTTCTAACAGTTATTATTAACTTTTTGCTAATGGCCTTTGTTATTTTTTCAATGGTAAAAACAATGAATACCCTTGCAGCAAGATACAAAAAGGCAGAAGAAAAACCTGCACCCAAAACAAAAAAATGCCCTTTCTGCAAAACAGATATTGCATTGGATGCCACCCGCTGCCCCCATTGCACCTCAAACCTGTAATGAGCGGTATTTAGTTGCGCCGTTATCTCCCCAACGGCATACACTTGGCAGGCCCTTCATCATTTAAATAACTTTATATTTACTTTATTCAGCCCTGGTTGATGAACTGGTTGCCAAAAGCATTCAATTCTTCACAGGGCTGATATTTTGTGCGGTAGCAGCTGCCGTCTAAAAAAACAAAGGGATTGTATGCGCCTACGGTATGTACCTCTCCATTGGTTAGTGTAACGGTTACCTGCACCAGCTGCCCGGCATACTCCCTTCCGGATTCATCCTGCCGGTAGGTGGTAATTCCCTGTAATATTTCTGCAAGCTGCTCCATATCCTGTTCCTGGGTAATTGCAACCGTCATCTCAGGTGGTATTACCAATAATTCTGCCTGTGCAATATCCTGGGGCTGTAGTTTGGCAAAGGGACGGCTACCCCAGGGCTTTATAACCAATATTGTTAAAACCATGATAGCAATAATACTGCTTGCTACCAAAAATCTTCGCTTCATTTTGTTATCCTCCCATTGTCAGCTATACTTCTATACTGATATAGTGTCGCACATTTTTATTTTTACTGCATCCCACTATAAAACTCCCTGTAATAGCAACAAAAAAGAGCGTTGATAAAATCAACGCTCTTTTTATGTTCTTACTCTTTTTCATCCTCACGCATTGCCTTTGCATCTTCAATAACCGATGCTTCCTTTTCCTTGGGCAGCTGCTCGTAGCGTTCAAAGGTGAGGGTAAAGCTGCCTCGACCCTGACTCATAGAGCGCAGGATGGTGGCAAAGTCGTACATTTCGCTCATGGGCACCTCGGCCTCAATTTCCTGACGTTTGTCGTCGGTGGGGTTCATGCCCATCACACGGCCACGGCGCTTGTTCAGCTCGCCAATGATGTCTCCGGTGTTGGCGTCCGGCACATAGACCTTGAGGTTGCCGATAGGCTCTAAAATTACCGGGTTGGCCATGGGTAGACCAGCCTTGTAGGCAACGGACGCCGCCATTTTAAAGGCCATTTCGGAGGAGTCCACCGGATGGTAAGAGCCGTCCACCAAGATAGCCTTCAGTCCCACCACCGGGTAACCTGCCACAACGCCATGTTTGACGCTGTCCTGCAAGCCTTTTTCTACCGCGGGGAAGAAGTTCTTGGGTACCGAGCCACCAAACACCTTCTCTTCAAATACCAGGCCATCGCTGTCGCAAGGCTCAAATTCAATCCAAACATCACCAAACTGGCCATGTCCGCCGGATTGTTTTTTGTGGCGACCCTGTACCTTCACCTTTTTACGAATGGTCTCGCGATAGGCAACACGGGGTTTTTCCAACCCAATGTCAATGCCGAACTTGCTCTTGAGTTTGGAAACAATCACATCCAGATGCTGCTCGCCCAAGCCGGAAATAACCTGCTGGCGTGTTTCAACATTATTTTCAAAGGAGATAGCAGGGTCTTCTTCCATCAAGCGGATGATGGATTGTGCAATCTTGCCCTCGTCTCCCTTGTTCTTTACCTTAACAGCCATGCTCAGGCAGGGTTTGGGGAACTTGGTGGTACGGAAAGAAACCACACGTTTGGGGTCACAAAGGCTATCGCTTGTCACTGCCTCAGCCAGTTTGGTAATGGCGCCGATATCTCCGGCTACAATACCCTCCACTTCTTCCTGCTTCTTGCCCTTGACGCACAGCAGTTTGCCCAGACGTTCGGGGTTGCCTGTGCGGGAGTTGATAGGAGCAGAGCCGGCAGTCAGTGTGCCGGAAACAACCTTAACAAAGCTGAGCTTACCCACAAAGGGGTCTGCAACAGTCTTAAACACATAGGCGGACATAGGCTCATCCATAGCACATTTGATAAAGACCTCGTTGCCGTCCTTATCTGTGGCAGGCTCGCCGGAATTGTCCTGAGCAGAAGGTAAAATAGAGACCATGGCGTTCAGCAGGGGATGAATGGCCTCGGTGGTAAGTGCAGAACCGCAGAATACCGGTGCAATGGTGCTGTCCTTTACACCCCGCAGCAGCCCGCGCTCAATTTCTTCACTGGTAAAAGGCTCACCGGCAAAGAATTTGTCCATCAGCTCCTCACTGGTTTCGGCAATGGCTTCATAAAGGCCGTTTTTCATTTCCTCCACTACTTTGGCAGCGCCATCCGGTACTGCGTCCATCTCCTTGCGGGAGCCATCCGCCGCATAGGCGAATACTGTATCGGTGACAAGATTGATATAGCAAACAACCTTGTGATTTTCAACATAAGGAATGACCATTGGGCAGATGTTGTTGCCGAACACTTCTTTCATCTGTGCGATGACCTTGTAAAAGTCGGCATTCTCCTGATCCATCTTATTGATAAAGAAGATCTTGCACTTGCCCATCTCAGTGGCCATACTGTAGGCTTTTTCGGTGCCGACGTTTACGCCGGACTTGCCGGAAACCACGATAAGAACACTGGCGGCTGCGCGAATACCCTCACGCATACCTGCTGCAAAATCGAACAGTCCCGGAGTATCAATCAAATTGATTTTGGTATCCTTCCATTCCAAAGGAGCTACGGTAGAAGCTACTGTAACTTTACGCTTAATTTCTTCCGGGTCATAGTCGCATACGGTGTTACCATCGGCTGTTTTTCCCAGACGGTCGGTAGCGCCGGCTCTAAAGAGCATTGCTTCAGCAAGGGAGGTCTTGCCTGCTCCGCTATGACCCGCAATTGCAACGTTTCTGATTTTGTCGGCCATGTATTGTTTCAAGATGGCTCGCCCCTTTCCTTTTACCTGTGGTTCAGGCAGATTAACAGGCCGCGGGCCCTGCGGCGAATCCGCAAGACTTCCAAACAGCCTTTTATTTATCAAAGCAGCTTTGCCGCTTTATAAATCAACCTAAGTGACAGCGAAAGAATTTTTAGCTTTATTGCTTATTCAAGGAATCAATCAAATTTATCACAGTATTTACAACTGTCTTGCCGGTAAAAAAGCTGTCCAAAATTTATCAGTAGTATTATCCAACTTTTTTCCATAAAGATTGAATTTATTATACCTTTTTTACAACAGCTTGGCAAGCACAAATTTGTTAATAACCTATAACCAGATAAAAAAATGTACAACTTGTTTTTGTGCATACTGACAAAATACACCCATCTGTTTTACAAAAAACAGATGGGTGTATTTTATAATTATTACATTATTTTGAAATATGATACTTTACACTGCATCCACATTGCGTTGTTACGCATCTTCCTCAAGGTTTTTTAAGGCTACCCGCACAGCTTCTATTACAAAGGCAGAAAAGGTGCAGTCTTTTTCTCGTATGACCTCCTCTATCTCTGCAATCAAGTTGTTGGGAAACCGAATGGTTTTATTGGTGGTGGCGGGAATGATAGGAATCTTGAATGTTTTCATATTCCACACATCCCTTAACAATCAATTTACCACTATTGTATAAAATCCTTTGAAGAAAATCTGCATTGCAAATGCCTTGCTTACAAGCAACTTTGAGTATGTTACGATAAAGATGAAATATTTACCCCGCCAGCAGAACAGCCCTGACGAAGCTTTTCGTTGGGGCTGTTTATTTTTCTTTCGCCCTTGTGCCGGGCGGTTTTTCGCCTTGTGCAAGGCAGACGCTGTCTTTTGCCCTTGTGCCGGGCGGGCAGTACCTTTGTATTGACAAAGGTACCAAAGCAACCAGCCGTTCCTGCTGGACACCCCAACGGCCAAAGGGCGGCTGGGCTGCCTTTGTGCTGTTCTGCCGGTTCCCTCCGGCGAAAAGCCTCCAAGTGCTGTGCGGCTGGGCACGTCGGCTTTTCGTCCCGCTGCGGCGGGATACCCTTCGGGCGCGTCCGCAAGTTAGGTGTAAGCTTCATCGCCCGCCTTTTTCCGGGTTGGGGCTGCACTTACGCTTGCCCAACCGGAACCCAATTGGCCTGATTAGGTATTTTTTATCCGCTGCGGCGGGGCAAATTTAAAATGCGCTGTGAGAACAGCACTTGGAGGGGATTTTTTGAGCGCTGCTTTGCTGTCCCAACAAGAGCCGTCAACCGCGGCTATTGGCCGAAGGGGGGGGCCTACTTGGCACAACGGCATACCTGCTGTCAAATATAAGTACAATAAACATAAAAACGGACACCCCTGCCTGTGTGCAAAAGGTGTCCGCTCTATAATATTTATATGCAATCTTATCCCTTGCGGAGCAGTGGCAGCACCAGCTGCAGCACCATCCAAAACAGTTGATAAGCCGCAACTGCCATCCAGGTCAGGGTGGGCATGGTGCGGGTAAAGGCAAAGAAGGTTACAATGGCAAAGCCGATGATGATAGAAACCAGAAGCAGAGCAGTTTCTGCTGCCACCGTACTGGAGCAGGAACGCGCCGCCACAAGAGCACGGACAAAAGAGGCAGGAGAACCATCATGAATCAGCCCCACACGCTGCTTGCCCTTGGAGGCCATAAGGGCATCCGTATCCTGCTGAAGCGATGCAGGCATGACCACAGACAAGTCCTCGGGGAAATCAAACACCTGTGCAATCTTCTTAGACGTGATGTTGGGGTCTGTGGTATAAACCGTAACGGCAATATCACGGTCATATAAAAGCTCCATTGCACGGCGCACCTGCTTATCTGCCTTGTAGCTTAAAATATACATGGCTGCAACCTCACCGGAGTTGCTCAGATACAACACATCTTTTCCACCCTGGGTGTGACGGGCTTCAAAATCAGGGCTGGGGATATCAATGCCGTAATGAAGCATCAGCTGACGGTTGCCAACAAGGACACGTCTGCCATTAACCCAGGCAGAAATACCCATGCCGTCTTCGTAACCAATGCTTTCAACAGGACGAAGCACGTCGTTAGAGGGTACTATTTCTTTAAAAACACTGCTTAGTGTAGAGTCACACTGTGCTATTACACTGGCTGCATCCAAAATTGCATCGTCTATGGGACGTTTGTTCAGTACCTTAATGCCGTGGAGGGTAACTGCCGACGCGGGGAATAAATCGGTGCAGCGCAAAACAACGCCGTTGATACTGCCAAACTGTGCCACCGAACGATATCCGCACAATGCAGCCTTCCAGCGGGAAAGACGGCCGTTAACAAGGGAAAGGGGCAGGTTGGAGGCAATGACCCCCGCAATGGGTGAAGTAATGCACAAAGAAGCGGTAAAGACACAGGCCGCAATAAATACATCCTTATTAAAGGCATAGGATACAATTGCCATTACCAAACCGGCCACCGCGGTCATGGGGGCTACCACTTTGGAAATATCCTCGGTCTTACTCTCACTGAAGGCTTCGTTCATATACTCTGTAAACGAGGTAGCCGGTGCATAGTATGCCACATTGGCATCATCATCCACAATGGCGTCTCCGCCTAACTTGCGGGCAAGGCTGCGGTCAGAAACCACATTGCCGCCAAAGCGAATGTTCTTGTTTCGCATTAGCTGGTAGGTTTTCTCCACACGGCCAATGAGGACAAATTTGCCCAAGGTGTTAAACAGCAGCATAATGCCTGCCATGGGCAGATACAGGTTGGCCGAATAGGTGGTATAAATCTCGGGGCGCATTGCCATATAAGCACCTTGTACCAGGCAGGCAAACACCCCCAGGGCGGTATAACTGTCGTTGTTGGGGCGCAGGCAGAACAGGGATAAAATGCCGCCGCCTACCGTATTGCCGCTAACCAATGCCGACAAGGCAGTAAGGCCCACACAAATCCATAAATAGGCGCCCATTCCCGCAGAATCTAAGAATCCCGGCAGAGGTAGCTGGTACTCCGGCGCCAAAATGAAATAAACCACCAAAACAGCCACCAGCAGGTTCACCACAAGCCGCACGATAAGACCATTTTTCATTTTGGCAATCTGTCCGGATACCCTGCCGGTATTTTCTTCGGCAGAGCGCTTGCCCCGGGGTGCTGCCTGGTCACCTTCCCAATTTTCCTTCTTCTTGGATTTTGGGCCCAAATGAACCGGCTGGGGTGTGCGGGGCGTCATAGAAGCGCTTTCCAGAGGTGTTCCTGCGGCACGGCCAGCTTCCTTTAGCAGCCTTGCTTCAAAATCCTCATCAAAGCGATCCTCCTGCTCAAAGCCGCCGCCTGTTACTGCCCGTGCCGCAGCCGCAGTGTCAATGCGGCGCTTTTTGGGTGGTATTACCGTTGTTTTAGGCTCCGGTGCTTTGGTCTTGGGCACCTCAGAACCCCACAGCTCGTCAAGAGCATCCCAACCATTACCGGTAGGCGCAGCTTCAGACGACCCTCCCTGCCTTACGGTATAAGAAGGCTCCTGAGGAGCTTCTTCCGATACTGAGGCAAAGGTGCCGTCCCATTGGGGAGCTTGTGCTCTGGGAGATGCAGACTGCGATGGCTGTACCTGACGCAGCGGCGTTACTGTCTGTGCCGCTATGGGCTGCCACTTTTCAGTCTGGTTTGGCTGCTGCACCTCTTGCCGAGGTGCCCGGGAGGCTGACTCGGTGAAAAAGGGACTATTTTTGGCTTTTTCATATTCCAGCGCTTTTGCCAGCAGCCGCATATCTTCTTCAGTATACTTTTTTTCGGAGAATGCAGCCTCTCCGGATGGGGCTGCGCTGCTGCGGGTTTTTAGCTCGCTAAGAATTTCGTCTACACTATAATTGTTGTCTGCCACGTTGCTCCAGACCCCATTCCTGCTTTATTTTGCCCTAAGTCCCAGGCGTTGGCGGGCAACTTCATACATCACAATGCCCGCAGCCACCGAGGCGTTCAGGGAATTAACCTGCCCGCACATGGGCAGCGATACTACAAAATCACACTTTTCTTTGATTAAGCGGCTAACACCGTCGCCCTCAGAACCTACCACAAGGCCCACACTGCCCCCAAAATCGGTAGCGCACCAGGGAGATCCATCCATATCGGCACAATAAAACCACATGTTTTTTTCTTCACGAAGCTTTTCCATAGCGGCCGCCAGATTGGGCACACGCACCACCGGCATATGTGCCACCGCACCTGCTGCGGTTTTGGCAACTGTTGCAGTGAGCCCTGCACTGTGGCGCTTAGGCAACAAAATGCCATGAGCGCCCGCTGCCTCGGCAGTGCGGATAATGGCACCCAAATTGTGAGGATCTTCTATTCCATCACATACGATTAAAAACAGAGGTTCCTCCCCTGCCCTTGCATAAACATCTTCCAGTGTGGCATAGTCGGCGGCAGCCACAACGGCTGCTACTCCCTGATGAGAACCTACCCCGGAAAGGCTTAAAAGCTTTTCGGCCGATGCATCTTTGACGGGTATTCCCCGGTCTTTGGCCATGGCAATAATTTTGCCCAGAGGGCCGGCTTGTATCCCGCTTTGTATGTAGATGCTTTCAATCTCCCGTCCGGAGCGGAGCATCTCCAAAACCGGGTTGCGGCCGGCCACTACATCGCTCTGCTTTTTCATCATCTGCTTGTCTTCCATTTGGTCACTTTACCGCTTGGTGTAAGCGGTCCTTTCTGCCTTTGGCGTCGTCCTTGGGGTGGCTCCTGCCGCCCCGTCCATATAGAGTCAGTATAACATAGTTCGACGCCTTTTTTCAACTTACGATTCACCTCTGTTGGCGGTTTTTAAGGCTAGCGTACCAGCATTGCCATTGCAGCTGCCCCCACCGCCGCAGCCGAGGCAAATTTTATTACCGCCATAGCCCACTGCCCGGGACTCAGACGTTTACGCGGCGTATAGCGAATACCCTTTACATATTCGCTGGCCCGCTGTTTGATGGTTTTTTCATCTCGCTCCTGTTTTTCGGCTTTTACAAAAAGAATTGCTTTTTCAAAGTATTCGTTTTCGGTATCTACTACCTCCACCACTTGTTTATTGATTCCTCTGAGCATCCCATATTCCCCCATTTTAGCTGATTTTTCGGCAAAGAAGTTCAGGCTTCCGACACCCTGCGTCAGCAATTCGACAAAAAACGACTTGTCGGCACCGCTAATATAGATGTCTTGGCAACTACTCTCCTTACAGTAGTTTTATCCTTCTTTTTTGGTTTATACACCCTCAAAAAGCTTTCCTTGTAGGGGGGTTTTGACAGACTTTGCATTGTAATCTTTCACCAGGGGTGGAAAAATACTGGATATACAAACTGTAATATTCACACCTCACTTTTCCACACTATCAACAACCCTCTCCACAAAACATGTTGAAAACTCTGTTGAAAGGGTTGATAACTTCCCTTTTTTTGAGTGTTTTCAGGAAACAGACAGGTTGTTAATACTTTGTTCAAAGAAAAAGTATACTATTTTAGTGGTGTTACCCGCAGTTGAAACACCTTTCACTTTACACGGTTTTTGTGAATATTTTTCTGCAATTATTCCTTCATGATTTGTAAATCAATTCTACTTGCCAACATTTGATGGTGGAATGACGTATCTTTTTTGTGCTAAACTTAATTGTCATTGGTTTTGTCAATGGCAATTACCTATGTGGCAATGCCATAAGTAATTGGGTTTTGGTGCATGTGCAATTAAGTAATTCTTTGCATTAGTTTAAAGCAAACCGGCGCAAAACCTTTTTTACTGCTTATTCTTTATTATCCCCTATTTCGTGCTCACTAAACATCTTTATGCCACATACAGCCTGATTTTCAGCATTGTTACAAGCCTTTGCACATGCATTGTTACCAAAGCAATGCGGCTTGATTTTATACTGACCAACAATGGATACCGTAACAGATTTAGGAGAAAACATGTAATGGACATTCAATTTTGCAGCGAAGGCACGCTGCTGTGCTTCCCCGGCGGTCATCTTGACCCCGCTATCACCTTTGGATGCGGCCAGTGCTTTCGGTGGAAGGAAATTTTCCCCTCAATATGGCAGGGAATTGCTTTTGGCAAGATTCTGGTGCTGGAGGACCACAAAGACAGTATATTGCTAAAGGGCGTGGACAAAACCGAATTTGACAATCTTTGGCGCAGCTACTTTGACCTGGACCGTGATTATGGTGTACTGATGGAAAAATACCGCAAGGATTCCGTGCTTGCTCAAGCCATTGCCTATGCACCGGGCCTGCGGTTACTGCGGCAGGACGGCTGGGAAGCTCTGTGTACTTTTATCATCAGCCAAAATAACCGCATTCCCCGCATAGCAGCCATTATCGAACGTCTTTGCACCTGCTTTGGTGATAACCTTGGAGAAGGGCTGTATGCCTTTCCCCGCCCGGAGCAGCTGGCGGCACTTTCTTTACAAGACCTGGAGCCTTTGCGAAGCGGCTACCGGGCAGAGTACCTGCTGGATTGTGCCTGCCGTGTGGCAGATGGACGTCTGAATTTGGCACTGCTTGAAAGTCTCCCCCTGGAAGAAGCCACGCAAAAGCTTCTGGAGGTAAAGGGTGTGGGCATCTAGGTAGCCCAGTGTGCCCTGCTGTTTGGCTTTGGGCGCATGGAATGTTTCCCCGAGGACACCTGGATTAAAAAAGCAAGACTCTACTTTTACCCTGACGGGCTGCCGGACTGGCAGGACGACTGTCCTGGAATTGCCCAGCAATATCTTTTTCATTATGCCCGATGTGCCGGAGTACTGCCTGGCGTCAAAAAATAGACAAAGTTTTTGCGCAATACGGCAAAATTCTTCACGGGATTGTCGTTGCATAAAACCAAACACACTGGTACAATAGAAGCAGAAAGCCATGCCTGTTTTGAGGTACGGCTGTAAGGAAGAAGGAGTGTACAATTATGCCACTGGTAACAACTACCGAAATGTTCAAGAAGGCCTACGAGGGCGGCTACGCCATCGGTGCTTTCAACGTCAACAACATGGAGATCGTTCAGGGTATTACCGAAGCTGCCATGGAGGAAAAAGCACCTGTTATTCTCCAGGTTTCTGCCGGTGCACGTAAGTATGCAAAACATATTTACCTCACCAAGCTGGTAGAGGCTGCCATTGCAGATACCGGTCTGCCCATTGCTTTGCATCTGGACCACGGCGACAGCTTTGAAATCTGTAAGTCCTGCATCGATGGCGGTTTCAGCTCTGTTATGATCGACGGCTCCAAGTACAGCTTTGAAGAAAACATTGAACTGACCAAAAAGGTCGTAGAATATGCACATGCCCACGGTGCTGTTGTAGAAGGCGAGCTGGGTAAGCTTGCCGGCATCGAGGATGATGTTAATGTTTCTGCCGAGGATGCAAGCTTTACCAACCCTGCCGAGGTGGAAGAGTTTGTTACCCGCACCGGTGTTGACTCTTTGGCCATTGCCATTGGCACCAGCCACGGCGCTTACAAGTTTAAGCCCGGCCAGAAGCCCCAGCTCCGTTTTGATATTTTGGAAGAAATCAGCCACCGTCTGCCCGGTTTCCCCATTGTTCTCCACGGCGCTTCCTCTGTCATCCAGTCTGATGTTCAGCTGGTAAACAAGTTTGGCGGCCAGATGCCCGATGCCATCGGTATCCCCGAGGAGATGCTCCGCAAGGCTGCTTCCATGGCTGTCTGCAAAATCAACATCGACTCCGACCTGCGTCTTGCCATGACTGCTGCCGTTCGTCAGCACCTGTGGGAGAACCCCGCTGACTTTGACCCCCGTCAGTATCTGACCCCTGCCCGCACCCACATCAAGGAACTGGTTCGTCACAAAATTGTTGACGTTCTGGGCTGCGCAGGCAAAGCATAATTTAAAACAAATAGCTGCAGAAGCGGTAGTTGTAATTAATTGCAACTACCGCTTCTTTTTATGACGCAAAGTATATTAGCCTGTTGATTTTTCTAAAACCCCAAAAGGGCGGCGCAAAAGCGCCGCCCTTTTGGGGTGGATGAGAGAGATAAAGCTTGAGCAAGAGGAGCTTTGTGGGTGAAGATATCTACGTAACATTGAGAAGCTTTTTGTATGCCCCATGATAGGTCGTTCTGTATACAGGGCGCTTTACTAAAGGTCAGCTGTGGCTGACAATGCGGAATAACAAATCATTTTGACAATGGGTTGCGAATTAAACGGCAGCACACAACGGTGACGTCGTCGGCACGGCTTCCACTACGGCTTTCCCGCGCTTTTTCGGCAATGCGGCGGCACAGCTCATTGAGGTCGTTTTCCTTGTATTCTTCCAACTCCTTGACAATCCACTGACAGCCGTCGGCAGTAGCGCCATCAGACATCATCAATACCAGATCATTTTCGTCCAAAGATAACTCACTTTGTTCAAACTCAACACCGCCCAAAATACCTGCAGGCAGTGAGGTGGACTCAATTTCTACCCCCCGGCCCTTTTTAAGCACCAGAGTGGGGCCTGCCCCGGCCTTATACAAACGTGCTTTTCCGCTGAACAAGTCAATTCGTACTGCATCAATGGTGGCCAAAGATTCCTCGCCGGATTTTACCAGCAATGCAGAATTAATCAGCTTTAGGGCACTTTGATAGTCGATGCCGGCCTCCAGCAGGCGGGCGATGAGAGACGCCGCCATGGTAGAATCAACAGCGGCACTTTTTCCGCTGCCCATACCGTCAGAAAGAACAATATGAGCATTGTATCCTTGGGTTGTTAGTATGCGGAAGGTGTCTCCGCATACGGATTTTCCGTCACAGCTCAACTGATAGGAGCCGTATTCCCCGCAAAATGTGGGGCGCTCATACAGTGTAAATTGCACCACACGGTTGCGACGCATGGTTTTGGGATACCCCAGCTTGCGTTCTGCCACAGCCTCCAAATCACGGATCAGCGGCTCCCACAAAATGCGGCTTTCTTTATAACGGGGTAGCTCGGCACGAATCGCCATGTGCCCTTCCCGTGTTTTATAGCAGCAAATACTCTGAGGCTCCAGTTTATGCTCCAAAAATACCTCCCGCAGCTTTGCAGCCAAAATGCGGTCGCTGGACATAATATCCGATACATCGGTAACTACCCCGCGCAAGGCCATAGATAGCCCGTCAAACTGCTCGGTCACAACGCTGCGCATACGGTCGGCGCGGCGGCGTGTCACCTTGCGAGCTTGGCAGGCAAGATACTCTTCTGCCATTAGCTTGGCAATAGCGGGCCGCTTGACGCATTTATGAAAACTCTGCCCAAAGTCCTCGGGAGAGAGACTTTTGTTTTGGCGCAGTGCAGTAAGACCTTTATTCAGAGCATCCATGGTGCCGTTAAAGTCGGTGCACCAGCAGGTCTTGCAGTAGCTGCACTTGCGGCATACCTTTTCGGCTATTTTATCGGCAATGGCATTTTCTTCACCACCGGCGGCATCCTGCAGCCGCTTTGCCACCTCACGGGTGGTGCGGGAGACATCCTCCAGTGCCAAAGCAGCAGTCAGCAGCCGGTCTTCCATCAGCGCCCGTACCGTATCATCATCGGTAGTAACCGTAGAAGCTGCCGACGCAGCCATACGCAGCCAGGAGGATGGTATCATTAAAAATGCCACTGCGGCCAAAGCCACTTCTATAAAACCTGCCATGCTGCCCTGTACCAATACACCAATAAACCCATAAGTCATGGTAAAGGCCAGTGTGCTGCCCAGGCGTCCAAAGGAGGAAAACACCCCTGCCAGCAATCCGCCAAGGCTGTAGGCAGTAACATAAAGCGTAATATTCCCTGTGGAAAAGCCCATAACCAGTCCGCACACCACACCGGTCATAGATGCCCAGCTTTCGCCCCGGACACGTACTGCCAGCAGTACGGCTGCTGCTGCGGCCACCCTGCCCAGTGTCACCTCCGAAAAACTGATAGAATCCAAACCCATGAGCAGCATAGCCAGCAGTACGGCAAAAGCCAGACCTCCAAGCCTGTCGCTGGGCTCGGTGCGTTTTTCTATCACATCCAACCCCCGATGAAGGAAGGAGGCGGCTGCACCGGCAATGACAATTTGGGCACTCCACATAATGACGTCATAAACAAGAGGCTCTGTATATAGCAAAGGCAGTACCCCGGCAATGAGCACTGCTATGATGGAAACCACCGGTGCCAGCCACTCCCGGTGCTTGTCCCAGCGCTCCTGGCCAAAAATCCAGCGGCACAGCGTAACCAGTAGCACAGCGCCTACATAGCGGTAGCTTTGGGACATGCCTCCGCACAAAAGGTAGCCAATGACTATGCCAAGGGTGGACGGCAGCGTAAACCGAAAAGGCACTGCCGCCGCAAAGGCAACGCCAAAGGGTGAAAGCCCTCCTATAATCCGGGACATGGAAAGCACCATGCCCCCGGCTGCATAGCCAAAGCTGGCCAGAGGATAGCTTTGCTTGTGCCAAAGCTGCTGCAACCGGTCGCTCAGTCGCAGACCTGTCATCTCGGTGGAGTTGTTCACATCTTTCACCTCAGTTAAATTTACACATTTTATTACAATCTGTATATTTTGAAGCAGCCGCATAAACTTCTTCCAGGTAACATATACTAGTATGTTCCGCTCAGGCGGTGTACATACATCCTACCGCTTTTTAAGAGCAAAATTTTGTCATTTCTTACTGTCGTATTCAGGTAGGAAAACAACAGCTTTCGTGTCCATTGTGTATAAACCTACGCAGCTTGTCCCCCATCGCCCCAAAAGGCCAGAATATCTTGACATTTACGCTTGCTAAATGTACTATTAATCAGTATGGAACATGCAAAATGAACAAAGAATATTGAGTATTGGCAGGCTTCTGCCACAGTCTCACAAAAAGGATGGTCTTACAAAATGGAATTTAATACGGTTCGTACCCGTTTTGCCCCCAGCCCCACCGGCTATATGCACGTGGGTAACCTTCGCACTGCGCTATATGCCTATCTTATGGCAAAGTCCAAGGGCGGAACCTTTATCCTGCGCATTGAGGACACCGATCAGGAGCGTTATGTAGAAGGCGCTGTTGACGTTATTTATAGCACCATGCGTGAAACAGGTCTTTTGTGGGATGAGGGCCCTGATATCGGCGGGCCTGTGGGCCCCTATGTCCAAAGCGAGCGCATGGGTATGTTTAAGGACTATGCTTTGCAGCTGGTGGAAAAAGGCGCGGCCTATTACTGCTTCTGTGACAAGGACAGACTGGAGGAGGTTCGCACCGTGCAGCAGGCCTCCGGCATGGCACCCAAGTATGACGGTCATTGCCGCCGCCTGACTCCCGAAGAAGTGCAGCCCAAGCTGGATGCAGGTGTACCTTATGTGATTCGTCAAAAAATGCCCCAGGAGGGCACTGTAACCTTCCACGACGAGGTGTTTGGTGATATTACCGTGGACTGCGCCACACTGGACGACCAGGTTTTGATTAAGGCCGACGGCATGCCCACCTATAACTTTGCCAACGTGGTAGATGATCACACCATGGGCATCAGCCATGTCATCCGCGGCAACGAGTATCTTTCTTCCGCACCCAAATACAACCTACTGTATGAGGCTTTTGGCTGGAAGGTACCTGTGTATGTGCATTGTGCCCCTGTTATGAAGGATGCCACCTCCAAGCTCTCCAAGCGCAACGGTGACGCCTCTTACCAAGACTTGATTGCCAAAGGCTATTTAAAGGATGCTGTCCTCAACTATATTGCACTGCTGGGCTGGTCCCCCAAGGGCGACCGGGAAATTTTTACACTGGATGAGCTGATCAAGGAGTTTGACATCAGCGGTATTTCCAAGTCTCCCGCTATTTTTGACCCCCAGAAGCTGCGCTACATCAATGGTGAGTATATCCGTGCTCTCAGCCCCGATGCATTTTATGAGGCTGCCCTGCCCTGGATGCTCCAGACAGTAAAGAGCGAAACCGCAGACCTGCGGGAGCTTTCCACTGTGTTACAGGCACGCTGTGAGGTGCTTAGCGATATCCCCGAGCAGGTGGACTTTATTGATGCCGTGCCCGAATATTCTGTAGATTTGTTTGTCAGCAAAAAGATGAAGACCACTCCCGAAACTTCTCTGGAGGCCTTAAAAGCAGCCCTGCCTGTATTGGAAACTCTCTCTGACTTTACTGCTGCTGCTATTCACGAAGCCATGTTTGAGCTGATTGCCAAGCTGGAAGTGAAAAACGGCTGGATGCTATGGCCCTTGCGTGTGGCTGTCAGCGGCAAGCAGTTTACTCCCGGCGGCGGCATTGAGCTGTGTGCGGTACTGGGCAAGGAGGAATCTTTGCGTCGTATTCAGGCCGCTATTCAAAAGCTGCAGAACAACTAACAGCCAAAAAGTACGCCCGGGGAAAGAATTTCCGGGCGTACTTTTGCTTTTTCTTACCCATAAAATTCTAATTGCATATTGAGACTTACTGGAACGAATACTTCCTATTACAGGTTATTTTTCCAAAATTAGAATTTTTTAAGAATGCCCCTAGTTGTTACAAAGGGCTCTTTGTGGTATACTTTACGATATGTATGGATATTCTTTATAGCTTTGCAGTGCGAAACTATAAAAAGGCGTGTACGGTTCTTTTATACCGGCAGCCTTACATGTAAAACGACTGCCTCAAAAGCAGGTAGTTTGTATGAAAAACAGTTCTTTGTAACGGTTTTTAAGATTCTTTTTGATGAAACAGGTGCTGTAAATGATGAATTACCAATTTTCTCAGCGTATTTCTACTCTTCAGCCTTCGGCTATTCGTGAAATCCTAAAAAATACTGCCGACCCCAATGTAATCCCCTTTGCTGCGGGTAACCCTGCTCCCGAGGCTTTTCCTGTAAAAGAAATTCAAAATATTACTCATATTTTAATGAATAATAATCCCATTGCCTGCCTGCAATACTCCATTTCCGAGGGGTATCCTGCTTTGCGCAATGCCATCCCCAACTTTGTAAAAAACAGTGAGCCTGATTTAATTGGAGACGAGGATGATATCCTCATTGTTTCCGGCGCACAGCAGGGCATTGAGCTGGTTACCAAGTGCCTTATTGATGAGGGAGATACCATTCTTTGTGAGGACCCCTCCTTTATCGGCGCTCTGAATGCGCTGCGCTCCTACAAGCCCAATTTGGTGGGCATTCCCCTGGAGGATGACGGCATCAACATTGAGCTGCTGGAAAAGGCTATTTTGGAAAACCAAAAAGTAAAAATGCTGTATGTCATCCCCAATTTCCAGAACCCCACCGGTATCACCATGTCTTTGGCCAAGCGCAAGGCGGTTTACGAGCTGTGCAAGCGTCACGGCATCATCATTCTGGAGGATAACCCCTATGGCGATTTGCGCTTTGAGGGCGAGTCTGTGCCGTCTATCAAAACCCTGGATACCGAGGGTATTGTGGTATATGTGGGAAGCTTTAGCAAAATTATCTCTCCCGGTTTGCGTGTGGGCTACCTTATTTTGAATAAAGGCCTCATGGGCAAGGTGGTTGTAGCAAAACAGTGCAGCGATGTGCATACTGCTATTTTAAACCAGATGATCTGCGAGCAGTTCCTTATTTCCTGCAATATGAAGAGCCATTTTACCAATCTGCAGCGCATTTATAAGCAAAAATCCACCTTACTGCTAAAGTCTATGGAGGAAGCAGTGGGCGATAAACTAAGCTTTGTGCGCCCCGAAGGCGGCTTGTTTGTCTGGTATACCCTGCCCGACGGCGTAGATATGATGGCATTCTGCAAGGCCGCCGCCCAGGCAGGCGTAGCGGTCGTTCCCGGCTCTGCCTTTCTGGTAAACCTGGGTGCACCCTGTCAGTCCTTCCGTGTCAACTTCTCTACCCCCACCAACCAGCAGCTTACAGACGGTGCAGAAATTCTTGGCGACGTGCTCAAGGAGTTTGTTCGCTGATGTAGTCTCTTGTCCGTATCCTGCCGCCGTACAGGTACCCAAAAACTGATAGCCCTACCTGCTTACCTAAGCTTTATTGTTGCTTTTATCATCGGCCGCTCTGTTTTGGGGCGGCCAAATCCTCACTGTAGAAAGGAACATCTGTATGTCAGACATGAACCAGACCGCCCCCAAAGCGGAACGCAAAAAGATTATTTTTTCCGGTATTCAGCCCACCGGCTTTATTACTTTGGGTAATTATATCGGCGCCGTGCGTAACTGGGTAAAGCTGCAGGAGGAGTACAACTGCATCTATTCCATTGTTGACCTGCATGCCATAACCGTCCGGCAGGACCCCGTCCAGCTGCGTAAAAACACACTGGATGCCTATGCTCTGGTTTTAGCCTGCGGCATTGACCCCGAAAAGAGCATCCCCTTTATTCAAAGCCACGTAAAAACACATGCCGAGCTTGCCTGGGTGCTGAACTGCTACACCCAGTTTGGCGAGCTTAGCCGCATGACTCAATTTAAAGATAAATCTGCCCGCTATGCCGACAACATCAATGCAGGACTGTTTACCTATCCCTCCTTGATGGCAGCTGATATTTTGCTGTATCAAACCGACCTTGTGCCGGTTGGAGTAGACCAAAAGCAGCATTTGGAGCTGTGCCGCGATGTGGCCCAACGCTTTAACGGCATATATGGCCAGACCTTTGTTGTCCCCGACGGTTATATTCCCAAAACCACCGAGGGTGCAAAAATTATGTCGCTGCAGGACCCCACCAAGAAGATGTCCAAATCCGACCCCAACCCCAAGGGCGTTGTGGCAGTGCTGGATAAGCCCGAAACCATACTGAAGAAGTTCCGCAGTGCCGTTACCGATTCTGACGCTGAGGTGGCTTTCCGCGAGGGCAAGGACGGCATCAACAACCTCATGGGTATTTACTCGGTGTTTACC
>JAEYXR010000089.1 GCA_023431215.1 Bacillota bacterium
GGGGTGCAAGGTGCTGGTGTGTGCCGTTGTACGGGGGGACCATGCGTTTATTCCCAGTGGAAACGATATGCTGAAAAAGGACGACCATATTTATGTCACTGCCCCTACCGACGTTCTTTCTAGGCTTATGAAAAAGCTGGGTATTATTACAAAAAAAACAAGGCACGTTACCATCATAGGTGGTGGCAGGGTAAGTTTTTACCTGGCTCAAAACCTGCTGCTGGCCGGCGTGCAGGTAAAAATAATGGAGCTGGATTCCGATAAATGCATGAAACTTGCAAAGCTGCTTCCTGAGGCTGCTATTATTTGTGCAGACGGTTCCTCCCAGGAGGTATTGGAAAGCGAAGGCCTTGCCCAAACTGACGCATTGGTGACACTGACAGGTCTGGATGAGCTGAATGTGATTATGTCCATGTACGGCAGCGCCAGAGGAGTGCCTCAGGTGGTAACAAAGGTAAACCGCATGGAGTCTGTCGGGATGTTGAAAAACTTGGATATTGGCAGCATTATCAGCCCCAAAGAGCTATGCAGCACCCAAATTGTACAGTATGTGCGCGCCATGCAAAATCAAACCGGGGCTGCCATAGCCATGCACCATATTGCTGACGGACAAGCAGAGGCGCTGGAATTCCGTGTGGATAAAGAAACCCTTTTTGCCGGGAAACCTTTGAAGGATATTCAGCTTAAACAGAACGTTTTGATATCTTGCATTACCCATGGAGGGCACACAGTTATTCCTGACGGCAACAGTAAATTTCGAAATGGTGATACGGTGATTGTGGTAACAGGCAGAGAAACGCCAATTTTATCTCTGAACGATATTTTTGAATAAGAGGAGCCTGTCATGAATTTTAAAATTGTGGGACGCATCATTGGTATGACAATACTGATTGAAGCGGGATTTATGATTGTTCCTATGCTGCTGTGCCTGTATGACGTAGAACCGGACGTGGCGGTAAGCTTTGCAATACCCATTGTCATGATGCTGGCGGTGGGAGCGTTGCTGCTGTACTATGGTCGGCGGGCTCAAAAAAACTTTTATGTGCAGGAGAGCTTTGTGGCCACAGGCCTTTCCTGGGTTGCCATGTCTTTTTTTGGGGCGCTGCCTTTTTGGATGAGTAGGCAAATCCCCTCTTTTGTAGACGCTTTGTTTGAGATTGTTTCGGGCTTTACCACCACGGGAGCCTCCATTCTTTTGGATGTTGAAGCATTGTCCCGGGGTATTTTGTACTGGCGCAGCTTTAGCCACTGGCTGGGCGGTATGGGCGTGCTGGTGTTTTTGCTTGCCTTGGTGCCTGCTGCCAGCAAGGTGTCGGGCTACAACATGCACCTGCTGCGGGCAGAAAGCCCCGGCCCCAGTGTCGGCAAGCTGACTCCCCGCCTTCGGCACACGGCTATTATTTTATATGGTCTTTACATCACGCTTACTGTGCTTTGTGTGTTGTTTTTGCTGGCTGGAGGTATGCCTCTTTTTGAAAGCTTGTGTACTGCCTACGGCACTGCCGGAACGGGTGGCTTTGGTGTAAAAAACACCAGCCTGGGCGGCTACAGCACTTATCTCCAAGCTGTTGTCACTATTTTTATGTTTTTATTCGGTGTTAACTTCAGCTTATATTTTCTGTTGTTATTGCGGCAGTTTGGCAATGTCTGGCGTGATGAAGAACTGAGACTGTATGCAGGTGTTACATTAGGCGCCATCCTGCTGATTACCTTTGACATACGCGGTATGTTTGAAACCCTTGGGCAGGCTTTGCATCATGCGGCCTTTCAGGTCAGCAGCATCATTACCACCACAGGTTTCTCTACGGTAGACTTTGAGCTTTGGCCATCCTTTTCCAAGTCTATCCTGCTGGTGCTTATGTGCTTTGGTGCCTGTGCAGGCAGCACGGGCGGCGGGCTTAAAATAGCCCGTATCCTGTTGCTGTTAAAAGCTGCCCACCGCAACATTCAAAATGTGCTGCACCCCAGGCGGGTACAGGTGGTACAGGTCAACGGGCAGACAGTAGACGAGCAGGTGCTGCATAACGTCAATGCTTATTTGAGTATTTACTGCATGCTCTGCTTTGGCAGCTTTATCTTAATTTCAGTTGACGGGTTTTCTATGGGAACCAATATTTCGGCGGTTTTAGCGTGTTTTAATAACATTGGGCCCGGCTTTGAGCTGGTGGGAGCAACCGCCAATTATTCCATATACAGCAATTTTTCAAAGATAATACTTATTTTGGACATGCTGTTGGGCAGGCTTGAGATTTTCCCCATTTTGGTCTTGTTTAGCAAAAAAACCTGGAGCAGGCTACACTAGGCATACAGGGTGTTGAAAAAATAAAAAAGAGTACCTGTTAACAGGTACTCTTTTTTGGTAACAAAGCTTATTTCAGGCCGGCGACTTCAACGGTGTCGCGGGCAATGAGCAACTCTTCGTTGGTGGGGATAACCCAAACGTCAACCTTGGAGTCTTCGGCAGAGATGCGGGCTTCGCTGCGGGTATCGTTGAGCTTGGCATCCACCTTAACACCCATAAATTCCATCTCCTGCAGAACTCTCAGGCGCAGTTCCTTGTCGTTTTCGCCAATGCCGCCGGTAAAGGCAATAGCATCCACGCCGCCCATGGCAGCAGCATAGCCACCAATGAACTTCTTAATCTGGTACACTACCATATCCAGGGCCAGCTGAGCGCGCTTGTTGCCTTCGGCAGCGGCGGCGTTAAGGTCTCGGCAGTCGCTGGATACACCGGAGATGCCCAGGAAGCCGGATTTCTTGTTCATCATATCGGACATCTGGTCGGGGGTCAGGCCCTCTTTGTTGGCAATGTAGGTAACTACAGAAGGGTCGATGCCGCCGCAACGGGTACCCATAATAAAGCCGTCCAGAGGGGTGAAGCCCATGGAAGTATCCTGAACCTTGCCGCCGCTGATGGCAGCAATGGAGCTGCCGTTGCCCAGATGGCAGGTAATCAGGCGGGGAGCCTTACCGGTAAGTTCGGTGTAGCGGCCGCTGACAAAGCGGTGGCTGGTGCCGTGAAAGCCGTAGCGGCGGATATGATACTTCTCATAGTATTCATAAGGAATACCAAACATAAATGCTTTTTCGGGCATGGTCTGGTGGAAGGAGGTATCAAACACAGCCACCATGGGAATCTCGGTGCCAAATACCTCACGGCAGGCACGCATGGCAATGGCCTGGGGAGGATTGTGCAGAGGGCCCAGCTCGCGGAGCTCCATCACGGTGTCAATGAGCTTATCGTCAGCCAAAGAAGAAACCTTGTAAATCTCGGCGCCGTGGAGTACACGGTGACCGATAGCGGTAATGTCCTTCATATTGTCAATGACTTTGCCTTCGCCGGTGGTCAGAACATTGACCACTTCCATAAAGGCTTCCTTATGGGTGGGGAAGCTACAATCTTTTTCTACACTACGGCCGTCAAAGGTCTTATGACCAATTTTTCCGTCTACGCCGATACGCTCGCAGTTGCCCTTGGCAACTACAGATTCATCGCTCATATCGATGAGCTGATATTTCAGGGAAGAGCTTCCGGCATTGATAACCAGTACTTTCATGTGCTTATTTACTCCTTTTTTCTATTGACATGGGTCCATACCTTTTTATATTATTACATTACCAAAGAAATTTCAACTATTTTTGTCCTCAATCAACGGTATTTAACCTTGTTTTTGCTTGACTTGTAGGTAATTTGAAGATTTTTCCTGCAGTTTATGTCCAAAAGCCAAATGTTGCTAAAAGCTTTATACGATTATGCTGATTCAAAGCAGTAATAGAATAGAAGGGTGGAAAGTGTGTGGAGCAGATGAAAATTGCAGGTGTAGTTGCAGAATACAATCCTTTTCATAACGGTCACCGCTACCATCTTCAGCAAACCAGAGAACTGGGGGCCACTCATATTGTGGCGGTAATGGGGGGCAACTTTTTGCAGCGCGGTGCCCCCGCACTGTGTGAAAAACACTGGCGTGCCAAGGCAGCCCTGCAGGGAGGAGCAGACCTTGTGCTGGAGCTGCCTCTGCCCTATGCCTGTGCCACCGCCGAGCGCTTTGCCTATGGTGCGGTGGCAGTGCTGAATGCCCTGGGGGTGGTAGATGAGCTTTCCTTTGGCAGCGAGTACGGAAAAGTGGAAGGCTTAATTGCAGTAGCACAGGCTCTGGATACCCCCCCGATAGAGGCAGAACTGCGGCGGCAGCTGGAAAAAGGGATTACCTTTGCGGCAGCAAGACAGCAGGCAGTAAAGCTCTGTTGCGGCACAGAGGCAGCAGGGTTGCTGCAAAGCCCCAACAATATTTTGGGAATAGAATATGTCCGTCAGCTGTTACGGCAAAAAAGTTCCATTCGTCCCGTTACCGTTGCCCGTGCCGGTGCAGGGCACGACAGCCAAAGTCCTGAGCCTCAAACAGGCTTTGCCTCAGCCTCGTGGGTGCGCAGCCAACTGGACAAGGGACAATGGGAACAGGCAGCAGACTTTTTACCCCAGAGCACAGAACAGATGCTTCAGGAGGCACAAGCAGCAGGAGAGTGGGCTGATGCCGCACTGCTGGAACGACCTCTTTTGGGGTGTCTGCGTGCCATGTCGGCTGAGGAGATTGCCAGACTGCCGGATGTATCCGAGGGATTGGAATACCGCATTGCTGCAGCAGCCAAAACTGCAGCAACCATAGGGGAACTACTAGACTCCGTTAAAACAAAGAGATATACCCATGCAAGGCTCCGCCGTATTCTGCTTTGTGCCTGGCTGGGGTTGGATGCAGGGCTTTGCCGCATGCCGCCGCCCTATCTTCGCATTTTGGGCTTTAACAGTCGGGGGGCAGAGGTGCTGTCTGCCGCAAAGGGACGGGCAAAGCTGCCCCTGAGCCATTCACTGGCAGAGCTGCAGCGCACAGGGCAGGAGGCCTCTGTGTTTGCCACCCTGGAAGCCGCCTCCACCGACCGGTATCATTTAATTACACCAAAGGTGCTGCCCTGTGGCTTGGATTACACTTTGCCAGTGGTAAAGCTTCTTTAAATGTGGTAAAATAAAGCAAATACAAATAATAGTTACAAACCAAATGTTTGCTTGTTTGTTGGCTTTGCTGCCCAAAAATTCCCCAAAGTAGGGAAATGGGGCTGTGGGAGCAGTTATAAAAAACTGTTGCGGGTAAATGATAAATGCAGGCTGATGTTGCTGAAATCCGGTAAATTGCTCACCTTTTTTATTCGATATTTTTAAGAAACGGTTGACGTGGCACACAGGTTGGATTATAATTATTTTAACACGTAGTTTTTAATACTACATCACAAAGTTTAGATACAAGTGAGGTTATTGCTATGCAGTGGAAAATCATTGCCGACAGCTCCTGCGATATGGTTGAAGGAATGAAGTGTACTCAGGATACCACCTTTGCTACCGTACCTTTAAAAATCAGAATCGGGGACAAGGAATTTATAGACGACGCATCCTTGGATGTGGCGGCCATGATGGAAGAGATGGCAGCTTTTAAGGGACCCTCCTCCTCTGCCTGCCCCAGCCCCGACGAGTGGGCCGAGCAGTTTAGAAGCGTAGACTGCAGCATTGCCATTACCATCAGCGGAGGGCTTAGCGGCAGTTATAACTGTGCCATGGCAGCAAAAGACATGGTGCTGGAGGAGAACCCTGAAAAGAAGATTCATGTGGTAGACAGCCTGGCCACCAGCGGAACCATGATGCTGCTGGCACGTAAGGTAAACGAGCTCATTGCCAAGGGGCTGAATTTTAACCAGGTGGTGGAAGCCATTGAAAGCTACCGCAAGGAGACACATATTTTGTTTTGCCTTGCCAGCTTTGAAAATCTGGTGAAAAATGGCCGTATGAACCGTGTGGTGGGTACTCTGGCATCTGCGCTGAATATTCGTGCCATCGGCCGGAGCAATAAGGGAAAAATTGAGCTGATTCATAAGGCACGGGGTCAGGCTCGAGCCCTTGCTTTTATGGTGGAAGAAATGATGCGCTGCAAGGACCTGGAGGGTGAACCGGTGGTGATTACCCACTGTGGAAACCTTGCTGCAGCCGAAGCGTTGCAAAAGCTCATTGAAGCCAGCGTTAAGGGTGCAGAAGTAGTAGTGATGGCCACCCGGGGTCTTACCAGTTATTATGCGGAGCAGGCGGGTCTGATTGTAGGCTATTAATTTTTGCAGCGGACAAAAATGATAAAAGGCGATGCCTGTTTACAGCACACACGAAACAGAATAAAAAGTCCTGTAATGCTTTTGCAATACGGGACTTTTTTGTTGACGTTACCCTAGCTTTTTACCACAACACCGAGTAATCCTATTAGCTCGGCAGCCTGAAACATATCTATAACAGCGCCGCGCAGTTCTGCAGGCGGTGAGGACAGGAGAGGGGCTGTCAGCTGGTTGCCGGTAAAATCTATTCCACACAGTGAGGTCTGAAAAAAATTGGTTTTACAAAAACTACTGTTTTTAGCGATAAACTGTTTTTGTTTTACGGTAGAAAAAGAGGCCTCGGTTAGGTCGCAATTCTGCAATTCAAAGGCGGTAAGCGAGCTGCGGTCAAAGGTAGAATAAGCAAGGGTACAGTCTTGAAAGCTGCAGTTTTTTAGCACAGCATCTTCAAAATCTGTGCCTACCAGCTTGCAGCGCACAAAGCGGCAGCGCTGAAAATAGGCACCCTCCAAATTGCAGTTGGAAAGGTCACAGTCCTGAAAAAGCACGTCCACAAAACTGGATTTTGCCAAAGAACAACCCCGTAAAACGCAGCTTTCCAACAAACAAGCCAGAAGCTCCAACCTGTCAAAATTGGCGTCAAGAAGCTGGCTTCCGCTGCAGCTGGTGTTCTGCAAGGCTTCTTCCTCAGCTAAAATCGCTTTAAGACAGCTTTCCAGATTCTGCACTTGGGCAGGCTCCAAAGGAAGCTGGGGTGATGCAACATTCATAATTTTCCACACTCCCAATGCTATACTGTTGAAAAAAGTCCTGCCTGCAATGCAGCAAGCAGGACCATAGTAAAAAGCCTGTTATACGTTAAAGCGGAACAAAACAATGTCTCCGTCCTTCATAACATACTCCTTGCCTTCGCTGCGTACCAACCCTTTTTCCTTTGCGGCTGTCATAGAGCCACAGGCCATAAGGTCGTCGTAGGCAACCACCTCGGCACGGATAAAGCCGCGCTCAAAGTCACTGTGGATTTTACCGGCAGCCTGAGGCGCTTTGGTGCCTCTGGTAATGGTCCAGGCACGAACCTCCGGTTTGCCTGCAGTGAGGTAGGAAATAAGGCCAAGCAGGTCATAGCTGGCTTTAATCAGGCGGTCAAGGCCGGAGTTATCCAGGCCCAGCTCCTCCAAAAACATCATTTTATCTTCTTTGGTCATCTGGGCAATTTCTTCTTCCATACGGCCGCAAATGGGAATAACCTGTGCACCCTCGTTTTTTGCCACAGTTTCTACTTCTTGATAGCGGGGGTTGTCAGAAAGCTTACCGCTGGTAAGGTCGTTTTCGCTCATATTGGCAGCAAATATGACAGGCTTGCCGGACAGTAGGGGGACGGTGTCAATCAGCTCTCTCTCTGCATCGGTGCAGTCAAAGCTACGGGCACTGTGTCCTTCTTCCAGGTGTGCCTTCAGGTTCTTAAACAGCTCGGCTTCTTCTAAGGATTTTTTGTCACCGCTTTTGGAGGCCTTCATGCAGCGGTCAATGCGGCGGTCTACCAAATCAATATCCGATAAAATAAGCTCAAGCTCAATGGTTTCAATGTCTCTGGCAGGGCCGATTTCACCGTCTACGTGGACAATGTCTCCGTCCTCAAAGCAGCGCACCACATGTACAATGGCGTCCACTTCCCGAATATGAGAGAGGAACTTGTTGCCCAGGCCCTCACCCTTAGAGGCGCCCTTGACAAGGCCTGCAATATCTACAAACTCAACAATGGCAGGGGTAACCTTATCGGGAGAATGCATTTCTGCCAGCTTGTCCAGACGCTCATCGGGAACAGCCACCACGCCGACGTTTGGCTCTATGGTGCAAAACGGGTAGTTGGCCGACTGTGCGCCACCACCCACAATGGCGTTAAAAAGGGTGCTTTTGCCCACATTGGGCAACCCCACAATACCTAGCTTCATGGTTTTCCGATCCTTTCGTTTTTGCAGGCGGCACAAACAGGCTTTGGCCACCCCAATTTACATATTGCATTATAGCATTAAACTATAAATTTGCATAGAGCAAATGCCTTGAAAAAGGCTTTTGGCCTGGGCAAGTGTTGCTTTTGGGAGGCATAAGAGCAGAGACCAATGTGCTTTGACACCGTATTCAAAGAAGTGCTATAATTTTACTGCTAATATCTAAGTAAACTTTTTATAGGCAGAAAGATAGTTTAACAAAGTGGGAGTTTATTGCCCATACCCACGCCCAAAGAGCTTAAAAAGATTGTTTTTTGCACGAATTATTTGTAAAGCTGAATAAATGGGTTAAAAATACAGAATATGTCAAAACTCTTTAAGCTTTATTCTTATTTTTTTCATTTGTTATTGTTGTTTTTTGCTATAATAGGTTCAAATGGAATTTTAATGCCTTTGCGCCTTTTTTATTTTGCAGGCAGATGGCAGGCAGTTTTATAATATGCTAAGATTGCGCCATTGGCGCTGATGTTATGAGGAGGAAGTGTACAATGTCTATGGGTAAAATTCTGGTTGCTGATGACGACAAGAATATTTGCGAGTTGATTCGTCTATATCTGGAAAAGGAAGGCTACACCGTTGTACTGGCACATGATGGCGAAGAGGCAGTTTCAAAGTTTTTTGATGAAAGCCCCGATCTGATTCTGCTGGATATTATGATGCCCAAGCTGGATGGCTGGCAGGTATGCCGCGAAATCCGCAAAAAGTCCAACACCCCTATTATTATGATTACCGCCAAGGGCGAGACCTTTGACAAGGTGCTTGGCCTGGAGCTGGGCGCCGACGACTATGTGGTCAAGCCCTTTGATACCAAAGAAATTGTTGCACGCATCAAGGCCGTATTGCGACGCAGTGCCAGCAGTGCTTCTCCCGCAGCCGAGGTAAAGGAAGTCACCTTTGATAAGCTGACTGTCAACATGACCCGCTACGAGCTGAAGGTAGACGGCAAGGTGGTGGATACTCCTCCCAAAGAGCTGGAGCTGTTGTTTCACCTGGCCAGCAACCCCAACCGTGTCTACACCCGCGACCAGCTTTTGGATGAGGTATGGGGTTTTGAATACTACGGTGACAGCCGTACCGTTGACGTACATGTAAAGCGTCTGCGTGAAAAGCTGGAAGGTGTGTCCGACCAGTGGAGCCTGAAAACCGTGTGGGGCGTAGGCTATAAATTTGAAGTGAAAGAATAAAGGCGGGATAAAGATGAACCAGCGTCCGCCTAAGCAAAAGACCCTGTTTTCCCGTTACTTCTACACCTGCAGCTCTATTATTTTAATTAGTCTTACCTTTTTGGGCGTGGTATTTTTGGTGTTTGCCTCCAACTATTTTAAGGAGGACAAATACGCCATACTGGAAAAAAACGTAAGCCAGGCGGTAGCGCAAACCAACAACAACTACCGCCAAAACAGCTATGAAGTGCTTAATTCTTTGGTGCTTCAGCCCATTTACTCCATTTTGGGCAATGCCATTGACGCCGATATTTTTTTGGTGGATATGAGCGGTCAGACAATTTTATGCTCTGACTTTGGCAACTCCCAGTGCAAGCACGGCGTTTACCTTGTTCCCCAAAATATTTTAAAAAATGTTGGTGATAACGGTATCTACCGCGAGACAGGGCGTATGGGCGGTGTTTACTCCAGCTCCTACTACACGGTGGGGATGCCGGTGTTTAATGGCAGCGGGCAAATTGTGGCTGTTGTTTTTGGTTCGGCCTCCGCTGCCGGTTTGTCAGCGTTTTTGGTGGATATCTTCCAGATGTTTGTCATCAGCGCAACGCTGGTCATGCTGTTTAGCTTTATCATTATCTATTTTATCACCAGTAATCTGGTGCGGCCCTTGCAGGAAATGTTTATGGCCACACAAAGCTTCAGCAAAGGCGATTTTTCGGTGCGTGTTCCCGTAGAAGGTGATGACGAGGTGGCTCTGCTGGCTTCGGCGTTTAACTCTATGGCGTCGTCTTTGGCAACCCTGGAGCAAACCCGCAGAAGCTTTACCGCCAATGTTTCTCATGAGCTCAAAACCCCCATGACCACCATCGGCGGGTTTATTGACGGCATTTTGGACGGAACCATTCCTCCGGAAAAGCAAAATTATTATCTCAAGATTGTTTCTTCCGAGGTGCAGCGCCTTAGCCGCCTGGTGCGTTCTATGCTCAGCATAGCCCGCATAGAAGCCGGTGAGATGAAGATTAGCCCTGCCACGGTAGAAATTACAGATATTATTACCCGCACGTTGTTTGTGTTTGAAAAGAGCATTGACGAAAAGAACATAGAAATTCGCGGATTGGATGCTGAAAAGCATTTGGTAGAGGCAGATGCCGACCTGATGCATCAGGTGGTTTACAACCTCATAGACAACGCCGTTAAGTTTGTAAACCCGGGCGGCTATCTGGAGTTTTTGTATCAGGAAGAAAACGGAAAAACATTTATTTCTGTAAAAAACTCCGGCGAGGGTATTCCCCCTGAAGAAATCCCCCGTCTGTTTGACCGGTTTTATAAATCTGATAAGTCCCGCAGCCTGGATAAAAACGGCGTAGGGCTTGGACTTTATATTGTTCGTACCATTGTTAATTTGCTGGGTGGCGAAATATTTGTACGCAGCCAACAGGGCAGCTACACCGAGTTTGTATTTAGCCTGCCCACAACACCCCAGAAGCGAGGCCCCAAATTCCGGCAAAAGCTTGACAACAGCAAGACTTAGCACCGGCAGGAACCAATAGAGATACCCAGTATCCCTTACCTATTAACGAGTCTGCCGAGCCCGGCATGGGTTCGGTGAATGGATCGGAGGCAATAGAATGACCGATTATAACGAAGAAAATCAGTGGCGCAAAGAGGAGGAATCCTCAAGGGAAGCTTTTGAGCCGGAGAATGATACTCCGGACAAAGAAGCTGCCGACGCCAGGCAAAGTGATGACCAACAAGCAGAAGATGTCCGCTGGGAGCAGACCCGCCAGGATAATTGGCAGAATGCCCCCGACTGGCAGCCCCAGGGTGGCTGGAACCAGCCTCAAAACGGATACAGCGGACAGGGCAGTTGGGGCGGGCAGGGCCAAGGTCCCTATCCTCCCAGGTATTACAGCGGCCAGCAAAATTATCAAGGCGGGTGGCGCAATCAAAATGGCCAGTGGAATGGGCAGCCTGCCCAGCAGCCCTATCAATGGAATTTTGACCAGATGCACGCATCCGCAAGAGGCGAAAATACCCCCGGCAAGCAAAACCCTCACCCCGTAAAAAAGAAGAACAAGGGATTACGGGTGTTTCTTGCAATTTTGTGTGCCATTGCTTTGGTGGTGGTAAGCGGTTTTGGCGTTTATGGCATGTATGTTGCCCTAACAGGTGATACTCTGCAAGCCCCTTCCGGCCCTCAGGATATCGGCGGTGCGCTTCCGCCGTCTGCATCCAACTCCGTGCCGGATTTGAGCACCTCAGATAAACCCCTGGTCAGTGCCGGCGGAAACAGCGATGGCACAATGACAAACCAACAGATATTTAAAAAATGCTCTCCCTCAGTAGTGGGTGTTGTTGGCTATATGAACTCCACCACGGTCTTTGCCGGTCAGGCAAGCGAGGGCTCGGGTATTATTATGACCGAGGACGGTTATATTCTTACCAATGCACATGTGGTATCCGACCCTGCCATTTCTTATGTAGAGGTGGTTCTGCCTGATGGAGAAAATCATCGTGCCACCATTGTGGGTTTGGATACCCAAACAGATATTGCAGTGCTTAAGGTAGAGGCCACAGGGCTGGAATATGCGGAGTTTGGCAACTCTGACCAGCTGGAAGTGGGTGAACGAGTGATTGCCATTGGCAATCCTGGCGGCTTGCGCTTTGCCAGCACACTGACAGTAGGATACGTTTCTGCTTTGAATCGGACCATTACGGCAGGGGATGCGGGATACTCCATGGAGTGCATCCAAACCGATGCGGCCATCAATCCCGGAAACTCCGGCGGTGCTCTTATCAATGAATTTGGTCAGGTTGTGGGTGTTAACTCTGCCAAATACAACGATTCCAGCTTTGAGGGCATGGGTTTTGCCATTCCCATCAACACTGCACTGCCCATTGCTCAGGATTTAATTAAAAACGGTAAGGTTACCGGCCGGGCCATGCTGGGCATTACCGCTACCGTGGTTAGCCCCAGTGTTGCAGAATATTCCGGTATTCCTCTGGGTCTGCAGATTATGGAGGTTAAACCCGGTACCGACATAGCAACCAAGGATGTACGGGTCAACGATATTATCACCCATATCAACGGGTCGCCCATTTATTCTTTTGATGCAACTGCTTCTATCCTCAACGATTATAATCCCGGAGATACCGTTACCATTACGGTGTTTCGCAGGGACAGCCGCGGTAAGGATACCACCTTTAATTTGGATATTGTCCTAACAGGCTCTTAAAAAGAGTAAAGAACCCTGTCTGCACCAGGCACACAAGCTTGGCGAGGCAGGGTTCTTTTTTTAAGGAGAGATGAGCAGAGCTGTTAGTTGGTTCTGTTATCGTCGCGGAACAACAGAGTAATTGCCCAGATACCAGCCAATGCCACAAGGGTATAAATAATACGGCTTAAAATGGCACCCTGACCGCCGAACAGATAAGCGACCAGATCGAACTGGAATAAACCAATGCCGCCCCAGTTCAAGGCGCCTATGATAACCAATACAAGAGAAATCTTATCCAGCATTTTTTTCACTCCTATCTTGCGTAAAATTACTTAAAACCGTTTTAAGCGGTATTAAGAATTGCGTGTATCATCTTTTCCAACCACGCTTTGGCTGTTGCCCTTGGCAACAAAAACTATAGATAAAACAGCGTTCTGTTTTATCTATAGTTTTTGTTACAATATCATCTGTATTCAAAAAATCCAATGGAAAATTAAAGCAAATAAAATGTGCTGACCCATGCATTGATGTTTCTGCATAAAGAAAAAAGGCAGGTATCTAAAAATAGATACCTGCCTTAAATGCATTTGATGCTGCAAAGCTTCTCAAAAGCCTACTCCTTGGCTTGGTGCTCCTCCAGCTCAAGGGCTGCCTGACGGCGAAGCTTTTGGCCCTTAATAACCTTAAGTCTGGAAAACTCCTCGCGCTCTTTTTCCTCCAAAGCATCGGTAATAAACTTGGAAGAAAATTCAAAGCCGGGAATGATGATGTTTTTTAGTGCGTTGGCACGGCTTTGGGTTTTTTTAATGGCGTTGGCCAGGCGGTAAATGCTGTTTTCTACCTCCGCCAGCTGGGCGGTCATTAGCTTGACCTTGTGAAAGCACAAATAAGCATTGTCTAGCTGGGAATTGGTGCCTGCAAAGCCGTAACAAAAGTCAGGCTCAGAGCGGGCATCCAGAATAACTGTGGGAAGCTCTACGCCCATAACGCTGCGGTATTGAATATCCAATCCGTTTTCAATGGGGATGCTCAACTCCACATCCTCAATGAGACCCAGTGTGATATTTGCCTTTTGCAGGGCAAAATAGGCGCGGTTGTAGGTGGAGCTGATTTGTCCCCGAAGATTTTTTGCAGTATCCACCATAGTCATCAGCTCGCGGATGAGGATATTACGCTTGCGGTCCAGCAGGTCGAAGCCCATACGGGCCAGCTGCAGCGACTTTTTCACGTTCATCAAATTGCCTTTGGTTGGCACGATGTTGTCGGTACGCATGGGAACCCCTCCTTTGGATAAAATGGTTGGTTATCCACGGAACATTTTGGCGTTTTCGGGCTTATAAAATTGATCCAGCAGCTCGCTGTCCAAACGGTCCAGTTCCTCACGAGGCAACAGTGCAAGCAGCCTCCAACCCAAATCAAGGGTCTGGTCTATGGTGCGGTTTTCTTCCGAACCCTGACTTACAAAGAACCGCTCAAAGTGCTGGCCAAACTCCAGATAGTTCTTATCAATGGGGCTTAACTCTTCTTCACCAATGACCGAAGCAAGGCTGCGGGCATCCTGAACCCGGGCATAGCAGGCAAACAGCTGGTTGGCCAGTGCGGAGTGGTCACTTCTGGTGTAGCCTTCGCCAATGCCGTCCTTCATCAAACGGGACAAAGAGGGCAGAACAGCAACAGGGGGATAAATCCCCATAAGGTCAAGGCTGCGGTCCAGTACAATCTGGCCCTCGGTGATGTAACCGGTAAGGTCGGGTACAGGGTGGGTAATATCATCGTTGGGCATGGTGAGAATGGGAATTTGGGTCACAGAGCCCTGGGAGCCCTTGATGATGCCGGCGCGCTCGTAGAGGGAAGCAAGGTCGGAGTACAAATAACCGGGATAACCCTTACGTCCGGGAATCTCACCCTTGGAGGAGGAAAATTCGCGAAGAGCCTCGGCGTAGGAGGTCATATCGGTAAGAATGACCAGTACATGCTTATTATGCTCAAAAGCAAGATATTCTGCCACAGTCAGCGCACAGCGGGGGGTCAGAATACGCTCGATGATGGGGTCGTTGGAAAGGTTGAGGAACATCACAACGTTTTTAAGAACACCACTCTGCTCAAAGGAGGAGCGGAAGTAGTCGGCAACGTCATTTTTAACACCCATGGCGGCAAACACCACACAGAAGTTGGAGTCTGCTTCCGCCTTGCCTGCCTCGGTAACCTGAGCCTGACGCACAATCTGCACTGCCAGCTTGTTGTGGTTCATACCGGAGCCGGAGAAAATAGGCAGTTTTTGACCGCGAATGAGGGTGATAAGGCAGTCGATGGTAGAAATACCGGTACGGATATAGTTACGGGGGTAGGTACGGGAGACAGGGTTGATGGGCTTGCCGTTGATGTCGGCCGTGCGCTCGGCAAATACTTCACCCAGACCGTCAATGGGCTTGCCGCTGCCGCTGAAGATACGTCCAAGCAGCTCGGGCGACAGAGGCATCTCCATGGGATGGGCGAGCAGGCGGGTTTTGGTATTGGTCAACGAAAGGCCACGGGTGCCTTCAAAAACCTGAATAATGGCACGGGAACCTTCCAGCAGCACCACACGGCCGGAGCGGACGGTACCGTCCTCCAGCACCAGCTCCACCATCTCCTCATAGGTAACGTCCGAGACGTTGTCCAGCACCACCAGGGGGCCATTGATTTCTTTTAATCCTACAAATTGTACACTCATGTTATGGCCTCCTTTCTTACAGCTCGGGTGAAGTGTTGCGGTTGGTAGGAACATATACCTTGGCCAGTGTCAGTTCAATGTCCAGCCGATACTGGTCAAACAGCTCCGGCTTGTCGTTGGGGATATCATACTTCATCTTAATCAGTTTTTCAAACAGGCCGGTTTCTAAAATAGCACTGATGGGAGTGCCGGAGGCTACCAGTGTCTTGCACTTGTCGTACAGATACAGGATGGTATCCATCATCTTCAGCTGCTTTTGCAGAGAGACATAGGTATCGTCCTTGTGGTACGCATTCTGCTGTAAAAAGCCGACACGAATAACGCGGCAGATTTCGATGACAAGCTTTTGCTCGTCGGGCAGCACGTCAGAACCGATGAGCTTGACAATTTCCATCAGCTTATCTTCCTCGTGCAGCAAATTTACCATGGCCTGACGTTTTTTGATGAACACCGGGTCCACGTTGTTTTTGTACCAGGGACGTAAATCGTCCATATACTCGCTGTAGCTGGTGGTCCAGTTAATGGCAGGGTAGTGACGGGCGTAGGCAAGAGCCTTATCCAAAGCCCAGAAGCACCGTACAAAGCGCTTGGTGTTTTGAGTAACAGGCTCCGAGAAGTCCGCACCCTGGGGAGATACAGCACCGATGATAGAAACACTGCCATCCTCACCACTAAGGGTGTTCATGTAACCGGCACGCTCATAGAACTCTGACAAGCGGCTGGGTAGGTAAGCAGGGAAGCCCTCTTCAGCAGGCATTTCTTCCAGACGGCCGGAAATCTCACGAAGAGCCTCGGCCCAGCGGGAGGTAGAGTCTGCCATGATGGCAACATGGTAGCCCATGTCGCGGTAGTATTCCGCCAGTGTGATGCCGGTGTAAATAGATGCCTCACGGGCAGCCACAGGCATGTTGGAGGTGTTGGCAATGAGCACAGTGCGGTCGGTAAGTGGTTTGCCGGTCTTGGGGTCGATGAGGCCGCCAAACTCCTCCAGAACCTGTGTCATTTCGTTGCCGCGCTCGCCGCAGCCTACGTATACAATGATGTCCGCGTCGCTCCATTTGGCAAGCTGATGCTGAGTCATTGTTTTGCCGGTGCCAAAGCCGCCGGGTACGGCAGCAGTGCCGCCTTTGGCAATGGGGAACAGGGTGTCGATGATACGCTGACCGGTAATAAGGGGCATAGAAATGGGCAGGCGCTTTTTCACAGGGCGGGGAATACGAATGGGCCAGTTCTGACACAAAGTCAGGCTGTGCTCGTCACCTTTTTCATCTTTAACCTTCACAATACAGTCGTGAATGCAATAGCTTCCCGAGGGGGCGGTCCAGACAACGGTGCCCCGCAGCTCGGGAGGAAGCAGGCATTTGTGGGTAATGAGGGAGGTCTCGGGGCAGGTGGCGTAAATGGCGCCTCCCGCCAGTTGGTCGCCTACCTTGACGGTTATGGTAACATCCCACACACGTTTGTCATCCAAAGAAGGGATATTGCAGCCCTCGCTGATAAAAGCACCGCTGATTTTTTCCAAATCGGCCAAAGGGCGCTGGATGCCGTCAAAAATATTAGAGAGGATACCGGGGCCCAGAGTTGCGCAAATAGGGCTTCCTGTGGGTTCCACAGGCTCACCCACGCGCAGGCCGGTGGTTACCTCATATACCTGGATGGTGGTGTAGCGGTCAGTAATGGCGATAACCTCGCCAACCAAACGCTTATTGCCGACATACACCATCTCCAGCATGGAAAAGTCCTTGGAATCACGTACTGTAATTACAGGACCGTTAATGGAGTAAATCACATTTCCGTTCACAGTTATCCGCCGTTTCTCCGCACGCTTTGGATTTTTTACCACTTGAAAACCACGCCTTTTGGTGCGGGCAAAAGACGCTCAAGTTCTCTTCCTTTTTGCAGGTTATTTGAAGCTTTTAAAACATCAAATAACCTTGAGGCGATACTGCACAATTCTTAGTGTTGTGTTGCGCCAGATAATTTTAGACACACAGAACAAAACACCGCTGGCTTGACAACATCTGTTTTAACCTTTTGGCAGAACATAGATTGCGTTGGCAACCGCCGAACCAGATGTGTAACGAGGTGTTTTTGTAAAATATGACAGGGAGTTTGCCAGCTAGAAGACGACGCGTAAGGCGTTATCCGTTCATTTTGAGGTGCTGCCATGGCACAGGCAAGGCAATACAGCCTTGTACAGATGCTTGCAACACAAACGAAACGGTAATTACACCACGGTAAGACCGGAATGTGAGTAGAACCAAGGCTTTTGGTCCTCCAAACGGCTGTCTAAGGTTTCGTCTACAAAAATGCCGGCGGTTTGGTTCATCAGCTTGATGCCGCCGATCTTAATATTTTCATCCGCCAAAATACGGCACTTCTGGCCAAAGATTCTATCAAATTCAATGGCAAAGTGGTAGTCTTCGCGGCTGATCATAATAACACTGCCATCCAAAGGATAAGCTGCAGCCAGCTGGTTTGCCAGCTCAATCATAAATTTTGAGTACTCGGGAGTACGGGTATAAGCCACCAAATGTGCCTTAACCTGATAAAAAACGCTTTTAGTGATTTCTTCCCGTCGCAGCAGCAGGTTTTGCCGAGCTTGGGCCTCCTGCTGTGAAATAGAACGGGTAGAGGTTCCTCGGATATCCGAAACCTCATCCTGAATTTTATTGTAAAGCTCACGCAGGACTT
Organism: Bacillota bacterium; assembly: GCA_023431215.1. Classification (GTDB taxonomy): domain Bacteria; phylum Bacillota; class Clostridia; order Oscillospirales; family Ruminococcaceae; genus Angelakisella. The sequence goes on from JAEYXR010000089.1 coordinate 17,942, forward strand.
CATCCTCTGCCTTTTTTAGGGCAGCAGTTTTATAACTTTGAGCCTGATTCAACAGCTCGTTGGCTTTGGCATGAGCCTCTGCCAGCACTGCGGATTCAATCATCTGAAAGCGTTCCTGGATGTTTGCCATGGGTTTCCCCCCTTTTTTTGATTCGTTCAGCCTTTGCCATAGGCAGAGGCTACAAAACCACCCCTCGGAATGCACCGTCACAAACAGCAGGTTTTTCTGTGCAAATCTTGGGAATAGTATGCGGGCATAGCCCACAGAACAAAGGTCAGCCGCTTTGCGGCAGCTTATTAAAAGCTTTGCACCAGTTTACCTGTGCAGCAACACCGGTTCTTTTGCGCATATACCCCTTGTTTCCTTATTGCCATGTGCGGCGAGTATCCCTAAAAAGATAGTTGCATCCAACCATGGCAGAAGGTGGAATATTGTTATATGGTAATACCTACGGCTTCCCGTACATAACGGGTAATGGCGTCCGAAAGCTGCCCGGCGCCATGGCGGTCTGTGACCTCCACGATAAGAGGGCGCTTACGGTTTAGCTTAAAGTCGTACACCAGCTGGGGGCAGAGGTTTATCATCTTGTTGGTCATTAGCACAACGCCGATAGTGGGGTCGTCCATCAGCTTGGTAAGGTGAGCTTCCACCTCTTTGGCATCATGGAGCACCACACCCTCTATTCCCGCCAGGCGCATACCCATTTGGGTGTCAATATTATCACTGAGCAAATAAAAGCGCATAAATCGGTACCTCCGTTTTGGCACGGATGCCGCGCCCGACCGTTCTCTTCCATCAACAAATTGCGGCGATGAAAGAGAAAACTTTTGTTGATGAAAATTAAAGCTTATTGATGATCAAAATGGAGATCAACAGACCGTACAGAGCAACACCTTCGCCCAGCGCAACAAAGATCAGAGCTTTACCAAAGGCTTTGGGGTCCTCAGAGAAAGCACCGATAGCGGCAGGAGCAGCAGCGGCAACAGCGATACCGGCGCCGATGGCAGAAAGACCGGTAACCAGAGCGGCGGCCAGATAACCCATACCAGCACCGGTAGTAACGCCGGCAACAGCCTCTGCGGCTGCGGGAGCCGCTTCTGCAAGGGTAACAAAACCGCCCAGGGGCAGAATGACCATCAAAGCGGCAACGCCAAAGAAAGCACAAAGGTTAAAAATCATAGCATGTTTCATTTTAATGCCGGTGGTAACGCCCTTATAAATGGGCACAAGGGGCATGCACAGTAGTAGAACTGCTGCAAGAGGAGCCAAAATCATAAATAGTGTCTGCATAACCAGTACCTCCAAAATTTTATCCGCGTATGGCGGTGTATCTTTTGTTTCTAACTAGCCTTGCGGCTGTTATAACCGGCAAATGGGCATTTTGCACCCACGGCCGGTGCGTTATAATCTAATGGCCGCCGACGTAGGCAGCGTGGCAATCATAAACAGTAAGCGTTTATTGTTTATACATTTTCGGCAGAGTAGTCTACCAAAGCAGGCTCAAAGGGCTTGCCATCGCCGTCAAAGAAGCGGCTGAAAATTTCGTAAAACTCCAGACGAAGCACCTGGATACCTACAATGAGGCCCTCCATAGCCATGACGAACAGGTTGCCGATGATGATAACAATGGGAGAAGCGCCGCCGCTGACCATGCCGGCCAGGGTCATAACCACGGCCATCATGCCGGCATGGCTTAAAATAAAGCCGCCCACACGCAAAAAGGACATGGTATTGGTAATAAAGCTTAGGAGCACTTCAAACATTTCAAAAAAGTTCTCTACAAAGAAGCTGCCAAAGCCGTCGTGGAACAGGGGCTTCTTTTTGGCAATCATTCTGGAGAGAGGCTCCCGCAGAAAGACAATAAGAAGGGGGAACGCAATAAACACAATGATAAAGACAGGGGTGAGCACAGTTTGCCCCAGTGCCAGGGTTGCAACAGCAGCATAAAGCACCGAAGCATAAAACACCAGACCGGCGATACCGTTGTTGGAAAATACCGCTCGTTCCAGATTGCGCTGCTTGATACCCAGCGCAATGTTCATTAAGATGGCTGCCACAATAATGATAGCACCC
>JAEYXR010000105.1 GCA_023431215.1 Bacillota bacterium
CTGTTAAGAGGGTGCGGTCTTTTTGGTTTAAGGCCGAGGCTTACTTAGACCTTAAATAAAGAAGAGTACACAATATAGTATAGAGGCAAAGTACCCGATATCGAAATTCCGCCCCTAAGAAGAGGGCAATTAGCCAATGACTTCACCGGTGAGCTTTTGATAGTACTTGGCAATGGCGCTGTGGTCGTCAGAACCGCAGCCGTCAGCCTTGAGGGTTTGGAGCATTTCCATCACTGCAGCGGTAAGAGGCAGAGGAGCACCTACACCATGTCCGGTTTCCAATGCATTGTTTAAATCCTTGATATGCAGGTCAATACGGAACCCTGGCTTGAAGTTTTGATCCATAATCATAGGCGCTTTTGCATTCATGACTGTAGAACCTGCCAAGCCGCCTTTGATGGCATCAAACACCAGATGAGGGTCAACACCTGCTTTGGTTGCAAGCATAAATGCCTCAGAAACTGCAGCGATGTTAAGAGCAACCACAACCTGATTGGCCAGCTTAGTGGTATTTCCTGCACCAATGCTGCCACAGTAAACAGCACTTCCGCCCATAACCATCAAAATGTCGTATACCTTGTCAAAAGCTTCTTTGTTGCCGCCAACCATAATAGACAGGCTGCCGTCAATTGCTTTGGGTTCACCGCCGGAAACAGGGGAATCCAGCAGAATGACGCTTTTTTCTGCACATGCTTTTTCAATTTCCTGAGAAGCAAGGGGGGCAATAGAGCTCATGTCGATGATGATGGTGCCGGCTTTTGCAGTTTCCAGAATTCCACCTTCACCACATACAACAGCCTTGACATGAGGAGAGTTGGGAAGCATGGTGATAATGGTATCTACCTGGCTTGCAACAGCAGCACCGTTGGCAGCAGAGGTTGCATTGCCTGCAGCGCAGACCTCCTCAACATTTGCGGTGTTAAAATCGCACACTACCAACTCATGGCCAGCCTTGAGCAGATTTTTTGCCATGGGCTTCCCCATAATTCCTAGTCCGATAAAACCAATTTTCATAGCATATTACTCCTTTTCCTATCATTTGGCGCAGTTTGAGCAACCTTGTGTTGTATGATTGCGCCTTAACTATATGACACGCCACAGCACGCCCTTAGGCGGTTTAGGCCTTTGCCAGCTCTTTGATGGCAGCCTGCGCAGAATCCATCATCAGGCGTACCTCGTTGGAATACAAATTGCAGGTCATACCCTTTTGAATCCAGGGAATGAGAGTGTCTACCGTCATGGTCTGAATACCTGAGAATTTGCCCGCAGCTTTACAGGCCGCAATTACCCGGTCAACGGCTTGCAGATACTGAGGATTGCTGAACTGTCCGGGAATACCCATGCTGACGCAAAGATCGTTGGGCCCTACAAATGCCACATCAATCCCTTCAACAGCCATAATTTCATCAATGTTCTTTACGCCCTCCGGAGATTCTACCTGTATAATCAGCAGAGTTTCTTCGTTTGCCTTTTTCATATAGTCTGCTGCAGAAGGTACCGGTAGGTAGCAGGTATGACCACGCATCATAGAGACACCGCGGTTGCCCACCGGGGTATATTTTGCATACTCCACCAGCTGGCGTGCCTGCTGGGCAGTGTTGCAGTTGGGCATCATCAGGCCATCGGCACCCATTTCCAGATAACGCAAGATGGATTCTCTGCTGCACTCGGGAATACGTACGAGGCATCCCATGTCCATCTCTTTTGCCAAGGCACACATGGCAGCAACCTTATCGTAAGCCATGCAGCCATGCTCGTTGTCCACAATAATCCAGTCAAAGCCGCAGACCTTCATGATTTTTACCATGTCAATATGGTCCACAATATTAAGCATGGTGCCCATAACCTTTTCGCCGTTATACAGTCGTTTTCTTAAATTTGCCATTACTATTCCTCCATCGTCTTTTTGGGCGAACAAACTCACCAAACATCTGTGCATTCACCTAATTTATCTGTATCCCCAGTAAAGAGATTGCTTATTTGCCAAGGACTAAAAACTCTGACATAACCTCAATCATTCTAGCGCGGGCAGCGGCAGTGAGCAGCTCATATCTGTGCTTGCCTGCTGCATATTCTTCACTTGCGCAAAGAGCTGCCGCCATCGCGATTTCGGTGTTGACATTGATTTTTGCCACAGCCAGCTGTGACGCCCGCCTGATATCCTCAAAGGAAATGCCGGAACAGCCGTGAAGCACAAGGGGAATCTTTACCGCGTTATAAATATCAGCTATCCGCCCAAAATCCAGCTTGGGTTGACCCTTATAAACCCCATGAGCGTTACCAACCGAAACTGCCAAGGAATCTATACCGGTACGGGTTACATACTCCTTTGCCTCGGCGATGTCGGTAAAGAAAGTCTGCTCTTCTCCCCCACTTCCATCTTCTTCATTCATGCCCCCCAGCTCGCCCTCTACCGTAACCCCACGAGGGTGGGCATAAGCAACAACCTCCAGGGTGTTGGCAATATTCTGTTCCAGCGGCAGGCGGGAGCCGTCATACATCACCGAAGTAAATCCGGCTTCTATTGCCTGTATGCAATGCTCTATACTTTTGCAGTGATCCAGGTGAAGCACCACGGGAACCGGGTGGCCTTTGGTAAGCTCTCTGGCCATGGCAGCAATTACCTCAAAGTTGGCATAGTTCAAATAACCCTCACCAAAAGCCAGCATCACAGGCAGTTCCATGGCATAGGCCGCATCCAGCGCAGCTTGCATTGTTTCAAGATTGTAAACATTAAAAGCCGGCAGACATTTACCTTTTGTACGGTATTTTGAAAGGAGTATTTTGCTGCTTGTCAGCATTCTTGTTCCTCCCTGCCCTCCATGAGAATCTCTACTGCCTCACGCAGCGTATCGGCAGTTCCTACATTTCCGGGGAAAATAATATAAGGCATACCGGGGAATTTACTTTCTTCTCCAGTCATCCAGACGGGAACGCCCGGACGAATCTGACCCATGGCAGTTGCACGTTTTACCCTAAGCGCCTTGGTGCCCACGTCACTTGAGGTAATGCCCCCCTTGGCAATGATAAAAGAAGGCTTTACTGTCAGCTTACCAATAATACTGGTTACCGCATCCGAAATCTCCACAGCCATGACCAGCTGCTTTTCTTCGTCCTGGGTATCCAGGTCCAGACGCTGGCGTCGGGTATGTACCACAATGGTTTTTCCCAACTGAATACGCCGCTGTGCCAAATCTACCACACGCTCTACTTCCCGGGCAAGCCCACCATCTTCCAGAACCAGATGCTGGTTAAACTCAATAAACTCCACAGGATATCTGCAGTTATGAAGCTCTTCCAGCTGCATGGTGGTCTTTTTAACGTGTGACCCAACCAACACAATACCGCCGTTTTTGTTTTGGGCGTCTACCAGCTCGTCATGGGTCAGTAGCGGCTTATGGGGCACACCGCCCAGCACCTTGGGTAGACCCGCGGCTGTGCGTAAAATAAACTCTTTGCCACGCTCCAGTGCCATAAAGAAAGCCAGTGAAAATACTTCTGCATCACAATAGTCCACTGCATTTACAATAATTTTGGCATAATTCTTGGTACTCAGCAGCTGCTTTACAATTTTATCAAAGTCCTGCGCTCTTAAGTCCTCCAATGAAATGGAGATTACATTGCTGGCAGAATATTTTCCGCCGGTTTTTTCTTCGCACCAGTCTTTCAGGTCTGAGGAAGCAAAACCAAAGGTTTTGTCTGCTGCAAACTCGGTAAGCCCAGCGGGAACCAGCATATCGCCTTCTTTCACATAGTGAACATCGTCTATTGTAAGACGCCCGCCTTCTTTAAAAAAGGGCATAATAATTTCGCCGTCAAAATGCTTACCGGTCTCTGCTGCCAATACCTCCATTAAGGTTTGGGTCTCCAACGGATAATGTCCGCGGAGGGTAGAGTCTCCTCTGCTTACCATGATAAAATCTTTGCAGGTGGCTTTGGCCGCAGCAGCTGTATTGCGGGCAATTTCAGCATGCACCCGGGCTGTCTGTTCTGCTGTAAAAGCACGGGAGTTGGTCAGAACAAAAAACATGGTGTTTTCTTCTTGAAAGCCAGCCGTGAGTTCTTCTACCGACCAGCCGGTAAATACCGATACGCCGTGTACGGTCTGAATTCCGGTTGGGTCGTCGTCAAGCACAACAACTTTTCTGCCGGAGGAGGCGCGTATTTCTGCCAAACGCGGTCTAAGCTCTGCCAGGTCAGGTTCAGACATCTTCTCTATTCTCTCGTAAGAGACAGGTGAACAGTTCCTCATGTTTTTGCTCCTTTATTATTTGTTAGAAAAATAACTTTTTATGGTAAATAACAATACAGGGAGAACTGTTCATACCTTTTAACGGATGAGCAGCTCTCCCTGCTTTGCGAAGAAGCAAGGCTTCCTCGCAAAGAGTTTAAAAAAGGAAGAAAAGTGAAAAACAAAATAGTTACTCAACCACTCACTTAATCTACTTCACCCTGTGCAGCTTTGCCTTTCTTAGCATCACGGATTTCTCCGCGGACGGTAAAGGCTACCATAACAACAGTTAAAAGCAGGAACATTAAAGCGATGGGAGATTGCAGGATGGGCATAAAGCTGCCGTTAGTACGCATCAAAGAGCGGCGGAGGTTCTCCTCCAACATGGGGGCAAGAATGAATCCCACCACCATAGGAGCAAGAGGATATCCAAAGCGCTTCATGATAAAGCCAATAAAACCAAACAGCATCATAACCATGATGTCAAAAGTACGGTTATTGGCAGAAAAGGAGCCTACCACGCAGAATGCGATAACCACCGGTAACAGGTAGGAAGAAGGCACCGACAGAAGTTTGGTAAAGAGAGGAAGTCCAAAATACTCAACAACCAGCATCACCACGTTGGCCAACATAAAGGCAGCAAATAAGGCGTACACCATGTCGGCGCTGGTCTTAAAGAGCAGCGGGCCGGGGGTGATACCGTGAAGCTGGAAACCTGCCAGAATCATGGCTGTTGCATTGTCGCCGGGAATACCCAAAGTCAGAAGGACAATGAGTGCACCGCCAATAGTTGCGTTATTGGCCGTTTCAGAGGCTACAATGCCATCCAAAAATCCGGTACCAAACTTTTCAGGAGTCTTGGAGCGCTTTTTGACAAAAGCGTAAGCCATCAAGTTAGAAACGTTACCGCCAATACCTGGCAAAATACCAATAGCCAAGCCAATAATAGCAGAAGGAATGGCGTTGACCATCTGTGCACCAAATTCCTTCCAGCTCAGACCAAAGCCCTTTACCTTTTCAGCTTTGACAATCTCACGTTTTTCTTCTATTTTGGGGAACTTACGCTCTGCTGCCGCCTCCAATATTTGAGAGACAGCAAAGACACCGATAAGCAGAGGAACCAGATTGAAGCCTGCAGCCAGTTCTTTGATCCCCATGGTATAACGAGTGTAGGCGCTGAGCTTGTCGATGCCCACAAAAGCAAGAGAAACACCCAGCAGGCAGGATAGCAGCCCCTTGGACAGATTGCCTGCAGATAAGGCCGAAACCGTAGTCAGCGCCAAAAGAATAACACCAAAATATTCATAAGGGCTAAACTTGAGAGCGAACTGTGCAATGATAGGGCCCAGGTAGGTTAGTACCAGTGCACTGAAGATACCGCCTACAAAGGAGAACACCACGCCGGTGCCCAGCGCACGGCGGGCTTCACCACGTTTTGCCATAGGATAACCGTCAAAACAGGTAGCAATAGAGGAAGGCGTTCCGGGAATGCCCAGCAAAACAGCCGAGATTAAACCGCCGGAGCAGCCACCCACATAAATTGCCATCAAAAAGCAGATTCCGTTGACAGGCTCCATGGTGAAGGTCAGCGGCAGCATAATAGCAAGACAAGTAAACGCAGAAAGTCCGGGAATAGCACCAAAGATGATACCGACAGAAACACCGCCGACAATCAGTGCCAGAGTAGCCGGGCTAAAAATAGTAATAAAACCTTCAATTAGTTGCATTCCGGCACCTCCTTAACCCAAAATGCCCGCAGGCAAGAAAATCATAAACACTTTATAGAATAGCATATAGATACCCGTGGGTACAATGATGGAAGTAGCAATAACAATGGTAAGATACTTCACATTTTTGATGGCACCCTTGGGCAGAAGGATAAACATCTGACAAAACAGATAGATTGCAGTCAAAACAATATAACCTACCGACTTAATCAGCAGGAAGTAGGCCACCAGCAGACCAATGGTAAGCAGCATGGGAATATTCCAAGAAAAACCTTTTGCTACCTCAGCAGATGCGGGTGTAGTATTCTCCTTCTTGATGGTAGCAACAGCCTTTAAAATAACGATTGCTGCCAGAATGACCATTAAGACGACAACCAGGCGAGGGAAAAACTGGGGGCCCAGAGAATCGGATGTGGACATTTTAATTTGGAAAGATTGCCAATACAAGAACCCTGCAAACAGCAGGAAGAAAATACCGGAACATAAATCTTTGCGTCCGCTACTCAACTCTTTCACTCCTCTTTATCCATGATACAGCAGCAACGGACCGCAGGAGGCCCGGCAACCACTGCCGAGATTTTACGGATGACCGGCATCCGTGGAAAAACAGATTATCAATCAACACTTACCTGCAGGCAGAAAATTTTTCTGTCTGCAGGTATTTATCCATAACAAAGACCATTCGTTATTTTACAGAGAGATACATTATTAATTTGCTTCTGTTAACTGGCTTTCCTTCTTTGAACCTTTTACTTCCTCGCGAACGGTAAATGCTAATACAATTACCGTCAAAACTAAAAATAGTAATGCAATGGGTGATTGTAGTATTGGCAGCAGGCTGCCATTGGTACGCATTAAAGACCTGCGGAGATTTTCCTCCAGCATTGGGGCCAGAATAAAGCCAACCACCATAGGAGCCAAAGGATACCCAAATCGTTTCATTACAAAGCCTAAGAAACCAAACAGCATCATTACCATGATATCAAAAATACGGTTGTTGGCAGAAAAAGAACCAACCACACAAAATGCAATAACCACAGGCAACAAGTAAGCAGTAGGAATCGAAAGTAACTTTGTAAAAACAGGAAGCCCAAAATACTCAACGATAAGCATAACCAAGTTGGCTAAGATAAAGGCTGCAAATAGTGCGTACACCAATTGTCCGCTGGTTTTAAACAGCAAAGGCCCGGGTGTGATGCCATGAAGCTGGAATCCGGCCAAAATCATTGCCGTTGCATTGTCACCGGGAATGCCCAGAGTCAGCAGAATAATCAGCGCTCCGCCCACCGTGGCATTGTTTGCTGTTTCTGAAGCCACAATGCCATCAATGAAGCCTGTACCAAATTTTTCCGGTGTTTTGGAACGCTTTTTGATAAAAGCATATGCCATTAAATTAGATACATTGCCGCCAATTCCGGGTAGTATGCCAATGACAAGTCCAATGAGCGCAGCAGGAATTGCATTTTTCATTTGGTAAAAAAACTCTTTCCAGCTAAGACCAAAGCCTCTGACCTTTTGACCGGTACTAACCATCTCATGCTTTTCAGCAGGTTTGGGGAACTTCATTTCTGCTGCTGTTTCCATAATCTGAGAAACAGCAAACACACCAATTAAAAGAGGTATCAGGTTGAACCCTGCCGCCAGCTCTTTGATATCCATGGTATAGCGGGTATAAGCACTGAGTCTGTCTATACCGACAAAAGCAAGGGAAACACCCAGCAAACTGGAAAGCAAGCCTTTTATGAGACTGCCCTCAGACAAGGAAGCCACCGTAGTCAAAGCCAGCAAAATTACTGCAAAATATTCGTACGGACTAAATTTTAGAGCAAATTTTGCTATTGCCGGCCCAAGGTAAACCAAGGCTATTGCGCTGACAATTCCACCTACAAAGGAGTATACCACACCGGTGCCAAGAGCACGGCGGGCTTCCCCGCGTTTTGCCATGGGGTACCCGTCAAAACAGGTGGCAATAGAGGAAGGCGTGCCCGGAATGCCCAGAAGAACTGCAGAAATGAGGCCGCCGGAAACACCACCTACGTAAACAGCCATTAAAAAACTGATGCCGTAAACAGGCTCCATGGTAAAGGTAAGCGGAAGCATGATTGCAAGACAGGTAAATGCAGAAAGACCAGGAATGGCCCCAAAAATAATGCCGATAGAAACACCGCCGATAATCAAAAGCAGAATCATCGGTTCAAATACCGTAATAAAACCTTGAATCAGTTGCATTTTAACATCTCCCCCTTAACCCAAAATGCCTGCAGGCAAAAAGATCATAAACACTTTATAGAACAGTAAATAAATGCCTACCGGAATAAGGATAGAGGTTGTGGTTACAACTGCGATGTATTTTACATTTTTAATGGCGCCTTGTGGCAGAAGAATAAACATCTGACAAAAAAGATAAGCTGCTGTCAGTATAATATATCCAACCGACTTAATAAAAAGGAAATAAGCAATTAAAAGTCCCACTGTCAAAAGCAAAGGAATATTCCATTCCATCCTCTTGCCTGGCGTATTGCCTTTGTTTGAAGAAACTGTGCCTTCTTTTTTTATTGTACCTACTGCCTTAACAATAACGACAGCCGATAAAATCACCATAAGTATAACAACCAGACGAGGAAAAAACTGTGGGCCTAAAGCATCTGCAGTAGACATTGTAATTGCAAAAGACTGCGCATACAAAAAACCCGCAAATAGTAGGAAGAAGATACCGGAACATAAATCTTTGTGTCCGCTATTCAACTTTGTTCACTCTCTTTCATAGTTCACTAATCAGCGGCAGCGGCCACAGACATATCTGACCCGCTGCATAAAAAAGGAGAGCCGGGCATTTATATAACGCTGAAAATCGGCATGCAAAGCGAAGGAGACATTTTCCTCCGCTTTGCAGGCTTTTTAATTGATCAGGCGTTTTTAGTGCCAACATTAAAATATACTGCTAATTACTGCTGAGCCAGGAAAGCTTCCTTGTAAGGCTCCATGGTGCGGGTGTAATAGTCGTTGCAAAGTGCCTTAGCATCTTCCTTAGCGTACCAAACGGTGGTGAGGTAGTTGCTTTCCATGTTGGCAATAAAATCTGCATCCTCGGTGGTCTTCTTCAGGGCCTCAGCCAAAATATCAACAATCTCATCGGGGGTGTCGGGGTGTACGCCCAGCCAGAAGAATTTGGAGAAGTCAACATTCTTTAGGCCAAAATCAGCAGCCATGGGAACATCGGCCAACAGCTCATTCTTGTTATCGCCCAGCAGGCACAGAGCCTGGAACTCGCCGGTTTTAAAGTAGTCCAGAGCCAGAGAGTAAGAGATATTGATAACATTGGTCTGTTCAGCCAACAGAGCGGTCATTTTAGCAGCGTTGTTGCCAACGTCAACAAACTTAAAGCCGGCTTCCCACTCTTCATTCATAGCAACGCCGCAGATTTGGTTGGTAGCGCCAATTTTGCCGCCGTACTCAATGGTACCGGGAGCAGCCTTGGTTTTTTCAACAAGATCCTTCAGGTCAGCATAACCGGACTTCTTGTTAACAGCCAAAACAGTGGTGTTGTCGATGATGGGAACACCAACAGTCTTAAAGCTGTCGATATTGATATCGGTAGTGCGCATCATGTAAGGAACAAACATATCGCAGCCGTTGATGATCATGGTGTAGCCATCGGGATCGGAATCCAGAACCTGCTGCATACCCATAACG
>JAEYXR010000112.1 GCA_023431215.1 Bacillota bacterium
CCCATAAGGCGGGCCGCTGACCAGCGCTACTCGAAAAAAGATTAACCTCTGCCAAAGCCTTCGTATGCTACGACCTTTATTTCTCCGGATTTTACTTTTGCTTCCAGCTCTTTGACTTTGTCAAGAATATCCTGAGGGAACTTATCGCCCAGGGCAGTCTTCATGGTGGACATATCGGTTAGGCCTACGCCGCCGTTGCTGATATCCAGATATGTTGTTTTTCCGCCTTCAAAAGTACCGTTAACAGCAGCTTCAATGGCAAGATAGGTACCCTGGTCAACACGCTTGAGCATAGAAGTGAGGATGGAACCAGGATACACGTCATCCTGATTGAGGTCCACGCCGATGGCGTATTTGCCTTGCTCCTTTGCAGCTTCCAAAATGCCTGTTCCGGTACCGGAAGCAACGTTCATAACAATATCTGCACCCTGGCTGTACTGAGCAATGGTCAGCTCTTTACCCTTTAGAGGGTCATTGAAAGTGCCGGCAAATGCCTGGAGAATCTTGATGTCCGGGTCTATGTATTTTGCGCCCTGCTCAAACCCTACAAAAAAGTCGTGGAGTACAGGGATGTCCATTCCGCCAACCCAGCCAATGGTTTTATCGGCATTGACGCCGGGAATATCGGTTTTGGTGGTAAACATAGCAGCAGCTGCACCAGCCAGGAAAGAACCTTCATTTTGTGCAAAGGTAGAAGAAACAATGTTGTCGCCCTCTACTACACCGTCAATAAGCGCAAACTTAGTGTTGGGGAATTCGGGGCAATGCTTTGCCATAATTTCCTGAAACTGTGTAGACACGCCAATGACTAAATCATAACCGTCAGCGGCCATTGCAACAAAGTTGGACTCCCACTCTGTGGGCTCTTTTGATTCCATTTCTTTTAGCTCAATGCCAAAATCTTTTACGGCTCTCAGTGCGCCTTCATGGGCAGAGTCGTTAAAAGATTTGTCTCCCAAAAAGCCGGAATAAACCAAGGCTACCTTTAATGGCTTGGCGGGAGCAGGCTCAGAGGATGAAGGAGCAGGTGTCTGTGATTCAACGGGAGCTGCAGAGGATGATACCTCGGCAGGCTTAGAGGAGCAGCCAGCGAACACTGCCAGCATAAGAGCAAACACTGTTAAAACCGCTAAAACTTTCTTCATTATTTTTCCTCCTTATATAGCTTTTTATGTTATGCCGTCTCCAGACGGCGGATAATCCTGTCGATTTCAGCCCATATTGAGCGTTTTATGTCATTTGTGATTATAATGTCAAATTATTTTAAACGCCTTGTGTAATTAGGTAAACCGTTTTACTCTTTGCAACTACATCTTAATTTATTTTTTTACTGTTGTCAATATTGCTTTTAATTTTTTTACAATTTTAAAAATATTTATATATTATGCCATAACAACTAGTTTTAAATTTAGATTTAATCACGAAAAAATCACTTTTAAAAATGTTTGATTTGCTATTGCAAAAATAAAAGGTATAATTATAACTAATTTATTATAATTTATAAAAATCAGGTGATTGGGTGAGAACAACAATTAAGGATATTGCGGCAAAAACAAATTTATCGGTAACCACAGTATCTTTGGTACTGAATAATAAGCCGTCAAAAATTTCTCAAAAAACACGTGAGCTTGTGCTAAAAACTGCAAGAGAGATGAATTACAGGCCAAACCAGCTTGCTGTTGGGCTTATAAAAAAGCGTACCAAAACTCTTGGGCTAATTGTTTCTGATATTCGCAATGATTTTTTCTCTTCCCTTGCAAAAGGAATTGAGGGAGAATGCCGCCGCAATGGCTGGACTCTCATTTTATGTAATTCCAACGATCATCATGACAGAGACATTGAATATATCAATGTATTGGCAAGCAAAAGTGTGGACGGCATTTTATATTGCATGTCTATTGACAGTGATTATCATAACTTTAAACAAAGCTTTGATTTGCTTAACGAGCTGCATATTCCCTTTGTCCTTTTGGACAGGACCTATCCTTTTCCACATTTGGCTTCAGTAAAAATGGACCATACGCTGGGGGGATACCTTGCAGCGCATCATTTGATTGAGTTGGGACATCGCCGTATTGCCTGCGTAACCGGCCCCCATTATTTGGAAGATTCCTATAATCGGCTGGATGGCTACCGCAAGGCTTTAAATGAAGCCGGTATCCCTTTTGATTCATCTATCATTTTTGAAGGGTGTTATGATGCAGAGAGCGGAGAGTCGGCTGTAAGCGCTCTTTTGAACAAAGACTTTTCAGCAGTTTTTGCGTTTAATGATATGATGGCATTTGGAGTTTGCAGAGGCCTTAAAAAACATGGATTATCTGTTCCTGCAGATATATCGGTTGTGGGATATGATGATATTTTCTTGGCAGAAGCTTTGGAAGTACCGCTTACCACCATTAAACAGCCTGTAGGCGAAATGGGTTCTGTTGCTACCCGAAAAATTATTGCAACAATTGAAGATGAGCCTTTTACCGAGGATACTTTGTTTGAGCCTAAATTAATTATTCGAAACAGTACTGCTCCTTTTTGTAACAAAGAATCAACCCCTTCTTTGTTTTAACTTGTCACCAGTAAAAAAGTCGTCGAACAAATACGAATAGTCTTAAAAACAACTTGTGATTACAGGGTCAAGGTAAAATGAATACAAAAAACAAGGACGGAAACCTATTGCGGTTATCGCCCTTGTTTTTTTCGTTTACAGGTATTTGCACTTGTTTCTTTATAAGTATCATCTTACAGCTGTTAATCTCAGTGCTTTAAAAAAGGGGACCTCAGTTTAATCCTCTGGCACATGCAGCACATCACCCGGATGAATCAGGGCAAATCTACTTTTATTGTTTAGCCGCTCAAACTCGCCCATGGGCCTGCAATGTCTGTAAATGCGGTATTGGGCCTGATTGTAGCCAATACCGTACATAGAAAAATGATTGGTACTAAAGTGCAGTTCCTTTTCCACACTGTTATAGACCGAGTTTATGATCCACTGTACCCTGCCCTTGGCGTCCACATAGACAGCCTGCATATTCCCAGGTTTTCCATCCACGCCAAGGGTGTAGGGGATAGTGTCCCACACGCTGCCGAACCAAAACTATGTACCTGTTTATCGCCACCGTAGTTCATCTTAAGGTTAAACACTGGGCGACTACCAATCGCTTATTTCGCTTCTCCGGTTAAATTTCCGCTGTTTATGCGGGTTGCGGTTATGATGATATCAGATTTTGCCTGCCTGTTGATTTCCGTTACAGACGCTAAATTTATACCAATTTTGATTTTTGATTATCTGCCACTAAATAATACTAACTATTTTTTTGTAATGATAGTGTCCTGCACCGTCTTTAGCAAATAGACCGTAACAATTTTCTTTATGCCTTATTTGGCAATAAGTACCTATAACATATTTGACCATTGCGTTTTAACTGGTTGTTATAACAACGTTGTTAAATATGGTTGTAATTTTAGAGTTAATCTTATATAATCTGAATAAAAGACTTTTAATATTATCATTGCATAAGGTTGGATTAATCATGATAAGTCACTCTGCCGCTACACCACTTTATCTTCAGCTTCAAGAACAGCTGGAGAAAGCCATTAGTGAAGGCGTTTACAAGCCCGGTGATAAGCTTCCGTCTGAAAATGAAATGTGCAAGCAGTATAACGTTAGCCGTATTACCGTTCGCCAGACTATCAGTATGCTGATGCAAAAAGATTTGGTTTATTCTGTGCACGGAAAAGGAACCTTTGTTAAGGTGCCTGCCATTAATCATGAACTGTCTAAAATTGTCCGCTTTGGTACCTCGCTAAGGCAGAAAGGGTTGAATGGCTTTACTCGCGTTGACTCTTTTTACCCCATGGCCGAAAACAAAAAAGCTTCCGAAGTTCTTTTGGGGAAATATTGCAATCTAAACTTGGTTGGATATGCTCAGGACACCCCTGTTGTCTATTACCAGTCTTATGTAAAAGATGATCTTAAAGAAAAAATGTATCGTTATGCCAAAGGCTTTGAGATGCAGCATGTTGCGTTTTCTTCTTATGATTTATACGATAAAATGGGAATCCGTATCAGACGTGTAGAACAAATTATTAGTGCCATAAATTCCGATGAATCGTTAAATCTTATCTTTGAATCTTCTGGGAATAACGCACTTATTGTATTGGAAACCACATATTATTCTAATGACGACACCCCGCTGGAATACAAAAAGGCCTATTATCGATCCGATATTTATTCCTTTTACCTTCAGCGCAGCCTTGATTAATACCGTTAATTTTAAAATAAAAAAGACAGCCTTCATAAAAAGGCTGTCTTTTTTATTTGTTTTTGTTTCAAACAATGTATGACAACATTGAGGCATTACAATTATGCAACAATCAATTGATATAACAAGTTTTATAATTACTGCAAACTTGTTATAAACGAAAAAGCATTTTTGTGCAGTATTACCATTTTTATTTAAAAACATTGGAATGTCTTTGCAGTAAAAAACTAAAAATATACTTGATTTTGCAAACTTGTTATTATAAGATATAGTTACTTGTTATGATAACATATAACAAGATATATACATGTGGTAACAGGAGGTAATCTATCATGGGAAAGGAAACTTTGCGTATCATCTCTCCCAATGGGCATCTGGGATTTGCACCGACCAAAGAAGAGAGCTTCTGGCTGGGGGCTGCCACCAAACCCGACTACTATTGTGCCGATTCGGGCAGCGATGATATCGGCCCCGTACCGCTGGGTGCAGATAAATGTGCCAGCCACTATGACCACCAAAAGCATGACCTGGAATTAATGCTACTGGCCTCTCGGGAACAGGGCGTACCAATGATCATAGGCTCAGCCGGTGACACAGGTACCAACAGCCGCGTTGATATGTATGTGGAGATGATACGCGATCTGGCCAAAAAGCACAAGATGAAAAAGTTTAAGCTGGCATATTTTTATTCCGAAGTTGACAAGGAATACATACGGACAAAAATGCTCAGCGGAGAAAAAATTGAAGGACTGGACGGTCGTACAGATTTAACTCTGGAAGAGCTGGATGCTACCGATCGCATTGTGGCTGTAGCTGGTGTACATCCTTACATCAAATGCCTCGAAATGGGAGCTGATATCATTATTGGCGGACGTTCCAGTGACGTTGCTGTTTTTGCCGCTCCTTCTATTTATGAAGGCTTCCCTGAAAATTTATCCTACTATGTGGGCAAAGTTTTGGAATGTGCTTCCTTCTGCTGTGAGCCTTACGGAGCAAAAGAATCTGTTATAGGCACCGTTTCTCACGATGATGTAAAGGTAACCGCTATGGCACCGTTCCAGAGATGCACCATTGCTTCTGTAGCCGGTCATGCCATGTATGAGCGTACCAATCCTTACTTTGAGTATGTAGCCGGCGGCAAAATGGATATGACCAACTGTGTCTATGAGCAATATGACGAAAAAACCTGCCGCATTACCAACCCCAAGTTTATACCCATTGAGGGCAGGGTCAAAGTTAAGCTGGAAGGTTCCGGACGCATTGGCTACCGCTATATGGGCATGGCCGGTGTGCGTGACCCCTATACCATTAAAAACATTGACAAGGTCATTGAATGGGCAAAGTCTCAGGTAAAAGAGCGTCATCCCGATGGAGATTATGAACTGAGCTACCGCATCTTTGGTAAAAATGGGGTTATGGGCGACCTGGAGCCTGTAAAAGATACTCAGTCTCATGAGCTGCTCATTGTGGTAGAGGGTGTTTCCAAGGATAAAGCCCTGGCTGAAGAAGCCACCCTCATTGGAACTCGCCAGATTTTCTATGCACGTCTACCGGAGGTTAAAGGTACCGCGGGAACCGCCGCATTCATTCTGGATGAGGTCACACCCATTTCCGACGCTTACACCTGGACCATGGACCACACCGTTGCTGTGGATGATCCTATGGAGCTGTTTCAGGTCAATATGATTGAAATTGGTCAGTGAGGAGGAGAAACCATGAAAACCGTAAAGCTTGTAGACCTTGCCAAAACCATCCGAAGCAAAAATGCGGGAACCGACCGTATCACCTTTGATATCATTTTTCGCGACCCACACAACTATGAGCTGGTAAAAAGAAGCCGAGTGCTCAACCGTGAATTCGTTTCCAAGCTGTTTAATATTCCCGAAAGCCGTATTGCTGATTTTGTAGAGTTTGACCCAGGCTACGCCATTAAGTTTACCATCAACCGTTTACGGCCTTCCGGCTGCTTTGGCGAAGGTGACGTGTTTGGATGCCAACAATATCCTCCTCTACTGGATGTTGAAATTCCTATTGAAGAGTAACGATACAGAAAAGTCCCGGAAGATGGCTTTTATATCTTCTCATCTTCCGGGGCTCAATCTGGAGGAGCAACACCATGTCAATTCAAATCCTCATTATTGCAACTTACTTTGTAATTACCATTGCCATAGGGCTTTACTCTAAAAAAACTGCAAAAAGCTCTGATGCTTTTCACGGTGCCGGCATGGGCGTTTTGATGTGTGTTTGTGCCTCTACCGGCGAATGGCTTGGGGGAACTGCCACAACAGGCGTGTCCGAATACGGCTTTGATTTTGGAATATCCGGCTCTTGGTATACCATTGCCAACGGGATAGGCATCATCTTTTTGGCACTGCTTTTTGCAAAATTATACCGCAGCATGGAAACAGTGACGGTTCCGGGTATTATCGGAAAATTTTTAGGCATAAACGCCCGAACAGTATCCAGCATTTTTCTTACCTTTGTTATGCTGGCTGTAGGTACCTCTCAAATGATTGCTGCAGGCAGCCTAGGTGTCTCTTTAATGGGGATTCCGTTTAACACTGCGGTCATTGCCTTTTCAGTGGTATTTATTATTTATACGCTGGCAGGCGGTATGCAGGCCGTTGCCTACACCAACATTATGCATCTTATCTGTATGTACGGCGGTGTAATTCTGGCCATTGTTCTGGCTTTAAAGCAGGTTGGCGGGTTTGATTCTGTAACCGCTGCTTTGCCTGATTCTTACTTTAATATGACCTCAATTGGAATGCCTAAGGTATCCTCCTGGGTCATCGCCTCTTTGCTGGGGGCTTGCACCGCTCAGGCAGGTATTCAGCCTATTCTTGCCGCCAAGGATGTTCATGTGGCAAAAAAATCTGCCATTATTACTGCCTTTGTGGCTGCACCCTTTGGCCTTTTTACCGCCCTGCTTGGAATGATTGCAAAAACCATGTCCCTGCAAGGTGCTCTTTTAAATACCGCAGGAGAAGTGGTAACAAACGGCAAACTGGCACTCCCCACCCTAATGATGAATCTCTCCCCAGTCGCGGGAGGTATTGTGCTGGCTTCTATTTTGGCAGCAATATTGTCAACCGTATCCCCGCTTATTCTGGCATCCGGTACCATGCTTACCAAAGACCTGTATCACGGTCTTTTTAACTGTGATGCCACAGATGCCCAAGTGATGAAAGTTTCTCGTATTACTACGGCTGTATCCGGTATCATCTGCGCTATGGGTGCCATCTTTTTAAATTCTTCTGGCATTCGTGTTCTTGATATCGTATACTTTGCCTATTCCATGCGTGGTGCTCTGTTTGTCATAGTGCTTCTGGGTATCTATTGGAAAAAGACCTCCGAAAAAGGTGCGGTTTACGGCATGATCTCCACTGCGCTTGTAGGCTTCTTCTGGGTAGCATACAACGCTGCCACCGGTCACTTCCCTATTCCCGGTGTGACTGAAACTTATATTTCAATTTTTACTGCATTGATTACAACTGTACTTTTTACTTATCTATTTGCTAAGGACACACAGAAAAATCAAAACACCCTATCTTAGGTTTTAACCAGCTGTGCAATTGTGTTTTCTTTTTTATTTATTTTGGCTCACGGTACTGTTTAAAGATTTTATGCATCCCCTTATAGCATCCCTCATATCAAAGCAAAAGAATCCAGAGGTATTTGTGTTAAAAAAGGAGATGAGACTAAGTGCTGACCGAAATTATTTATCTGGGTATCCTTCTCGTAGCAATTTGTTTTATTTTTGTTGTATTAAAGCGCCCCATTTACGAAGCTATGTTTTTTGGCTACATTGTAATGATTGCCATAACCAATGAGTGGTCCCATTTTTTTACTTACATTATTCAAACATCAACAAACACCTTGTTTTACGCCATTGTTGCTTTTTTAGCTGCTGCACAGATATTTGGCAGTACCAAGGTAATTGACAAGGTTATTGAAATTGTTCTTTCCTTATTTGGTCGCTTCCGGGGTGGTGCAGGTTATGTTTCTCTCATTGGTTCCACCTTTATGGGGGCACTATCCGGTTCCGGTGCAGGCAACGTAGCGGCCACTGGTGTTTTTACCATTCCAGCAATGAAAAAATCCGGATTTCCCTCTTACCTGGCAGCCAACGTAGAAATGTCTGCGTCTACCATGGGCAATATGATTCCTCCCGCTGGTGTTATTACTGCTTCTATTGGTACACTGGCAGCCTTCAGTCCCGACTTTTCTATGTCAGACTTTTGGATTGTGGTATGGGGCATTGCTATATGGTTTATTATTCAAAGAGCCATTACACTATATATTTTCTGTAAGGTTTATAATGTAAAGCCCATGACCAAGGCAGAACTTCCAAGATTTGGACTTTCTATGAAGAATGGATGGAAGGCATTGATGCTGGCTGTTGTTATTTTCCTGCCCTTCTTCCTAGACTCCAAATTTAAGACCACGTTCTTTACTTCACGCATGGGCAAGGGCGCTGGCAGCATGTCAAGCTGTATTCTGCTTTTAACCCCTGGTCTGGCAGCATTGTATGCCATGCTCATTGCACGACGGGACTGCAATGTTTCTCCCAAAGCAATGGCCGACGTCCTTGGGAAATCTCTAAAGAGCATCGTTCCTGTCAGCGCTACTATTTTCTTTGCTTACTGCATCAGCAACCTTTATACGGCACTGAAAATTGGTGATACCCTTGGAGAATATGTCAGATCCTGGGGGCTTCCTCTGTGGGTATTAGCTTTAATCGTCCCTCTGTTCTGTGCTTTCCTTGGTATGATTATTCCCGGATCATCACAAGTAGCCATATTTGGTACTGCCATGGTATCCATTATGGCAGGCGCGGGGGCCAATCCCATTTTGGCAGCAGCTATTCTGCCTGCCATTACCGGTGCCATGGAGGGCATGACTCCTCCTTTGGCTCTGTGCATGTACACTGCTATGGGTATTGCGGACTCACCTATGAAGGAAACAACAAAGAACTGTTTGATCTGGGTTGCATTACATTATGCCATGTCTGTACTATGCATAATTGGTTTGCTGCCCATACTAGGACTTTGATTTAAGGAGGCAATGAATATGACCAGAGAAAAATTGGCTAACTTTCTAGAGACCATTTTCGGCTGGGGCATCTATCTTTGCCTGATTGCCGGTGGGCTATCATTTTTTGGATTTTTAGCCGGCATCCTGATGGGCGGAGGCGAAGGTTCTTCCTCAGAGGCTTTAGCAGTTTTTCTGCAGAAGCAATACTTCCCAATTATCATTAAATGCGCTTCTATCACAATCGGTGTGGGGCTTGTTTCCATGTATTTAAAGAAACAAACAGCCCTTTCTCTTGTTAGTGACAAAAAAGAAGCGGAAGAAGAGCTTGCTGCCATTAAAGAACAAAGTAATTGATTTTTGCCACATCAGTTTTTGTCTTTGTTTGAACCCCTTAAAACACAATTGCAGTGCTGTGACCAAAACCCCTGACATCAAATCGATGTCAGGGGTTTTACATTTATAATATTTAAAATGTCAGGTAGCACTATTTGGTACGTACATCAGCTAGTACAGCAATAATTTGCAAGGCTATCACCTAATTCTGTAATAAAAAGTGATGCAATGCTAAAGATTGAAGCATACTTTGGTTTTCTGGGATCATACCCTGTCCTTTCTTCAATTTTTTTTAGCTGATATTGCAGGGTATTGGGATGTAGTATCAGCCGCTTAGCTGCCTTTTTTATTGAGCCGTCCTCCTGATAAAGCACGCTGATAATATGATTATTCCATTCTATTTCAGACAGAGAAAAGCCTCCATAGATCTTCTTTATATAACGAACCTTTGCCTCAATGGGTACTTCATTTAAAATTAGCTCCAAATTCAAATCATCAAACTGTATCACACGCTTATTTCTTAACCTGAATCCAGTATGTAATGCAATTTTAGCCTTTTCATATTGCTGATGAATTTCTGTAAAAGAGTGATAACCGTTGTCTGTTCCTATATATACTTCAATTCCCTGCTTATCTAATTCTGCCACAATCGTATTTGCAAGCTCCAGTATACGACTGTCACTGCGCTCGGCAAGTACTGCCACCACCATGTGGGAGGTCAAAAACACATTATCTGCTGCATGGTTGCGCTGCACTAACCTTCGTATCATATCAATGATACAAGCATTGTCTTCTTTTATTCTTGAAACAGCAATGATTCTGTATGACTGGGTAATATCTATGCCGTAGGCGCTGCCCTGAGAAATAAATGCATCTGTAATGATAGTTTGAGAGCTGCATACCCACGATGTTAAATAACGCTCCTTTGCCAACTGCTCGCTTCGCAGCCGATCCTCCTCGGCACGAGATTGCAGCATAATCTCGGTCATCTTTTTAATTATTTTTCCATACGACTTTGCCTTATCCAGAGGACCGGTAATACCTACAACACCTATTATTTTTCCATCAATCACTATTGGCAAATTGGTGCCGGAGTGTGTGCCCTTATACTGTGTGTCAGATGCAGCAATCAATTCCTCCAGATTGTTCTTTATAATTTTATCTGTAGCTTCATGAAAATCACCAACCCGTTCGGGGTCCGAGTTTGCAATAATGATTGCATCACTGCCAACTATATTAATTTTTAGCCCTACCAGCTTGGATAATTCACCTACAATTTCTTCCGCATCTTTCTGCAAAATCTTCATAGCCACCGCACTTTCTTCGCCAATTTTTAACTGTCTTTGCAATATTACGGCCACTGTTCTAAATTCTTCACCATTATACTATATTTCGAGGGAAATATTTGTCAAAATTCAAATTATGCAAAACTTCGCAAATAAACGGCAGATCTTAACCGACCTGCCGCCTATTTATCTTATGAATCAAATTTAATGAAACTAGAGAGCCGGTTCGACTTCCAAGTTACTTGTACCAGCCAAGGGAACATTGTAATTGATCAGGCCCTTTCTTGCCTCACGCTTGTAAAGCCAGTCTACGATAAGCGGGACTAAAATAGCTGTAACTACCACTGAAGCAGCAACCTGTACCGTTGCAACTTCTGCGTATGGCAGCCAGGCCGCATCAATGGCTGCAATGGCTGCAGGTGTAGCAACCGAGTTTCCGGCTGATGTACCTACCGCAAAACCTGCAACGCAAGAATGCCTTTTGGACTTGGGAACAAGAAACTTATAGATAAGATATGTAGGAATACCTGTAACAACGATTGTCATTAGTCCCAGCAGAATACCGGGGATACCGGCCTTAATCAGTGTCTGCAAGCTTAACCCTGCGCCTAAGGGGAAGGAGAACATAAAGATAGCAATCATCATGCCAGGCTTTAAAAAGTCACGGATCTTGTCATCCAAATTACCAAGAATCATACCTAATAAAATTGGAATAATGCAGGCCATAAGATCCTTAAAAGGAATGATAGCAACACCGGCAATGCCCATGAACATCATTTCAAAAAACGGACCATCATTAGAGGAAATAATCGCTATGGCACCAACGTCAGAATCATCACCATATTTTGCTGCAAGAGCGGTATATAAGCCACCGTTGGAGTTAGACATTGCACCAATCATAGCAAGAGGTGTAACCCCTAAAAAAGCAGCTCCAGGGCCTGCAACCTTAGCCAAAACAACACCACATACAACACCGAATGCAACCTTACCGGTATTGATAACCATGCCCTTATACAAAGACATACCCGCTGTTTTAAATTGAATTTGAGCACCGCTGCAGAAGAATAAAACTGCAATTAAGCATGACGCGCCGTTTTTGAATAATGCTGTAGTAAAACCACCTATTTGCAGCCATCCTGGGAAGAAGGTGTTTGATAGTACACCTAACAGCAGTGGGATAACCATTAGTCCGCCCGGCACCTTATTGATTGTGTCAAGAATAGGAACTTTACCCAATTTCATAACGCGTACCTCCTAAAATTTTGGTTGCATTAACCACACCCTTATTATCACCAATAAACTTCATTTTGGCAAGCAAAAAGTTAATACTTTATTCATTTTTGGTTTACAAACCAAAATAGTACCTATAAAAATTTGGGTACAGCACATAATTTTTGGTAATTTACTATGATATAATGACTACAAACAACTTTACATATTAAAATTCTTAGTTTGAGGGATGGTTTTTATGAAGTTAATGCTGCCATACGGAAAAGAGTTGCTCCCTTTTCAAATACCTCAGAATCGCCTGCAAGGAGTATTAGTTTCTGAGCTGCATCATTATTCTACATGCAAATCTCAGTTGGAGCTGGTAGAAGAAGCTCTGGCAAATCCCGTGGACTCTCTTCCCTTGCATCAGCTGGCAAAGGATAAAAAAAATGTTATTTTTATTTGCAGCGATCATACCAGACCTGTCCCAAGCAAATTAATCGTGCCACTTATGCTAAAGGAAATTCGTAAAGGCAACCCCAATGCGCATGTCACCATTCTTATTGCCACCGGGTGCCACCGTGAAATGGAAAAGCAGGAGATTATTAATAAATTTGGCCAAGAGATAGCAGACAACGAAACCATTATTATGCACAACTGTGATACTGCAGAGTTTGTAAAAATCGGGATTTTACCCAGCGGTGGAGAGTGTCTTATCAATCGTCTGGTCATCGAAGCGGATTTGGTGGTGGCGGAAGGTTTTATTGAGCCCCACTTTTTTGCAGGATATTCCGGCGGAAGAAAAAGTATTCTCCCCGGTGTAGCTAGCCGTGTTACCGTACTGGGCAATCACTGCTCAGAGTTTATAGCCGATAGTCATGCCCGAACAGGAGTTTTGGAGAACAACCCCATACATACCGATATGGTTTGGGCAGCTAGAAAAGCAAACCTGGCCTTTATTGTCAATGTTGTGATTAACGAAAAAAAGGAAGCCATTTTTGCAGTTGCCGGTGATGCCATCGCTGCTCATGAAGAAGGGTGTAAATTTTTATCTTCTTTATGCCGGGTGGATGCAAAACCTGCAGATATTGTTGTATCTACCAATGGCGGGTATCCCTTGGATCAAAATATTTATCAGTCAGTCAAAGGTATGACCGCTGCTGAAGCCACTGTTAAGCCTGGCGGTGTTATTATTATGTTATCAAAGTCTGAAGATGGGCATGGCGGTGAAGATTTTTATCATCAAATGGCGGATGAGCCGAATATTGAAAAAACCTTGCAACTGTTTCTTAATCGTAATCGCAATGAGACTGTGCCAGATCAGTGGCAAACACAAATATTCATTCGGGTGCTTCAAAAGGCAAAGGTTATCTTTATTTCTGATGCACCAGATGACATGGTGAGAAACCTGCATTTAATCCCTGCACACAGTATTGAAGAAGCAATGAAGATGGCAGAAGAGATTCTGGACAACACGGAGGCTTCTGTAACAGTAATACCAGACGGTGTTTCTGTTATGGTAATTGAGCAAGGAGGACAAGATAAACCATGAGTGTAAAAACGAATATAAAAGTTGACGCCTTGCCAAAAGCTGTTGGCCCTTATCAACAAGCGATAGAATATGGCGGCTTAATCTATACCTCGGCACAACTGCCAATAGACCCTATAACCAATGAGCTTATTGTGGGTGATATTGCCGCACAGACAAAAAGGGCAATGGAAAACCTAAAAACACTCCTAGAGGGCTGTGGCTCTTCAATGGAAAAACTTTTGGTTTGCAGATTGTATGTAACGGATATGAGCCTTTTTTCTGTTGTCAATCAAGAATATGCAAAGTTTTTTATGGCAATAGACCCACCTGCACGTATTTGCGTAGAAGTATCAGGGCTTGCCAAAGGAGCGGCTATTGAGGTTGAGGCAACTGCCTATTGTTAATTATAGTAAGCTGTTTTTCTTAATAAAAATATTGTTAAGAGAATAAATACTGTATAAATAAAATTTAATATCAAATGGAAACCTTTTGTCTCCTTTTGGCATATAATTTGATGAAACTATGATTAGGGGGCGGAGGTTATGCATAGCAAAAGATACCATGATGCACAAAGAGAATTTTGGAACTGTATCGTTTTATCACCTTTCTGCTTTGGCGTATCTCTGGTGCTTGCCTTTACCGAATGGCGACCAATTATGAAAGCCGAACTAAAAAAGGAAGCAGCCCTAAAAAAGCCACATTAAAATACGCCCCATAACCGGGGCGTATTTTAATGCTATTTTACAAGGCAGCAAAGAAATGTTGCGTTATCAGAATCACGCTGCAATCTTGATTCCAGCCGCAGTGCCAAACGCCGACACCAGTCTTCTGCACTGATTGACTGTGCCAAATCCTCTTTCATTTCCGTTTCCAGAACGAGCTCCCATAAACCATCCGAACAAAGCAAAACAGCGTCATCTTTGTAAAGCTTCATTTTTTTCGTCAAAAATGGCTTTAGCTGTTTTTTGGCACCCACCGCCGCCAGAAGTCTGTTTCTATCCGGGCTGGTACGTATTTGTTCAGCCTTAAGCTTCCCCAAATGAACCCGCATTTGAGACACCGAATCATCCGGTGATTGAAATATAATGTTGCCTTTTCTAAAAAGGTATACGCGGGTATCCCCCACTGTAGCACTTTGAAATTGGTTGTGCCTAATGTATACAGCAGCAAGGGTTGTAAGCGGACCGTTAAGCTCCAGTACCTGCTTATTGGCTGCAGCAAAGTCACAAATTGGAGAAAAGCTTGGAAATCTTCTCATCAAAATATCTACACAACTACGTGATGCGGCTTCTCCATTGCCATGTCCGCCGAGTCCGTCCGCCACTACCATCATACCGCTTTCACCATCAAAACGATAATTGGCATCATCCTCATTTACAGACCGGCCACCCGCAGTTGTATATAAATGGCAATCATATGTCATAAACAGTAACCACCTTATAGGAATGATCTTATTTTCAATCAATACTTCTGCATCATTGCTTTTAAAAACAGTTTGTTTCTAGTTTATTCTTTTTTTATTGCCTATGTTACCGTCATAGTTTTTCAAATAGTATTTGTATCATTCTTCAAAAATAAAGTAAATCTATTATGAACTATGCAATCAAGGGGACGAATAGTTTATCTCTTTTAGGCAGCTCCTATAAAATACATATTATTTACATTCCTTCGCCTTTTCTTTTATGATAACGCTTGTTATACTAAAGTAAGGTATGGTACGGTAGCTATGGTTTACTATGTACCTTATAATGTTCAGATTGGAGCAACTTGATGAAAATAGTACAATTTAGTGATAACTCTCTTTCATCCATCCGCCCTCTGTTTGAAGGATGGCAAGAAACTCTGATATGGTCATGTCTTCAAGGAGTAATGGGTACTGCATGGGCAGAATACACAGCATTTCCAGACTCAGCGCTGATTGTAAACGCCGATTTTTGCTTTTTCGCCGGAAAGCCCTGCAAGGAATTGCTTCGCTTTCACTTACCTTATTCTCACACCGATTTTGTTATTTTAGTACCAAAGGACAAGCTTTGGGCCGACCTTATAGAAGAAACTTTTGGCAATACAGTTAAAAAAGCAAAACGCTATGCATTTAAAAAAGAGCCCGAAGTCTTTGACGTGCAAAAACTTCAAGCCCTTGCCACTGTCCCCAAGGAATACCAGATAACGTTTATTGATGAAAATCTTTATTATCAGGCTTTGGCGCATTCCTGGTCACAAGATCTGTGCTCTCAGTATAAGGATTACGAGGATTACGCTGCAAGAGGGCTTGGGGTAGGTGCTTTGAAAAATGGGGTTCTGGTCGCGGGTGCCTCTTCCTACACGGTATATGATGGCGGTATTGAGATAGAAATAGATACTCAAATTGACCACCGAAGAAAA
Source organism: Bacillota bacterium (assembly GCA_023431215.1). GTDB lineage: Bacteria > Bacillota > Clostridia > Oscillospirales > Ruminococcaceae > Angelakisella. Next base: position 16,035 of record JAEYXR010000112.1, read on the forward strand.
GGGCTGGCAACGGCATGTGGTTCCAGGCTGATACTGGAGTGTTTATCACGAGGTCTGTATCCCAGCTGGGATGCCCACAATCTTTGGTCGGTAGCGTTGGCCCAAAAATTGGGATACCATTTAGATTATGAATACATTATTTATGAATTTTATCCCAATCAAAGTAAAATATAGTTTTTACAAAATAAAAAAGCCCTTAATAAAGGGCTTTTTTATTTTAGCTACTTATTAGCAGCCGCAGGGGCACTCAGGCTCGCAACCACCGCATCTTGGGCGCTCGCAACCGCACATCTCACCGGCAATGTTCCGGTACAGAAGATAAATGGCTACCAAAATGATGATCATAAGAGTATTGTCATCCAGGCAGCAGTTTCCAAATCCGCATCCGCATCCGCATCCACTATTGCAGTTCATAGGTCATACCTCCGATTAAAATAATGGGTTTATCTGTGTACAGGTTTTTTTATTAGCAGCCGCAGGGACGCTCACAGCCACAGTTGTTGTCACATCCACAACCGCCACCGAAAAGTCCGCCAAAAACATTGCCATTGCCGCAGTTGCAGTACAGGAAAATGAGCAAAAGGATAAAAATCAATTTTTCGTCCAGGCAAAACATACTGCCACGACCACAGTTGTTGTTACACATAGGTCATACCTCCGATTGAATATTATTTTTTGTGTATAGGGGTTAGGTTAGCAGCCACAGGAACGCTCACAGCCACAGTTGTTTTCACAGCCACAGCCGCCGCCCAGGAGCCCACAGCCATTGCTGCTAAAGCAGTACAGGCAAATGAGTAACATGATAAAAATCAGTTTTTCATCCAGGCAAAATACGCTGCTGCGACCACAGTTGCAGTTACCGCACATAATTCATTACCTCCAATTTTTAGGTTCATAGCATACTATGTAATAAGCTTTTTTTTGGTTCTTATTTGTTAAAACAAATTTAATATGGGCATAACCGCCTGTGCTCTGTCAATATTATTGTATGGAACCAAAGTTTTAAGGAGCATGGAAATGTACAAATTCAACGGGTTCACCGTCAAAGCTAACAACGCCATCAACTATGCCATCATCATAGCCGAGCAATTTGGTCACACTTACATTGGCAGCGAGCACCTGCTAATGGGACTGCTGAAAGAAGGCAGCGGTGTGGCTTATACTATCCTATCTCAAAAAAAAATCAGTTACGACGAAGTCAGCAAAGGGGTTATCCGTCTGGTTGGCAAGGGAGTACTTTCTACCCTCTCGCCCAGTGATTTTACTCCGCGCTGTAAAAAAATTTTAGAAGGCGCTGTTGCAGAAAGCCGCCTTTCCGCCCAGTCCTTGGCAGGCACAGAACATATTCTTCTTGCTTTGCTTCGTGAAAATGAGTCTTATGCCGTAAGATTTTTGATTGAAAACGGATTGGACGTAACTGCTACTGTAAAGCTCATCAATGATGCCATCAATGTAGAACTGGCAGACCAACTCAATTCAACCCGAAAAGCCGCTGCTGCTGCCACCCCACCCAAAACAACACGGCAAACTTCGGGTCGTACCGGAAATTTAGATAAATTTGGCCGTGATTTAACAGAACTTGCCCGCATAGGTAAGCTTGACCCGGTAATTGGCCGCGAGGATGAAATACAGAGGGTACTGCAAATTTTGACCCGGCGCACTAAAAATAACCCTTGCCTGATTGGTGAAACCGGTGTGGGTAAAACAGCCATTGTAGAAGGCCTGGCTCAAAGAATTGTTGAAGGCACAGTACCGGAGTCTATCTCCCGCTGTCGTATCATCTCGCTGGATTTGCCTGGTATGGTTGCAGGTACCAAATACCGGGGTGATTTTGAGGAGCGCATCCGCAATAGCATTGAAGAAGTCATTGGTGCGGGGAATATTATTTTATTTATTGATGCAATTCATACCATTATGGGCATTGGCGCCGCCGAGGGAGCAGTGGATGCTGCTAATATCATGAAACCACAGCTTGCACGGGGCGAGCTGCAGGTGATTGGTGCCACCACAACAGCCGAATACCGAAAAACCATTGAAAAAGATGCAGCCTTAGACCGACGTTTTCAAAGTGTCATGATTGAAGAGCCCAGCCCCCAAATTGCGGTAGAAATTATCAAAGGGCTACGGGAGCGCTATGAAAAACATCACCGGTTACAAATCTCCGATGAAGCCATAGAAGCTTCTGTGCTGCTTTCCCGTCGGTACTATCCTGACCGTTTTTTGCCCGATAAGGCCATTGATTTAATTGATGAAGCTGCTGCCCGAGTACGTCTGCGGCTAAGCAACGGCCCCATTCCTGATAGTAGCCTGCGGCAAAGTCTGCTGGCTTTGCGTCAGGAAAAAGAAAATGCCATAGATAACCAAAACTTTGATTTGGCCGCAGCCTTGCGAGAGCGAGAAAGACTCCAGCTGGCACAACTGGAACTGGAATCGTTTCAAGAGTGCAAAAAACTGACAATGCCTATTATCACCAAATCTGATGTAGCGGAGATTATTTCCCAGACAACAGGAATTGACCTTTCTAAAATCAGTGAAGAGCAGGATAAGCGTTATTTGGACTTGGAGCAAAGCCTGCATAAACGGCTCATCGGTCAGGATGAAGCTGTGCGCTTGGTATCTAAAGCCATACGGCGCAGCCGTGTTGGGCTAAAAGACCCCAAACGCCCTATTGGCAGCTTTTTGTTTTTAGGGCCCACCGGTGTTGGTAAAACACAGCTATGCCGCGCTTTGGGTGATAGTCTGTTTGGCGATGAAAACAGCATCATTAAGCTGGATATGTCTGAATATATGGAAAAACACAGTGTCAGCAAGCTGATTGGCGCACCTCCCGGCTACGCCGGATATGACGAAGGCGGCCAGCTTACAGAGCGTGTGCGTAAAAAGCCATTTTCTGTAGTGCTATTTGACGAAATAGAAAAAGCACACCCAGACGTTTATAATATTTTGCTTCAAGTACTGGAGGATGGTGAGCTAACCGACTCACAAGGCAGAAAAGCCATCTTACGAAATAGCATCATCATTATGACATCTAACATTGGTGCCGAGCATATTACAGAAAAAAAGTCTCTTGGCTTTGGCTCTCCCATAGAAGAAGAGTGCATTGGCAAAGCGCCTTACTATAACGATGTTATGGCACAGGTAAGACGAAACTTTACCCCGGAATTTTTAAACCGTATTGATGACATCATCATCTTTTCAAAGCTAAGCAAAGCAGAAATCTGCCGCATTGCCGCACAGCTTCTGGCTGAGGTTTCCTCTCGCCTTAACGAGATGAATATACAGATTACCTTTACTGCTGCTGCAGTGGAGCTGGTGGCTAAAACAGGTTATCACCAGCCTTATGGAGCACGCCCTTTGCGCAAAGCGGTGCACAGCCTGATAGAAGACCCTCTGGCAGACAGTATTATCAACGGACAAATCAGCCCGGGCGATACGGTAATTTGTGACTGCATAGACGGGTCGCTTTCCATCATTACGCCATCCTTGACCGTTTTGTAAACTTTGTATAGCCCACTGCATCTTTCTTGTCTACAATTCTTAGCCATGGTATAATTACCAAAGAGCGGTTATTATACTTTTATGCCAGGGCGATTACCGCCCGAAAATGCAATGATACCAATCTGCTTTGCAGATATGGTATAATAACCTCAGCACTCTATTAAAGATGCTGAGGTTATTTTATGTATAAAAATAGGAGTGTGGATATATTGACAATGGTCACCGTCAATTTGGAGCAGGGTATGCCCACCGTAGAAATTGCAAAGTCAAGACTTAACCAGGCTCTGCGCACAGCCAAGGCCAACCGCACTCCGGTGGTTAAGCTGATACATGGCTATGGTTCTTCCGGCAAAGGCGGCACCATAAGATGGGGTATCCTGCGAGAACTGGAGGCCCGCCAGCAACAGGGGCAAATTCGTTTGGTAATACGGGGTGATGAGTTCTCTCCTTTTTATGAAAGTGCAAGAAGAGCCATTGACCTATATCCCGAGCTGCGCAAAGACCGGGACTATACTAAAACCAATCAAGGCATTACCATTGTCATTATTTAATTTAGGATTTGTGTAAAGGTTCATCTACTATATGTAGTGTAATCTCCTTAGTACCCAATTGCTCCGGGTAATAAGATACCATAAATTCTTTTCTATTATGCTGTGTCAAAGCGGCGGAACGGATGATAAAATGAAAAGAACCACCAAAGTTTGGTGCACTGCTTTGTGTGCGCTGACACCCATTAGTTTTTTATTAATTGCTTTGGCAAAGGTAAACCCCAAGGCAACAGAAGAAATATTCAGTCTTGGATTTTATCGGCATTGGTCGGCATTGCTTTCTGCCCTTACTTCTCCGCTTCCCTTTTCTGTTGCTGAATGGCTGCTGATATTTCTGGCAATTGCTGTTGTTGCGCTGGTAATTTTGTTTCTTCGTACCTTGCTGCATAAAACCGGCAAAGAGCGGCTTTGGTTTGCCGGGCGCTGTCTGCTGGTTACCGCAGCCTTTGCTTCTGCAGCCTTTTTTGTGTTTACTGTATCCAGCGGGCTAAATTATTATCGCTACACCTTTTTGGAATATAGTGGGCTAACCATACGACCTTCTGAAATTTCTGAACTAACGGAGCTTTGTCTTGCTCTGGCACAGGACGCCAATAAGCTGCGTACAATGTGTGCAGAAGATGAAAACGGTGTTTTTGCACTATCTGGCAGTTTTGATGAATTGGGCAAAGCTGCCAATACTGGGTACCGTAATTTGATGGATAAAAACCCAAACTGGCAGCCTTTGTTTGGGCAAAGTGCAGATACCCGGCCAAAGCCGGTGTTTTTTTCTGAAGCAATGTCCTACATGCAAATTGTGGGCGTTTTCTTTCCCTTTACCATGGAAGCAAATGTCAATATACATACCTCAGATATCGATATTCCTCATTCTATTTGTCACGAGCTTGCTCATATCAGTGGTATGATGCGGGAGGACGAAGCCAATTATATCGGCTATTTGGCATGTATGGCATCGGGCAATCATAATTTGGCTTACAGTGGTACCATGATGGCCCTCATTCATGCCACCAACGCCTTATACAGCTACAGTACCCAAAGTCACGGAGAAGTAATGGCTACGCTAGAAGACGCTGTGAGGCGAGACCTGGCTGCCGACAGCGAGTATTATTATGCCCACAAAACTACTTTTGGAGAATTTTCCAACAAGGTAAATGATGTGTATTTAAAGGCTAACGACCAGTTTGATGGTGTGGCAAGCTACGGACGTATGGTAGATCTGCTTCTTGCACAGTATCGCCAGTCTCACAGCTCAGATTGACATAATGCACCATTTATTGTAAAATTATGAAGTAAAAAGAAGAAAACGGCGGTGATGATTATTGAGTGACAGCATGCTGCTGATGATGAAATTAGGTATTACTGCCAACTACCATGGTTATTGGTATTTAATATCCATTTTGGAACTTCTGGAAAAGAACGACTTATACAAAATGCGCATTACAAAAGATATTTACCCCGCCATTGCAATCAAGCACGGTACTTCCCCTTGGAATGTTGACCGCTCTGTACGTACCGCAATAGAAATATGCTGGGAACGTGGCAACCGTGATTTTTTGTGTAAAATGTGCTGCTGTAATGAACGCCCAAGTAACTTTGCTTTTATAGCTGCAGCCAACACCTATTTAGATTTTCAGCGTAATCATATCCGCAAAGAGGGATAAACAAAATAAAACCAGATTAATTCTCCTTACGGAGATTAATCTGGTTTTTATGTTATCTTTTTTCTTGTTCCAGCTTCAAAAGAAACGTCTTGATGCCCATGCCTCCGCCATACCCTACCAAAGAGCCATTTTTGCCGATGACTCTATGACAGGGAACAATAATTGCCACCGGATTGCGGTTATTTGCCATGCCCACTGCCCTGCAGCCTTTTGGACTGCCCACCTGCCTAGCAATATCCTGATAGCTGCATACTGTTCCATAGGGAATTGTCTGCAGTGCTTTCCAAACAGCTTGCTGAAAAGGTGTACCCGCTAAGGAAAGCGGAAGTTCAAAGGTTATTCGTTTCCCGGAAAAATACTCTGCCAATTCTGCTTCTGCCTGAACAAGCAGCGGGGTTTGCTCTATGGTGAGTTCGGATAACTCTTTACAGTCAAAGGTAAGGTTACAAATACCTATGCCGTCCTCGGCGATGCCCAGCTTGCCAATGGGAGAATCCACATACCATGCCTTTTTCATATTCCTGCTGTCCTTTCTGCTTTGACAAACCCAATATTTAACAACAAAAAACTCATTGGGCGACGATTAACTATCAGCTCCAACCGTATTTAAATACAAAATAGATGACGTACAGCCAGCCCAAAATACCGTGAAGGATTGCCCAGCCAATAGACTGCCACGTTACATAACTAATTACCATTGCCAACGCACTTCCAAAGCCAATACTGGTTTTAACAGTTCGCTCAACCACAGAGTAATTTCTGTTTTCATACTCCATTCCTTTTCACTCCTTTATTCTATCAAATCCCTTTATCACAAGAATATCAAAAGAAAAGGTGTGCTGCAACAATTGTTTGTCACAGCACACCTTTGTAGAAAGTTAATCTTGGTTTTCTTTTGGAGAAGTATCTTCCGAGGTTTCTTCTAACAGAACCTCATCGGACAATTCCTCGGGAGCAGGTTGATTTTCTATTTCTTTATCAGCTTCTGCTGCGGCTTTCTTTGCGGCAACCTCTTTGGCTGCAGCAAGTTCGGCACGTTGGGCAGCTTCAGCTTCCTGCTTTGCAATCAATTCTTCCAGAGTTACCTGTTCGCGCATCAACTGATCAAAGGTCTCCCCGTCAATCTTCTCATAACGCTTAAGGTAATCAGCAAGCTGGTGTAATTTTTCCATATTGGCAGACAAAATATCATTGGCCTTTTGGTAAGCGCCATCAATGATTGCACGTACTTCGGAGTCAATGGTAGCTGCCACCTCTTCGGAGTAGCCACGATCTTGTGCAAGATCCATGCCAAGGAATACTTCATTCTGGTCTTTACCGTAAACCATGGGGCCAAGCTTATCGCTGAAGCCAAAGCGGGTAACCATTGCACGGGCAATTTTGGTGGCACGCTCAATATCATTGGAAGCACCGGTAGAGATATCATCCAAAACCAGGCTTTCTGCCATACGGCCAGCCAGCAGAGTGACAATCATCTCGTTCATCTCTTTGCGTGTCTGGTACATAATGTCCTTTTCAGGCAAGGAAAGTGTATAGCCGCCTGCACCGCCGCGGGGAATAATTGAAACCTGATGCACTTTGTCCTGGGTTGGGCAATTAAAGGTAACAATGGCATGACCTGCTTCGTGATAAGCAGTCAGGTTGCGCTCTTTTTCCAAAATAACATGAGACCGCTTTTCGGGGCCTACAATAACCTTTATGGTTGCTTCCTCAATTTCGGTCATGGTAATTGCCTTTTTATCCTTGCGTGCTGCCAGCAAAGCTGCCTCGTTTACCAGGTTTTCAAGGTCTGCACCGGTAAAGCCTCCGGTTGTTTGGGCAATGACTCGTAGTTCCACATCGGGGCCTATGGGTTTGTTGCGGGTATGCACACGCAGAATAGCCTCACGGCCCTTTACATCGCGATAACCCACGGTAACATGGCGGTCAAAACGACCGGGACGCATCAGAGCAGGGTCAAGAATATCCTTACGGTTGGTGGCAGCAATGACAATAACACCGGAGTTGGCTCCAAAGCCGTCCATTTCTACCAGCAACTGGTTCAATGTCTGCTCACGCTCATCGTGTCCGCCGCCAAGGCCTGCGCCACGGTGACGGCCAACAGCGTCAATTTCGTCAATAAAAACAATGCTGGGAGCTCCTTTTTTGGCCTGCTCAAACAGGTCACGAACACGGGAGGCACCTACACCTACAAACATCTCAACAAAGTCGGAACCGGAGATGGAGAAGAATGGTACCCCTGCCTCGCCAGCAACAGCCTTGGCAAGCAGAGTTTTACCGGTACCCGGAGGGCCCATCAACAGCACGCCCTTGGGAATTCGTGCACCCAGACTATTAAACTTGCTGGGGTTTTTTAAGAATTCTACAATTTCCTGCAGTTCTTCCTTTTCTTCATCGGCACCTGCCACATCATCAAATGTGACACGCTCGCCCTCGCTGGGTAGCTTGGGCTTTGCTTTGGCGAAGCTCATGGGGTTGCCGGCACCACGGGTTTGGCGCATCATAAAATAGAAAATGAGTACCATAGCGCCAATGGGTAACAGCACCGATACCAGTAAAGACATGAAGATGGAGGGTTCCTCCGGCTGGATGTAGTACTGATTAATAGGAGCATCGGGATGCTCCTCGTTATACTTTTGTACCAGTTCATGGGTGTCGTTGATGAACAGGTTAAGGTTTGGAACAGAATATACATGCTCATTGGTATCTCCCTTTAGCTTATACTTAAGCTCCAGAGTACCAAAATCCAAAGTATATTCCGTTACTTGCTGCGACTGAAAATAGCCTACTACCTTGTTGTATTCGGTTGGCTTTTGGCTGTTAAGGCTGGGCAACAGCTGCATGGCAATAAACAGCATTGCGGCCAGTGCACCCAGATAAATTAAAAGCCCTTTGCGATTTGAAGTCAATAGCTTCACTCCTGTCTAAGGCATAACCACAGCTGTTAATGCCGTTTGGCAATGCCTGTTATAATACTTATTTTTCGTAAACCTTTGGGGCTAGAATGCCCACATAGGGTAAATTACGGTACTTTTCATCGTAGTCCAGACCATATCCCACAACAAATTCATCGGGAATAACAAAGCCTACATAGTCACTTTTAATACCGGTCTGGCGGCGTTCCGGCTTATCCAGCAGTGTTGCAATTTTTATGCTGTTGGGCTTGCGGTCACGCAAAAGCTCTACCAAATAGCTCAATGTCATACCGCTGTCTAAAATGTCTTCCACAATGAGGATGTCGTAACCCTCAATTGGTTTGTCCAAATCCTTAATTATTCTAACCACACCGCTTGTCTTTACACCACTGCCGTAGCTGGAGACAGACATAAAATCCATTTCTATGGGAACATCGATGTGACGAACCAGGTCTGCCAGGAACACTACGGAACCTTTCAGGACACTGATTACTTTAAGATGCTTACCATTGTAATCTTTGGTAATTTGGTCACCAAGCTTTTTAGTAACTGCCTGAAGCTCCTCCTCGGTGATAAGAACTTTGCTGATGTCGTCATGCATGGGGTGTGCCATGATTAGATTCCTCCAAAACTTCTATGATAAATAAATCCTTAACATTTTCAGACTGCACACGGCGGTCAAATCCAAAGCCTTCTGCCCAAATAACACCTTGGTCATCTGCCAAAACCAAAAGACTTTTTCGGTCTTGGGGCGGAATGCCTGCTTCCTGATATAATTTTTTCAGCAGTCTTGACCCTCTTGTACCAAGTGCAATACGGTCTCCGTCCTGCTTTTGCCGCAAGACTGCAGTACTACTTATTTTATCATAATCAGCGAAATAATTTAAGTCCCATTTGTTAATTTTTTCTTGATTTTTCAGCATATATACAGGCAATATAGCCAATTTTACGTTCTTGCCGGTTTGAGTGAGTATAGTTTGCGGCAGACAGCTGCGTTCTATCAGTAAAACCTTATCAAAAACCTCTGTTTCGGCTACAATATTTTGAATAGTACCTACTCCGCCAAAAACATTAAACTCTTTTTTTTGCCCCAAGGAAACCTTACCGCCATACTGTAAAACCGAGCGCATCGAGTAAATGGTACGGCTATGGGCGGTAATATTATTTTCTTCTAAAAATTCCAGCAACAGCTCGTCCCCAACTGCCAATGGTAAAGACAACACCATTTGCGCATCTATTCCCTGGCGGGTAACAGCCCTTGCTTTTGCCTCCTGCGCCAGTTGCTCCGTCAACTGCTGCTGATTGCCAATGCGTTGAATGGCCCCTGCAATCGCTTCCAGAGCTCTGAAGTTTATTGCTTCCAACTCAGGCAGCACCTGATGTCGAATACGGTTTCTGGCATATACATCTGTTAGATTGGTGGAATCGGTCATCCACATAATGCCTTTGGCTTTTAAATGTTCCTCCACATCTTGGCGGGTGCAGCCAATAAGAGGCCGAATAATGTTGTTGCGCACCGGAGGAATCCCTCGCAGTCCCCTTGCACCGCTGCCCCTTGCCAGCCGGAACAAAAACGTCTCTACACTGTCGTTGAGGGTATGGGCAGTGGCTATTTTGGCCTGATCTCCAGCACATTCTTCAAAAAAAGCATACCGAAGCTCCCGAGCGGTTTCTTCTATCCCTTTGCCAAGTCGCTTTGCCTCAAGTGCCACATCAGCCGACAAAAGGCAAAACTCCACATCATGCAAAAGGCACAGCTGCCGAACAAAATCTTCATCCCGCTTGCTTTCCTCTCCACGCAGATTATGGTTGATGTGGCAAGCTTTAATTGTAAGTTTCATTCTTTGCTTCTGGCTGCACAAAAAATCAAAAAGGGCAACAGAATCCGCGCCGCCGGAGACCCCGACGACGATACTGTCACCCCGATGCAGCATAGAATACTCCTTGATGGCACCCCATGCCTTGTGCTCCAGTGTTGTATGCTGTGCCATCGCTTTGCTGATCCCTTCGGTTTAAAATTAAAGTTTTCCTTTGCTGTATGCAACGCACACTTGTCTGTAGTGCTATTTATCTGCAAGGAAAATTGCATATGCATTGGGAATTTGTGCCGGGTAGGTTTCTTGTATTAAGCCATCATAATACACTCTGACCTTATCCCCTGCTTTTAAGTCCGGAACACTATCTTTTAGCTTGGCGTTAAGAGAAACCCAAATAACATCACTGCTTTTAAATTCTTCTTCCTCTTTTTCAACCGATACAGTAATATACATGTCTGATATCTCGGTTATGACACCTGTAAAATTGGGCTTATTCAAAATATCCTCATTGGTCATTGGCCAGAAAACATACACCAGTAAAAAGCAAACGGCAAAAATCCCGGCCAAGCCCAACCAAACCTTTTTTCTTTGTTCCAACGCATAAGCCCTCCTTGTGTAATCTATGTACGCATTATACTTTCAAAGAGGTACTTTTATAGCTGCTATGAACAGGATAGCAAAACAGTAGTAATTTACTCTTCACGCATATACTCAACACTGGAAAAACGGGTGTATTGGCCATCCCAGTATAGATTGATAGAGCCTGTCTCACCATGACGGTTTTTTGCTACAATGCACTTTGCTTCGGTTTTATCATCCATATTATCGTCATAATAAGCTTCGCGATACAAAAATAATACAATATCTGCATCCTGCTCAATAGAACCTGATTCACGCAGGTCTGAAAGCATGGGTTTGTGGTCACTGCGGGACTCGGTGCCACGGCTTAGCTGTGATAATGTAATTACCGGTACATTAAGCTCTTTTGCCATAATCTTCAGGTTTCGGGTAATTTCAGAAACCTCCTGCACACGGTTATCTGTACGGCGGTTGCCGCTCATCAGCTGCAAATAGTCAATGACTACCAGGCTCAAATCCTTCACCCGGCGAAGCTTCGCCTTTATCTCGGCTACCGTTGCGCCTGCGCTGTCATCAATATAGATGGGCGCACCGGCAAGGCTGCCTGTTGCGCGGGCAATTTTTTCCCAGTCGGTGTCGGTAAGGTTACCTGTCCGCAGCTTTTGGCTTTCTACAAACGCTTCAGAAGAAAGTAAACGCTGTGCCAGCTGCTCCTTGCCCATTTCCAAAGAAAATACGGCAACTGCTTTTTTAGACTTGGTTGCCACGTTTGACGCAATGTTAAGAGCAAATGCGGTTTTACCCATACCGGGACGCGCCGCAATCAGGATAAGGTCCGATTTGTTTAGTCCGGTTATGAGTCCGTCTAAGGCAGAAAAACCTGTAGATGTTCCCAAAAAATCCTTGCGGTTTTCACCGCTTATTTTTTGCAGGTGGTCATAGGTTTCTACCAAAACCCGGCTGATGGGTATAATGCCCTCGCTGTCCCGGCCCTCACGAATGTCATAAATCTTCTGTTCTGCCAGGTTCAACAGCTCCGTGGCATCTGCCTGGGCATCGCTTGCACTGGAGACGATGTCTCTGGATGCTGTTATGAGACTACGCAGATAATATTTTTCCCGCACGATACGTGCATACGAGCCTACGTTGGCAGTAGTAGGCACCACCTGTGCCAGCTGGGTCAGATAGATTTTTGCATCCTCAGGAGAAGCAAAGATTCCCTCCTTGCGTGCGTTGTCCAGTATGGTAATTACGTCAATAGATTCACCCATGGTGAACATCCGCACCAAAAGGGAGTATAAATTAACATGCTGCTGCCTGTAAAAGTATTCCGGCTTTAATACTTCCATCATATCCGGAATACACCGGGAATCTATAATGGCGGCACCCAATACCGATTGCTCCGCTTCTAAGCTGAAGGGAAGCTGTTGGGCAAATAAATCGTCCAATCCGCTTTCCAAATCCGCCATCTTTGTCACACTCCGCTTCTTTTTGTTTTTTCATTTTATATACAAAAAAGCAGGCAAAAGCTTCGGTCTTCCCGAAGCTTTTTGCGGCTATATCAGTACCCGTAAATTATTCCTCACCCACCATGACATACACCTTGGCAGTAACACCATTATAAAGCTTTACTTCAGCAGTATAGGTGCCAAAAGCTTTGATGTCCGTCTCAAGAGAAATCTTGCGTTTCTCCAGCTCAACACCCAGCTCTTTGTGAATAACTTCAGCAACTTCTTTTGCGGTGACAGAACCAAAAATCTTTCCGCCCGCACCGGCTTTGGCGGTAAGCTTTACAGTCTTACCTTCAATGACCGCTGCCGAAGCCTTTGCAGCCTTCAGCTCTTCTGCCAGGCGAAAAGACTCCGCAGCATCACGGTTTTTCATCTCGTTAACAGCCTGGGTTGTGGCCTTAATTGCCAGACCTTTTTTCAAAAGGAAGTTGTTGGCGTAGCCGTCAGAAACCTCAATCATCTGACCTTTTTTGCCACTGCCCTTAACATCCTGTTTTAAAATAACCTTCATAGTATTGTCCTCTTTTCTGCCGGTTGTCGGCGGATTTTTTTGTTCTTTGCTCTGTTTCATACAGCAAAGTTTGACGGTATGCCCTTTGGGCACTATCGTATATGGCTTACAGCCATTTGACTGCTTACGCATCAACTTTATATGTCTTCAATGTTACAACCGCTGTGGAACATTTTACACATAAAGCTCTTGGGCAAAGTCCAATTTATATCAGACAGGCTTTACCTCTTCGGTTTGACGTTTATTTTTTCCCATCTGTTCAAAGTAGTTATCAATAGCCTCCAACAGCTTTTGACGGGCATCCTCAATGCTGATGTCAGGAAGCTGTGCTCCAGCCATGGTGAGATGACCACCACCACCCAAAGCTTCCATAATAATCTGAACATTGATTTTTCCCATACTGCGGGCTGAAATAGAAACACCGCCGCCTGCTTCGTACATAACAAAGGAAGCTTCCACGTCGCTGATATTAAGCAGCTCGTCGGCAGCCTGTGGTGCCACCACACGAATATCCTCGCTGGTGGAGTTGGTATAGGCCATTGCACAGTTACGATATACTTCGGAAGAAGATACCAAACGGGTTTTTTGCTGGTAAGACTCCATGCTGGAGGCAAATAGCTTGCGAACCTCTACGGTATCTGCCCCCATTCGCCGCAGATATGCCGCAGCTTCAAAGGTGCGTACGCCTGTACGGATGGTAAAGTTTTTAGTATCCAGCATAATGCCTGCCAGCATAGATTCCGCCTCGGCTACACCAATTTTCTGTTTATCTCCCAAATACTGAACCAGTTCTGCCGCCATTTCACAGGTGGAGGATGCATAAGGCTCGTGGAAAAAGATAATTGCATTGTCAATATGGTTTACCATTTTGCGGTGGTGGTCAATAACAACTACATTACGGCACTTTTCATACAGCTCGGCAGATTCCAAAATGTTGCGGACATGAGTGTCCACCACAATAAGCAGGCTGTTACGCTGCAGGTGCTCCATTGCTTGTGCAGGTGAGATGATGACTTCGTCATAACCTTCATTGACAACACGCTCATATAACGGTTGGGCAAGACTGCGCCCCACATCCAAAACGATGTTACAGGGTTTACCAAAATTTTTTATTCCGGCATACAGGCCAATGGCCGCACCAAGGCAATCCAAATCTGCAAAGCGATGCCCCATGATAAATACATTATCACTGGTGCCAACAATTTCGCTGATGGCATTGGCAACAATACGGGTGCGCACTTTGTTGCGTTTTTCTACTCCCTTGCTGATACCGCCATAAAACTCATAACCATTTTTCAGCTTAACGGCCGCCTGGTCACCACCCCGGCCCAAAGCCATATCCAGTGCCTGACGAGCAAGGGATTCTGCCTCATGCAGATTTCCAGACATAGCGCCTACACCAATAGACATTGTGGCTGCAATACGATCGCCTGTTACCACGCTTCGAATTTTATCCAAAACCTCGAACCGGTTATCAAAAATTTGCCGCATATAACGGTCTTCTATAATAGCCAGATACCGGTCCTTATCCAGTTTGCGAACCAGGCCTTTGTTTTCTTCGGCAAATGTTTCAATAATGTGCTCAATATCTCCCATGACACGGCTGCGCTCATTTTCTTTGGCGTCCTGAAACAGCTCGGAATAGTTGTCTATGAGCATAATAAGAACAGAAGGACGAGAATCGAAATATTCGCGGGTATACATTTTAAGGTCATTATCATCGGCGAGATACACCACGTATACATGTTCTGCTCTATAATCTGTACGGGTAAGATAAGCCGTATAGAGCCTGCTGTCAATACTGATGTTATTGCCTTCGGTAAGGTTGGGTGCCGAAAAGTCTATGTCCGGTAAAAGGTCAAAAAGGCTTTGAGCAAACACATCCCGGCCAGCCAGCACCTGCTCCCGGCAGCTGTCGTTACACCATACTATTTCTCCGTTTTCACGGGCAATAATGGTAGGAAGCGGAAACTGCGCAACCGAGTCTCTTTGGGCACCAAAAATTGCTTCGCGTATTGCTCCAAAAAACTTTTCATTGCTTTGGCTGATAGCAAGGCAGCGCACCAGCGTATATACTGCTATAATCAGCCACAATGCTCCAAATAAATAAAAATACCGGGGTTCTATAAAATAAGTAAAACCTACAATGATGCCGCTTGACACCAACAGCAGGACATAGAGCGGTTTATAAAGGTTAAGTCTATCCAGCATCGCTCTGTGCCTCCTTTCTGTTTTGCCTTATATGGTACATCTGCCTTTGCACTGTAAATATGATTCAATAATTTAAAATTTGAAAGAAGATTTTTACTACTTTGCAAATTAACACTGCGACTTTTATTGTTTCATAAAAGTGCAGCGTTATGATATCATTGCGCACTTTTGCTGCTCCCGTCAAACACATAGATACCTGCAGCCCTATGCAATAAGCACTTTGCGGTTATTGTACCATATTTTTTTTCTAAATGAAACAAAAAAGATAAAATACAGCTATTTATCCCTAATTGCTTTAATTAGCATATAAGCAGTGTAGGCATTCAATCTATCATCAACAGCCATATAATGTAGATCCATCATAAGGAAAAGCGCACGTTCCTATGCCTGATGGGCTAAGAGCGTGCGCTTTTATTCATTGACAATCTAGCGTATGGCTACAGGATACCCTGTAGCGCATCAACAATTCATAAATTACCTACAGTAATGTATGAAAACGGCCAAGCGTGCAAATACGCTTAAAAAATTGCCCTTTGAGCTATTTTTTATTCAATTTCCTGAATAACAGGTAGAATCATTGGTTTACGCTTGGTTCTGGTATAAATATATTCCGAAAGCTCGTCACGAATTTTACCCTTGATGCTGCCCCAATCACGGAAACCTGTCATCTTGCAGCGGTTAAGAGAATCTGCAACAACAGTTCGAGCTCCCGCCATCATTTCCTCAGATTCACGCACATAAACAAATCCGCGAGAAACAAGGTCGGGGCCTGCAAGAATTTCACCGGAGGCGGCATCAATAGAGACAACCGCCACAATCAAGCCATCCTCAGAAAGCAGCTTGCGGTCACGAAGCACCACGCTGCCCACATCACCAACACCCAGTCCGTCCACCAGTACACGACCGGAGGGCACCATACCGGTAATACGGAATTCCGAACCATCGGTTTCCACCACTTTACCAATGTCGCTTATCACAATATGTTTGGAGTCAATACCCATGGCTTTTGCCACCCCGGCGCATTTCATCAGGTGCTTGAACTCACCGTGCACCGGCATAAAGAATTTGGGACGGGTCAGATTTAAAATCATCTTAATCTCGTCCTGACAAGCATGGCCCGAAACGTGTACGTCGTACATCCGCTCATAAATAACATCTGCCCCCAGCTTCATCAGTTCATTTACCACCTTGCCCACCAGCTTTTCGTTACCGGGGATAGGAGTAGCAGAAATAATGATGTAATCATTAGGGCCGATATGCACCTTACGGTGGTCGCCGGTAGACATACGGGTAAGGGCACTCATAGGCTCGCCCTGGCTTCCGGTAGTTATGAGCACCAGTTGTTCATCAGTGTAATTGCGCATCTGGTCAATATCTATGATGGTACCTTCCTTAACAGTAAGGTATCCAAGTTCACTGGAGATGGCAACGGTATTCAGCATACTGCGGCCAAAAACAGCAACCTTGCGGTTATCCTTTTCGGCAGCATCTACAATCTGTTGAATACGCTGAATGTTGCTGGCAAAGGTGGCAATGACGATACGCCTGCCCCCTGCATTTTTAAACAGCTTGTCAAAGCTTTCTCCTACTATGCGCTCACTGGGCGTACTGCCTGGCTTTTCGGCATTGGTAGAATCGATGAGCAGCGCCAAAACGCCCTGACCACCCAGCTGAGCAAAGCGTCCCAAGTCGGTAGGTGTGCCGGAAATGGGAGTATAGTCAATTTTAAAGTCACCGGTTTGAATTATCACACCGGCAGGAGTGGTGATGGCAAGTGAACAAGCATCGGGTATTGAGTGATTTACATGAATAAATTCAATACTCATGCAGCCCAGTTTTACAGAATCGCCGGGCTTTACCACATTCATCTTAACACGTCCTACCAGTCCGTGCTCTTTAAATTTACATTCCAAAAGAGCCAGAGTCAGGCGGGTGCCGTATACAGGCATGTTAATTTGCTTAAGCAGGTACGGAATACCGCCAATGTGATCCTCATGTCCGTGGGTAATAACAATGCCGCGAATTTTATCACGGTTTCTCTCCAGGTAGGTAAAATCTGGAATAACCAAATCTACACCCAGCAAATCGTTGTCGGGGAATGCCAAACCACAATCTACAATAAAGATGTCGTCACCGCATTCGTAAACCGTAATGTTTTTACCGATTTCTCCCAAGCCGCCCAAAGAAATAATCTTCAAATTAGGTTTGCGGGCATCCTTTTTACGCCCGTTGTGAGGCGTTTGCTTTTTGCCAGAGGGTACAGAGGGTACTGCCGTTGCAGTCTGTACAGCTTGCTGAGAAACCTGGGCTGCTGCCGGCTGCTTGGGTCGGGCAGGCCGTCCTTTGTGTGGTCTTTGCTGCTGAGGTGCCCCTGTGGGCTCCTGTCGAGGCTTTTCCTGTGCTTTGGGCTGTTGTGTCTGTTTCTTTGGCTGCCCTTTGTTTTGGCTTGGCTTTGCGGCCTTATTATCCTGAACAGGTGCCTTGTTTGCCTCACCTTGATTTTTTTTGTTGCTCTGGCGTGGCTTTCGGGGTCTGTTGCTGTTTTTAGCAGTATTTTCCCCCGCTTCAGCCCCGGTACGGTTCTTCAGCTTCTCGGTAAAGCCCTCTGGGATATGCAAATTAGTGCGCTCAAAAGAAGCCGCGTCAGTCTTTTGCATACCGCCGGCATTTTCATTATTCTTTTTTTCTGTCACAAAGTTTCCTCCATATTCTTCAATTAAAATTATTTTTTGAATGTAGCATGAAGCCTGCCTTTTTCCGTTCAGGCAGACTTTTGTTCTGTTGCACAGTGTGCGCTTCGCAACTGTCACACCTAGACCGAGCTGACAAAGTGCATTTACTGACATATATGATTGCAGATGGCACAAGCCAAGCATAGAATTTGAGTGGAACTCCAAGCTTTTTGTATGCGCCTATATTCATATAAGTGGTCAAGATTCCATCATCTGCCACCCAACATTTAAGACAAATTCCGACAATCAATGCAACTTGCACAAATTGTCTTGAATGGTTTTATTATACTTGCTCATGAGTGTGGTTGTCAAGCTACCCTTTTTTAACTCAGACAAAAAAGTTACACCAGCCAATAGCGCATCTCTAGTCCACAGAGTGTCCATGGCCAGGCTTCTTGCTGCTGTGTCACGGCTGCGCCCCGTTGCTGCGTGGTAGCGCAAAATTTTGCCTGTGGCAGTATCCAGCAATCCTTCTGCCGCAGTTGCTGCACAATCGGGCAGTGCCACATCTTTTCCCAACTCCAAATAGACAGCACACAATACGGTTAAAATGTCGTCCCAGGTAAATATTCTGCCATCCTCACACTGCAGTTCTCCGCGTTTACCCAGCTCATCTAAAACAAGCTTATCCCCACCTGGACGACACCCCAGCTGCTGCAGAAGTGAGTTACCCAAATGCTGAATCCGCAAATTGGGACAAATGATACGGCAGCGAATTCCCCATAATGTGCTGGGTGCGGCAGAATGAATGAAACTTGCGTAGTCAGATTCTATCTCCCCTATTGTGCGAAGCTGTCCCATTCCTATGGGAGCAGGGTCAAGTGCTTCCAACCGCAACAACTGGTTTAATTCGCCCATGATTTTGGCCGTAAAGGGCAATCCTCCGGGGGCACAACAAATAATTCCCTGTTGTGAAATATAAACACCTGCTTCCGCAGCCCTGGGGCTAAAACCATAAATAAAAGCACCCCAGGTGCATACCCCAAAATTCTTCACCTGTGCACCCGCTGCTGTCAAAGCGCCCAAAGCTACCATCCCCAAAGATTGGTCCAGCTCTGAAGATGCCGTGGCTACCACAATATTTTTACCTCTGTATAAGGTACCCAAGGCGCATGACATTTTTGTCAAAGCTGTGGGGTGGGGCAAGTCGCTCTTTATGTCCTGAGGGCATAGTATGGCACAAGAGGTATCAGTGTATTGAGGCACTGTTGTGCCCGTTGTCACCGTAACATCCTTGAGGCAACTGTTAGCACCTATTAAAACATGGTCCTCCAAAACGCATCCGCTCTTTAATTCTACGCCGCGCCCCACCGTTACATGCCTGCCGACATAAATTGGCGAAGTAATGCGGCAATCGGCAGGCAGGCGGCTTAATATGATATTGCCTTCACCATCACGAGGCTGAGCCCCCCATTGCCCACTTGCCCGCAACAGGTAGCTTTGACAATTTAGTAATTCTTCTTCATTGGTTAGCGGCAGGCCTATCCCTGACATTTTAACAGTGCAAATGCGCAAGCCTTCTCGTCCCATCCAGTCCCAAAGCGCACTGCACAGCTCCCCCTGAGGGGGAAGCTTTTCAATGGCTCGGGGGGATAGTATGACTGAGAAAAGTAGCTGTTCATTGTTATATTCTTTTGGTCCTTTTTCGGTGGCCATAACCAAGGTAACATCCGCTTTTTGAATTCTATGTGTCCGCAGTGCATCACGCAGCGGAAATTCCGTCAATACAGCACCGTCCAGCACAATCAGATTATCCTTGGACCGTGCAACTTTTTTTATGGCGGCCAGGGCTGAATTTTCACCGGTACGTGCAACCTGTACCGTTGCTGTGCCAAATGTTTCTCCGCCAAAGCTTGCCTCTGCCTCGGTGCAGGGGCCTTCGGTAATCAGCAAAGCTCTACGCACACCGTTTCTGCCAAAAAGCTCCAGACCATATTGTGCAGCAGGCTTTCCGCAGATTTTAACCATGGCTGTCGGTTGATTGTTTGTCAGTCTCTCCAGTCCCTTTTCCTTTTTTAATGCCAATAAGATCCCGCAAATCATGTGCTGGGTTCCTCCTTTAATTTTCTTTGTAGTTGTTTATTAAAAGTAGTGATTTCCTCTGATGGCCTATTGCATCCGCCTGTTTTTATTTCTTTATACAAACAAGAGGCATCACAATAACCTGCTCATTTTTTTAACAGTATGTACTTGCCGCCGGACAATGATTTTATTGTCATAAGAACGCATTTTGTGCAGAGCTTCGGCTTTTAAAGGACAAATTTACTTGTCTGCTATGGCTAGTATTGACAAATTTTTCTGTTTTCATCAATATGCAGGCAGGTTTTTTTATACTTTTGTAGTAACCGCGACTTGTAAAACCTACAAAATCAGTCTATAATATTGACGGTTGAAACGTACAAAACTATTTTATTTTAATAATAGGTATACCGGATAAGAACGGAGCAATAACAATCATGAATCATAAAAAACACGTGGCCCTGTTTACAGACGGGGCATGCTCTGGTAATCCGGGGCCCGGCGGATGGGGCGCAGTGCTTCGCTTTGGCTTGACGGAAAAAGAACTGAGCGGCGGAGAGGCTGAAACCACCAATAATCGCATGGAATTAACTGCAGCTATAAAAGGCTTGTCCGCACTGAAGGAACCTTGCCATGTAACTCTTACCAGCGATTCTAAGTACCTGGTAGATGCCGTAACAAAAGGCTGGGTATATGGCTGGAAGAAAAAAGGCTGGAAGCGAAGCGGCAATGCACCTGTTTTAAATGTAGATTTGTGGGAGGAGCTGCTAAAGCTGCTTGCTGTTCACGAAGTGGAATTTGTTTGGGTAAAGGGTCATGCCGGCCACCCGGAAAATGAGCGCTGTGACCGCCTTGCGGTGGCTGAAATACAACAATTTTCTAAAAAATGAATTTTCCTATTGCAATATATACTAAATTGGTATATTATTAAGACAAGCAAATAACATCTAGCGGTTTTGCAAATGCAGCTCCGCTGCTATAAACGCTATAGATAAAGAAGGTATTGCCATGAACAATAAGATTGTCTATGTGGATAACGCTGCCACAACACCCCTAAGCCCGTCTGTGTTTGAGGCTATGACGCCCTACTTCGTTACTGAGTACGGCAACCCTTCCTCCATTTACTCCGTTGGCCGCCAGGCTCGCGCTGCAGTGGAAAAGGCTCGCCGCCAGGTCGCCGATGCCATAGGCGCACAACCAAATGAAATTTATTTTACCTCTGGTGGTTCTGAGGCTGATAACTGGGCTATTAAAGGAACTGCTCATCGGTTGCTGCCAAAAGGTAAAAAGCATATCATTACTACCAATTTTGAGCATCACGCCGTCCTGCACACCACCGAGGCCCTAAAAAAGGAAGGGTTTGATATAACCTATCTTCCTGTTAACAGCGACGGTTTAATTTCTCCCAAGCAGGTTGCAGACGCTATTCGCGAAGATACAGCTTTGGTAAGCATTATGTTTGCCAACAACGAAATTGGAACTATTCAGCCTGTTGCGGCAATTGGCGAAGTTTGCCGTCAAAAGGGTGTTTTATTCCACACCGATGCTGTGCAGGCTGTTGGGCATATTGCCATTGATGTTAACGCAATGAACATTGACATGCTTTCGCTTTCTGCTCATAAATTCCACGGTCCCAAGGGTATAGGTGCTTTATATGTCCGCAAAGGTCCTCAGCCCAACATCCTGATTGATGGCGGCGCACAGGAAAAAGGCCGCCGTGCCGGTACAGAAAATGTTGCCGGAATTGTGGGCCTTGGCCAGGCCATTACAGAAGCCTGTGCGGATATTCCTGCCCACACCAAAAAAGTGCAGGCAATGCGTGATAAGTTGATTGACGGATTAAGTGTGCTGCCTCGTGTACGCCTGAACGGCAGCCGTACCCACCGCCTTCCCGGCAACTGCAACCTCTCTTTTGAAGGAATTGAAGGAGAATCCTTGCTGCTGATGCTGGACGCCAGCGGAATTTGCGCTTCCTCCGGCTCTGCCTGCACTTCCGGCTCTTTGGACCCAAGCCATGTGCTTCTGGCTATTGGTTTGCCTCATGAAATTGCTCATGGCTCTCTGCGCCTTTCTATTGGAGATACCAACACCATGGAAGAAGTAGAGTATATTCTTAATACTGTCCCTCCCATTGTGGAGCGACTTCGTTCTATGTCCCCTGTTTGGGAAAAGCTTGTGAAATAACAAAACATCAAGGGTATCTACCCTATACCAACCCCCTGCCTTTGGCAGCGCCTGGCCGGGCTTTTGAAAGGAAGTCGAAATTATGTATAGTGAAAAAGTTTTAGACCACTTTACAAACCCTCGTAATGTGGGTGAGATTGAAAATGCCGATGCCATTGGCGAAGTCGGCAATGCCAAATGTGGCGATATTATGAAAATGTATTTTAAAATTGACGGTGATGTCATTACCGATGTTAAGTTTAAAACCTTTGGCTGTGGTGCTGCCATTGCTACCAGCTCAATGGCTACCGAGCTTATCAAGGGCAAAACCATAGAAGACGCCCTTAAGCTTTCTAACAAAGCCGTAGTAGAGGCTCTGGACGGACTGCCTCCTGTAAAGGTACACTGTTCTGTCCTTGCAGAGCAGGCGGTTAAGGCTACTTTGTCTGACTACTACACCCGGCAGGGTATTGACCCCGTGCCTATTGTGGGCGAGCTAAAAGAGCTGGATCATGAACACGAATAAAATACAGTGATGCCAAAAGCTCTGTATTTTTTGCATCAGAGATAAAAGGGGGCACAGGTTTTTCCTGTGCCCCCTTTTGAATGAACTGTAACTGTATCACCTTGCTTTTATATTTTTTGTATGTTATAATAATATAAATTAAATAGAAAAGAACCGTCTTTTTAAGAAGGGCTTTTGGTTTTGCACTGTATGGTGTTGTATAAAAAGCCATTCTTTTTTTTCTATGCAAAGCAAGTAAAAAATGGC
>JAEYXR010000121.1 GCA_023431215.1 Bacillota bacterium
CTATGGGTGAGGTTAAGCTGTTGCCGTCTAAATAAAAGAAACCGTCCAAAAGCTCCAGAATGCTGTTAATAAGAAGCTGAGAGTTGTGCAGCAAACCTGCCACATCTGCCGGGCCAAATGGCGGAGACTGGGCATGGACGCCGCGCTTACAGTTTTTCAACACTCGGCGCAGCTGGTCTTTTTCTTCATCCAGTAAAAAGGGGGAGACCACTGCACTTGGAAGCGTACAGTCTCGCAGTGTAACGGTAGAAATGACCAGTTCAATTCCGTCCAGCTTCATTTCGTCGTAGTCCAGGCTAAGGGTAGAAACAACATCAACGATGGCAATGTCCGAAAATTCCCGTTCTACGCGCAAGGCAAGCAATTTGGCACTGATAACACCACTGGGGCAGCAAATAACAGCCTTATAACGGCGCTGCAGGTGCATTTTGCGGTCTTCCAACGCAACGCCCAGGTGAATGGCGATATAGCCTATTTCACTATCCGGCACCGGTACTCCCAATTCTTCCTCCATGGCCGAAACACCCAGCTTTGCCAGCTCATATAAAGGAGCATAGTGCTTTTTAATATCGTCAAGCATAGGGTTTCTTATTTCCATATGCAGGTTTAATCTGGAGATGGTTGGAATTAAATGCCTGAGCAAAGCATCATAAAAGGCATTTTCGGTACCAATTAGAATTCCCGTATGATTTTCTGCAATACGTATCAGCTTATCGGCAATGCGGCGAGCCTGCTGCTCTCGATGGCGGTCATCAAATTTTTTTAGCCCTTGTGCACTACGCAGTATAGTGACCAAATAACCCAGCTCCGGGGCCGGTATGGTAATTTCAAAGCGACTTTGCAAAAGCTCCAGCAAACGGTTGGCAAGCTTGGTTTCCTCTTCGTCTTCTTCTATAGCTTCAGCAAGCCTTGGGTTGGTAATGGCAGCCCCAGCCTGCACCCTTTGCAGAATAAAATATAAATGAACCACGATTGCCGAATAGCTACGGTCACTTAAAAAAACATCTCGAACATCAGGGGTGGAATCAATAAGGTGACGTATTTCATCCAGCTTTTGCCGGTTAAAAAGCTGTGATACGGCAGGAGAATTATAAAATTCTTCATTAAAGGGAATATCACCAATTTCCTGATGAAACAGCCGTATCAGCGCACGGCGGCGGCTCCATTCTTCCGCCTCTATATAAATGCCCACTCCGGGCTTGCGTACAAGTTCAATACCGATATCTTTCAGCCAGCGTTCACACCGGTTAAGGTCGCTGCCAATAGTGGCCTCGGTTACGTTTAGCTCTCGTGTAAAAGTATAAATTTTTATGGGGTGCTGCTGTTGTAGCAGCTGAGTCAATAAATAGGTTTCCCGTCCGGTGGGGGAAAGATCTTTGGTCTGCCTGGATGATTGATTCAATAGTACTTCTATCTGTTGTCTGGCATCATGACCACCGCAAAAACGGATGCCATACCCAGACTTGCTTTCTAACACAAAATCAGACTTGTTAAGCATTAGGCATAGTCTATCAAATTCTCGGAGGATGGTACGTTTGCTTAAAGACAGCTGCCGTGCAATGGAATCCATTGTCACATAGCCGTCTGAGTCCATGATGATGGTAAGCATAGCACACTGCCGAGCCGATAGTTGCATGGGCGCACCTCCTTTTAGGTCCTACTTTTGCAGCATTGGGAGAGCAACCAAATACGGCTGCTCTCCCATCATTTGGTTTACTGGTGCTGTACATTCTTCAGCTTTTCAATAAATCCATCATATTCATGTGCGTTCATAAAATTATTGATGGTGTAAATCTCTACGCCGGGTGCTTTTTTAGAGACACGCTCGGTAAAAATTTCCTGTGTAACAATATAATCTGCATTATCGGGAATGTCCTCAATGGCGCTGTGCAAAACATTGGCAGAAAATCCGGCATCAGCAAGTTTCTTTTTAAGGGTGGTTGCGCCCATGGCGCTGGAACCCATACCGGCATCGCAGGCAAAGACAATGACCGAATTCAGCTTAACAGCAGATCCGCCTTTGCTTTCGCTCTTCATCTGCTTCATCTTGTTGGCAGCTGCGTTTAGGTCGTTTTCCTGAGTAGCGTCGCGCTTTACAAAAAATGCAGCAACAAGGAAAGAAACAGCACAGGAAACCGCTACACCCAGCAGAACCTTCAAGAAATCACCTCTGGGAGTCATAGCCATCAAAGCAAAAATGCTTCCGGGGGAAGGGGTGGCAACCAGTCCGGCACCGGTAAGAGCAAAGGTCAGAACACCGGAGGCACCACCAGCAATAACAGCCAGTAAAAGAACGGGCTTCATAAGAACATAGGGGAAGTAAATTTCGTGAATACCGCCCAGGAAGTGGATAATGGCAGCACCGGGGGCGGAGTCGCGAACAGAACCTTTTGCAAAAACCCAGAAGGCAAGGATAATACCCAAGCCTGGGCCGGGGTTGGTCTCCACCAGGAACATAATAGATTTGCCGGCTTCGGCAGCCTGAGCAATACCAATAGGTCCCATAATACCGTGGTTAATGGCATTGTTCAGGAACAAAATTTTTGCAGGCTCAACGAAGATAGAGATAAGGGGAAGAAAACCCATGCTGTAAATCATATTTGCGCCGGCAGTCAGTACAGTTGTAATGATGGTAACAAAAGGACCAACCGCCCAAAAGCCCACAATGGCCAGCAGCATACCAATGATGCCAACAGAGAAGTTGTTTACCAGCATCTCAAAGCCGGCAGGGATTTTGCCATCGACGGCAGCATCAAACTTTTTAATAACCCATGCAGCAAAGGGAGCCATCATCATAACGCCCAGGAACATGGGAATGCTGGAACCCTGGATAACACCCAGACATGCAATGGCCGCAATAACGGCACCGCGGGAGCCTGCAACGTTTTTACCGGCGGTATAGCCCACCAGAATGGGGAGCAGGTACTTGAGCATGGGATCTACCATGGCTGAGAGTTTTTCATTGGGCAGCCAACCTGTGCCGATAAACAGAGCAGTGATAAGACCCCAGGCAATAAATGCGCCAATGTTGGGCATTACCATTCCGCTAAGGCTGCGTCCCACACCCTGAACCATCGCCTTGCTATTGTTTTTGGACATTTTCACTACCTCCTTAAAATAATAAAAACGGTTATTAAGTGTACGAAAGCTTAGATACTGCCGAAAGAACCGGAGCATATCGCTGCACGATGTATCAAATTGCGAAAAAAGGTGCAGGGTACACTGCAGTACTATTACTTTCGTTACTTTCTTTTACCAATTGGTATCAAGCTGCTTGTTACAATTAAATTTTATACAATCTGCATGTTTTTTGCAAGGATAACTAAGAATATTTCAGTCTTGTTGCATTAATGACAGGATTTTATTAACCAAATTTTGTCACTATATCAACATTGCCTAAAACCAGTATTGAAAAATAAGGCATAGAAAATAGGACAGTTTGTATAAGTTTCAGCTTTAACTATTGGGTGTTTTAAATGTCACCGTTTTAACAAATAAAATACTGCACAGATAACCTGGGTTAAAATTTGTTCATATTTTTATTATATGGAGTTGTTAAAATGCCAGATAAAAGAAAAAATCTGTGGACACAGCAGGTATCCACAGATTTTTTAGCAGTTTCTAATGTTAAAACACGGGAATAACGGCAGCGCCGTATTTTTCGCTGATAAACTTACGGGTTTCCTCGCTGCAAAGTGCTTTGATAAGAGCGGCAACAGCTGGGTCATCCTTCTTGGCGGGGCTGACGGCGACAATGTTTGCAAATTCCTGTGCAGCCTCGGAACCGGGGTCTTCTGTTACCAGCACAGTGTCAATGATTCCGGCGGGAACAGCATAGTTACCGTTGATAACACCCAAATCTACATCAGCCAGGGCATTGGGAACCTGTGCAGCTTCCAGCTCAACGATTTTAATGTTTTTGGGGTTTTCAATAATATCCTTGGGGGTGGCATTGAGGCCCACACCTTCTTTGAGGGTGATGATGCCGTTGGCCGCCAACAGGTTTAAGGCGCGGGCTTCATTGGTGGGGTCATTGGGAACAGCAATTTTTGCACCATCTGCAAGAGCCTCCAAAGAAGCGGTCTTTCCGGGGTAGATGCCCAGAGGTTCAAAGTGAATGGAACCGGCGCTGACAAGGTCAGTTTTGTTTTCTTCATTAAACTTGGTGAGGTAGGGCTGATGCTGGAAGTAGTTTGCATCCAGGCTCTTGTCAAAAACAGCGTTGTTGGGCAGAACGTAGTCGGTAAACTCGGTAATTTCCAGAGTGATGCCCTGAGCAGCCAGTGCTTCTTTCACGGACTCCAGAATTTCAGCATGGGGAGCAGGGGAGGCACCAACTTTGAGCACTACATTGGCAGGAGCCTCAGAAGATGCAGCCTGGGAAGAAGGAGCGGCAGAAGAAGAGGAAGCGGAAGAACCGCAGCCAACAGCGGAGACTGTGAGAAGTAAAGCAACAGTCAGTGCAAGTAGTTTTTTCATAATCATAAATCCTCCTGAAAAATGGATGACCTGCTGTGCAGGTATGTGTTAAGTTTTGTCAGCCCCTGCTGCAGGCAGCAGGGCTATCTAATAAAATAGCTGTACAGCTTTTTATTAGAATGATTTATGTCACAACAGCAGAACATGTCTGTACACAACCTATCCTTACTGCAATGCCAACGATGCTATGTTCATCATAGTTACTTATTTTTATCCATCTTTTTTACCAAAGCATCAAATGTCAACTGAATAACCTGAACCAGCACAACCAGCACAACGATGGTAGCGAACATAACATTGGTCTGGTAACGGTGGAAGCCGTAGCGAATTGCCACGTCGCCCAATCCGCCTGCGCCTACAGCACCTGCCATAGCGGTATAGCCAACAATGGTGATGGTGGCAACAGCCATGCCACGGATAAGAGAGGGCAGAGCCTCGGGCAGCAACACGCGGGTTATAATTTGAAAATTGGTGGCGCCCATAGCCCGGGTACTTTCGATAACACCCTTATCCAGCTCGTTTAAAGAACCCTGTACCAGTCGTGCCACAAAGGGCACTGCGCCAATCACCAGTGCCACAATGGCACCATTGGGGCCGATAAAGGAGCCCAATACCCAGCGGGTAAAGGGGATGAGGGCGACAATAAGAATGATAAAGGGAATGGAGCGTATGATGTTGATAATCCAGTCCAACAGGGAATAAATAGGCTTGCAGGGGGAGATGGAATCAGGCGCTGTAACGGTAGCAAGCACCCCCAGGGGAATGCCCAACAGGTAGCTCAATATTACAGAAAGAGTCACCATATACAGGGTTTCTCCGGTGGCTGTTAAGATAAGAGTGCCATATTCGCTGAAGAATTCTGCCATGGTTTATTCCCCCTTTCTGAAGAAGCTCTTGGTAATTTCATGATTTTGGTGTGCCAGCACTTCTTCGATAGTGCCGTTGTCCACCAGGTGACCGCCTTCCAGTACGGCAACCTTGTTGCAAATTTTACGTACCACATCAATCTCGTGGGTGATGATGATGATAGTGACTCCCAATGTACGGTTAATGTCAGAAAGCAGCTCTAAAATGGAGTCAGTGGTAAGACTGTCCAAAGCGGAGGTGGGTTCATCGCACAGCAAAAGCTGAGGATTGGTAGCCAGCGCTCTGGCTATGGCTACGCGCTGCTTTTGTCCACCGGAAAGCTGAGAAGGATAAGCCTCTGCCTTATCGGAAAGGCCAACAACCTGCAGTAGCTGGCTGACTCGTTCTTTTACTTCGGTTTTATCATATTTGCTCAGCTTTAAAGGAAAAGCAATATTCTCTAAAACGTTTTTTTGCATCAACAAGTTATAGCCCTGAAAAACAGTGCCCACGGTTTTATAATAGGCTATTTTATCCTTGCCGTTAAACTGATTTAAGTCTCTGCCGTTAATGGATATGGAACCTGAACTGGGGGTGTCCAGCAGGCCAATTAGACGCAGCATGGTAGATTTACCGGCACCGCTCATACCGATGATGCCGTAAATATCGCCCTGTTTAATGTCAAAGCTGATATTGTCCAATACCCGAAGGATAGAACCATCGGTATTAACAAACTCTTTTGTCAAGCTTTTAATCTCAATCATGATAGGAAAAAACCTCCTAAAAAATACAAAAAACCCTCGTCCCCTTTGTTGCCAAAAGGACGAGAGCCAAAAGACTTCGTGTTACCACCTTTATTTGCGGATGCCTCACGACAAACCGCCTCTTCGAGTACCTAACATACTCTATCGCTTTAACGGGCGAACCCCGTCGCAGTCTAAGGCAAATGAGCCCTCGGTGCGCAACTCCAAGACCATGTTGGGGGATTGTCGTACCTGCTCCTTTTCAGCTACCGGAGCTCTCTGAAAGGCGAACGCACCCTTACTCTTCTCTTCATCGTCTTTATTCCTATGGCGATAATTATAGCTTTCTCTATGAAGGAAGTCAATACTTTTTCACTATTTCCAGAGATTTGCACAGATAGATACCCCGCAAAGGCACACAAAATGGATAAAATACGACTGTCGAACAGAATCATCCGGCAGCCGTATTAATTGAAACTGTCTTTGATAGCTTTAATAATTGCGCATCGGCCTTTGACTGGTGCATTAAGATTGCAAGGCCGCGGGCGGCGAAACGCCCGCATGAGCCGATTAATAAAAAAGTGAAAGACCTTTTTATTAAATAGAGTTATTTACCATTGATAATCTCACTTTCAGTGAGCAGAGGAATGTTATTTTGACGAATGACCTCAATGGCTTTTTCAATATCATCCACCCGCAAAATGACATATGCTGTCTTTTCTTCGCGGCTGATGAAGGCATACATATATTCAACACTGATGTTGCCATCGCTTAAAGCAACCATGGCTTCTGCCAGCCCGCCGGGACGGTCGCTGACGCCAATGGCGATAACCTTGGTGAGGGACACGGTAAAACCGGCATCTTTTAAAGCAGCATGTGCTTCTGTCGGTTTATCAACAATCAGGCGCAAAATACCAAAGTGGGTGGTATCGGCAACCGAAAGGGCGCGGATATCCACAGAGTTTTGTTGTAGAATGGAGGTGATCTCCGAAAGGCGACCGGGCTTGTTCTCCACAAATACGGACAATTGATTGACTGTCATATTGAGTCCCTCCTTATAAGAATAGATGACAGATTACTGCTGTAATTTTATTATCACACGAACAGATTAAAAAGTCAAAGCATTTAAAAAAGCTTTGAAGCCAAAGGCTATACTTATACAAAACAGAGGTGCAAGCACTGAAAATACCCTGTGCACAGGTTAATAGAGCTTACGTTTATCTATTACACGCTTGGCTTTACCTTCGCTGCGCTCGATGGTCTTGGGCGAAACAAGGCTGATTTTTGCCGAGATGCCAAGAATAGACTGAATGGCGTTTGCAATCTCCTGCTGCTTTTCTTCCACCATGCGCACAGCGTCAAACTGGAAGTCGGGGCTCATTTCTACCATGACCTCCAGAGTATCGGTATTGTTGACACGGTCTACAATCAGCAGATAATGAGGCGAGGTTTGGCCGGTTTGGAAGAGTACACTTTCAATCTGAGAGGGGAATACGTTGACACCGCGGATAATCAGCATATCGTCGGTACGTCCTCTGGGTTTACTCATTTTGATTAAGGTGCGTCCACAGCCACATTTTTCGCGGGTCAGAGTGCCAATATCTCGGGTTCTGTACCGCAGCAGGGGGAAGGCCTCCTTGGTAATGCAGGTAAATACCAGTTCACCGGATTTACCTTCGGGTAGCACTGCGCCGGTATCGGGGTCAATGACTTCAGGTATAAAATGATCCTCACAGACGTGCATACCGCCCTGCTCGCAGCACTCGTAAGCTACGCCTGGGCCCATAATCTCGGTCAGACCGTAAATATCGTAAGCCTTAATGTCCAAAAGTCGCTCAATCTCCCGGCGGCTGTCCTCGGTCCAGGGCTCTGCACCAAAGATACCCGCACTCAGGTTCAACTCTTTGGGGTCCAGGCCCATATCGCGGATTGTTTCACCAATAAAGGTAGCATAAGAGGGGGTGCAGCACAGAATATCGCTTCCAAAGTCCTGCAGAATTTGAATTTGGCGCTTGGTATTGCCGGAGGAAACCGGAATTGCCACAGCACCCAGTGCCTTTGCGCCATAGTGCAGACCCAAGCCACCGGTGAACAAGCCGTAACCGTAGGAGACGTGTATTTTTGAATGGATATCGCCCCCAGCGGCAACTATAGCTCGTGCAGTAATATCGCCCCAAATGTCTATATCTTTTTCAGTATAACCCACCACAATCTGTTTGCCGGTGGTGCCGGAGGAGGCATGAAGCTCCACCACATCCTCCATGGGTACGGCAAAAAGTCCGTAGGGGTAGGTATCACGCAGATCCTGCTTATAGGTAAAGGGAAGCTTGGCAAGGTCGGCAAGAGTCTGGATGTCTTCGGGTTTTACACCTGCTTCATCCATGCGGGCGCGGTAGTAAGGTACATGCTCATACACATGGTGTACGGCGTGAATGAGGCGAGCGGTTTGCAAAGCCTTTATTTCGGCTACGGGAGCTACCTCAATGGGATTATAGTACGGTCTGCTCATTGGTTATTCCTCCGTAACGGGTTGTTGTCTAATGTTTCAATAATGCCCCCGCACTGCCGGTACAGACGGGGGCGCAAAATGAGTCTTAATGCTCTGCAAGCATCCGTCCGCTTTCAAAGGCCACCTGGTTCAGGGGCAGGAGCGCGGGCTTTAAACAAGCAGCCAGAGCCTTTTGCCATTCTTCCTCGGGAATATCCATGAGGCGGGAAAGCAAACCCATAAGCACAACATTGACAGCTTTGCTGCTGCCTGCGGCAATGGCAGGAGAAAGCGCGTCCACGATATAGGCGTTTTTACACACATTACGCAGACCTTCCTCAATATTTTGCGGATATTGTGCAGCGCCGGTAATAACAGGCATAGGCATAATCTGCTGACGGCCGGTGATAAGCACGCCATCTGGCTTAAGGTAAGCAGTCCAGCGGGCAGCTTCACACAGCTCAAAAGAAACAAGAATGTCAGCCTCACCCAGCTCGATAATAGGGGAGGAGACTTTATCGCCATATTTTACATAGGTTACCACAGAGCCTCCGCGCTGTGCCATGCCATGAACCTCAGAGACCTTTACGTCGCAGCCCTGATTCATCAGCAAAGTACCCAGCAGCTTGCTTGCCAGAAGAGAACCCTGACCGCCGACACCTACGATCATAATGCTTTTGGTATTTTTCATGTCAGCGAACCTCCTGGATAGCGTTTTTGGGGCACAGGCCTTCACAAAGACCACAGCCGGTACAAAGGGTGGCATCAATAGCGGCTTTGCCGTTTTCAAAAGTAATGGCAGGGCAGCCAATACCCATACAGGCTTTGCAGCCAATGCAACCGTCGGTATCCACCACAAGGGCAGGCTTGCGTTTTACGGTTTTCAGCAAAGCACAGGGGCGGCGGGCAATCACAACAGATGGTGCCGGGTTTTCCAGTGCAGCTTTAAAGGTGGCCCTCATCCCCTTAAGGTCAAAGGGGTCTACCACAGAGACATCCTGAATTCCAACAGCACGGCAGAGTGCCTCCAAGTCCAGCTGGGGTGCAGGCTGGTTATGAATATCCATGCCTGTGGTGGGGTTTTGCTGGTGTCCGGTCATACCTGTGATGGAGTTGTCTAAAATAACAACGGTGGAAGCACTGTTGTTGTACACCATGTCGATGAGGCCTGTAATGCCGCTGTGGGCAAAGGTGGAGTCACCAATGACCGCAACAGACTTTTTGGCACTTTCATCGCCGCGCATTTTATTAAAACCGTGCAGACCAGAGATGGAAGCACCCATGCAGAGGGTGGTATCCATGGAGGACAGAGGGGGCAGCGCACCCAGTGTATAGCAGCCGATATCACCAAAGACGGTGACACCTAGCTTATGCAAAGCATAAAAGGTCCCGCGGTGGGGGCATCCGGGGCAGAGCACAGGAGGCCGTACAGGAACTGCTTCATGGTAGGCGCAGTTTTTTGGAACTACTTCTCCCAGCAGTTTTTGGCGGATAAGCTGCTGGCTGATTTCGCCAATGTAGCCAAAGAGCTCTTTCCCTGTAACCTTAACGCCAATGCTGTCACAATGAGACTGAATAATACCGTCCAGCTCTTCCACCACTACTACGCGGTCAACAGACATGGCAAATTCCTGAATGAGCTTAACAGGTAGGGGGTTAACAAGACCAAGCTTGAGCACAGGAGTGTTGGGCATAGCCTCTTTGACATACTGATAGCAGATGCCCGCAGTGATGATACCTACAGATTTATCGCTTCCCTGGTCAACATGATTGAGGGACGTGGTTTCTGCAAACTCACGGAGCTTTTGGGTACGCTCTTCAACCACCACGTGGCGCTTTTTGGCTGCGGCAGGCATCATGACGTACTTGCTTGGATCTTTCACATACTCCTTTAGCGGCAGTTCGGTGCGCTCTCCCAATGTCACAACGCTTTGAGAGTGGCTGACACGGGTGCTCAGACGCAGCATGGTGGGAGCATCAAATAGTTCAGATATTTCATAAGCCGCTTTTATAAAATCAAGGCATTCTTGAGAATCTGCAGGCTCCACCATTGGCAGCTTGGCTGCAATGGCATAGTGGCGGGAATCCTGCTCGTTTTGAGAAGAATGCATCCCTTGGTCGTCGGCAACGGCAATGACCATGCCGCCGTTTACACCGGTGTAAGAGGTGGTAAACAGGGGGTCGGCAGCAACGTTTAGGCCAACGTGCTTCATGGCGCAAAAGCTGCGCCCGCCGCCGATGGCACCACCCATGGCAACCTCATAAGCTACCTTTTCGTTGGGGGCCCACTCGGTGTAAAGCTCGGGGTAAGTGCTGGCAAACTCGGTGATTTCGGTGCTGGGGGTACCGGGATAGCTGGAAACAAGACGGCATCCAGCCTCGTAAAGACCCCGGGCAACTGCCTGGTTGCCCAACATCAGTTGTTTCATGGACTCACATTCCTTACCTATGTAAAATTCTTATAATATTAAAAAGTTATAATGACATTTGTGCCTGTGTAATATTTGACCTGCGTTAAATAGCCCAGGCTAGCCAACAGACCAAATAAGATCTGCATAAACACAGTAATTGGATAAGTATACCACAGCTGTAAAATACAGACAAGTTACTTACTTTCACCACGCAAGTCCAAAATACGCTTGGCCTTTCCGGCAAAACGTTCCAGACTTTTGGGCTCACAAAGGCTGACGCGGCAATCCAACCCCAATACGGTACGTAGCTGGTGACGTACATTTTGTGTTAGCTTTTCAAGTTCGCTGTATTTTTCCAGCACAGAACCATCCACCAGCTCTACCTTGACTTCCATGGTATCCATAAAGCCCTCACGGCGGATGATGAGCTGATAGTGTCCGCCCACCTGCTTAATGTTCATAATGACACTCTCAATTTGAGAGGGGAATACATTGACACCGCGAATTTTCAGCATATCGTCGGTGCGTCCCATAATTTTTTCCATTCTGGCATGGGTGCGTCCGCAGCGGCAGGGCTCAGTTGTAACCTTGGTAATGTCCTTGGTGCGGTAGCGCAGCAGGGGAAAAGCCTCCTTGGTGAGTGTGGTTATTACCAGCTCACCGGGCTCATTATCAGGCTGGTGGTTACCGTTGGCATCCAAAACTTCCCACAAGAAGTGATCCTCAGCAAAGTGCAAACCGGCACGCTCTTCGCACTCGCCGGAAACACCGGGTCCAATGAGCTCGCTCATACCATAGTTATCTGTAACAAAAATACCCCAGGCCTTTTCAATCTTATCGCGCATTTCAGGGGTGCAGCCCTCAGAACCCAGCAGACCCAGCCGAAGATTAAAGTCTTCACGCTTGTAACCAAGCTCGGCAGCAGCCTCCGCCATGTACAGACAGTAGGAAGGGGTAGAAATTACGGTGGTGGTGCCCAGATCCTTCATCAGCATCAGCTGCTTTTCGGTGTTGCCGGTGGAGGTGGGAATGACCATGGCGCCCAGCTTTTCTAAGCCGTAATGCAAGCCAAGTGCTCCGGTAAACAGGCCATAGCCAAAACAAATTTGTGCTACGTCATCGGCTGTGGCGCCGGCCGCGGCACAAAGACGGGCAACCAGAGACGACCAGGTGTCCAAATCTTTCTTGGTGTAGCCAACGACGGTCGGCTTGCCGGTGGTACCGGAGGAAGCATGAATGCGCACAATATCCTTGCGGGGTACAGCAAACAATCCGCATGGATAATGGTCACGGATATCCTCCTTTGTGGTATAGGGAAGATATTCTACATCGGACAAGACTTTAATCTTGTCGGGGGTAATACCGGCTGCGTCCAGCTTTGTGTGGTAAAACTCGACGTTACGATAGCAATGGTTCACCACCCACTTTAGTCGTTCCAGCTGCAAAGCTTCAATTTCTTTGCGGCTCATGGTTTCAATGTCCTTGCAGAAAAAACCCATGACGCTTCCTCCTGTTCTTTTAAAATGAATCACTTTATTTTCTTTGGTGGTTTAAACCACTAAAATGTCAGGGCGAAAAGTAAAGAGAGACATTTACAGTCTCTCTGAACCGTGCTTCTTAATGATACATCAAAAATGAAACGGGTACAATGCACAATTTGACCAACACAACAGCAAATTACCCTAGGGATTTGACGAATTATGCCAACAGTACGGACACAAACGGGTGCTTTTGTATTTATAAGAGAACAATGCAGGCCCAAAAACATATTAACCGCCAAAAACATGCTCAATAAATATTTTAATTCCAATAAGAACCAAAATGGCACCGCCAAAAATTTCTGCCCGGCTTTTTAGCATTTTGCCGGCTTTTTTACCAATGGAAACGCCAACCAAAGTGCAGCAAAAGGTGATAATGGCAATAAAGGAAGCCGCGGGAATAATATTTACCTGCAGCGCTGCCAGGCTGATACCCACTGCAAGGGCGTCAATGCTGGTGGCAATGGCCTGCAGGGTAAGTTGCTTGTAGCTAAAACCTGTGGCAGGACAGCTTTCCTCCGGGTTGCGCATTTCTGCCACTGCACCAAAAATCATACTGCCGCCTAAATAACCCAATAGCACAAGAGCAATAATATGGTCAAGGCTTTGTATCAGTCCACTGACGGCGCTGCCTGCCAAATAACCAATAACCGGCATGAGCCCCTGAAATCCGCCAAAAAACAATGCCGTAGCCAGCATTTGAGGCTTTGTATATTTTTGGTAGCAGATGCCGTTGCTGATGGATACTGCAAAAGCATCCATAGAAAGCCCAACGGCAAGAATAAATAATGTTGTAAGACCCAAAATTATCTTTCCTTTCGGAATTTGTAGAATTAGAACTACCGTTTTTCTTTAGTCAGACAGTATGCAGTAAATCACTAAAGAATAAATATGAGGATTTTAATACTGCAGATAACCAATATTATAATATCAGCATGAAATATTGTAAACAGCTTAAGGCCAAAAAAAGAGCACATAGAAAACTTTGTGCCAAGGTTTGGCTTATTCACAATTTATTAATGCTTTTTACTAGGGTGTAGTGTAAAATAGTAGCATAAAATAAGCTTTGTAAGGGTGTTATTGTTAGAACAGAGAGCTTTCATGTATTAAAAGTGCTGAAGCTGCTGTTTTAAGTTGAGTGACCGATTTATAGAGTTTTGTTATGGCTGTTAGCCGCAAAACGGGAGGTACGCTGTTTTGTTTGGATATATTAAAACTTACGCGTCCCAGCTGCGTCTTTGTGAGCTTGCGGCCTATAAGGCTGTGTACTGCGGGTTATGTCACCAGCTTGGCAAGCGATTTGGCCCTGCAGTGCGGATGACTCTGAGCTACGATTTTACCTTTTTGGCAATGCTGCAAATGGCGCTTGATGAAAAAGCTCCCAAGGTGACGCAAAAGCGCTGCACCTTTAATCCTTTAAAAAAAGAGCCTACCATAGAGGAAAATCCGTCCTTGGACTATGCTTGTGATGTTGCGGTGCTGATGCTTTGGCATAAGCTGGAGGATGACCGTGATGACGATGGTTTTTTTAAAAGCCTTGCCGCAAGGGCAGGGCTTTGGCTTGTTCGGCGCAGCTATCAAGCGGCAGCACAGCGCCAGCCGGAGCTATGCCGGATATTTGCAGAAGCTATGGCAAAACAGTCGTACCTGGAAAAACAAAGCTGTGCCAGCATAGATGAGGCAAGTGAACCTACTGCTGAAATGCTTGCTGCGGTATTTACCCGGCTTGGTAACAGTGAAAGCCAGGCAAGAGTATTGGACCGCCTGGGCCGTATGATGGGCCGATACGTTTATTTGGCTGATGCTCTAGATGATTTGGAAAAGGACAAGCACAGCAGCAGCTACAATCCCTTTTTGCTTAGTGACCCCACCACCGATTTGGAAAATCAGCGCCTTCGGGCAAAAGGCTCGCTTTTTCTTACCATTGCGGAGGCTTCCAAAGCCTATGAGCTCCTCACCGTTTACCACTTTGGTCCGGTGTTGGAAAATATTTTGTTTTTAGGACTGCGTTCTGAGGTAGAACAGCTGATGTTGTCACCAAAAGAACGCAAAGCAAACCGTGCCGCTTGGCACACAGAAAGGACTGGGCTATCTTTATGACCGATCCGTACAAGGTTTTGGGGGTATCTCCCTCTGCCACCGACGAACAGGTAAAAGACGCATATCGTCAGCTGGCCAGAAAATATCATCCCGATAACTATGTCAACAATCCCTTGGCTGACCTTGCCACCGAAAAAATGAAAGAAATTAACGAGGCATACGACGAGGTACAGCGCCAAAGACGCAGTGGTGGCGGTTCGCAGTCATATGGCGGCAGCAGCTACAGCAATAACAGCAGCTATCGACCCCAGTCCTCCCAATTTGCCGATATCCGTGCCATGATAAACAACGGTCGCATCAATGAGGCTGAAGAGTTGCTGGATGGTATCCCTCAGGCTCGGCGGGATGGTGAATGGCACTTTTTAAAGGGCGGCATTGCGTATTCCCGTGGATGGCTGGATAGTGCACTACAGTTTTTTAACACTGCTTGCCAAATGAGCCCGGGCAACCAGGAATACCGTGCGGCGCTTAATCAATTGATGTTTCAGCGCCAAAATGGCTATGGCCAGGGTATGAGCAATGTAGGAGGTATGTCCTGCTGTGACCTTTGTGCTACCATGTACTGCGCCAATTGCTGCTGTAACTGCTTGGGTGGCGGCTGCTGATTAATTTGCTCAAAATTTAATTTACAGAAAACGGAGACGAAGCAATATGTCTGCAAGATCACGAAAAAGTACACAGGTAGCCTTGGGCGGTGTTGCTACCGGCCTTTGCCTGCTGCTGATGTTTCTGACCACTATGATTCCCTTTGCAGAATACGCCTTGCCTGCCTTTGCGGGAATTGTTTTAATTGCAGTGGTAGTAGAAAACGGAACAAAAAATGCTATAGTGGTGTATGCTGCAGTTTCGCTGCTGTCACTGATTTTGGTACCTCGTCCGGAGGTTGCCTGCCTGTTTGTTTTTTTCTTTGGTTATTATCCTATCCTCCAATTTCGGCTGGATGAAATGAAACCAAAGGTGCTGCAGTACATGATAAAGTTCATTATCTTTAATATTGCTGTTGTGGCGGCGTATCTGGTAGTTATCAATCTGTTTGGCATTACCGAAATTATGGATGAATTTGGTGATTTTGGTAAATATTCCGCACTGATACTGCTGGCTCTTGGCAACGTCTTTTTTGCAGTTTACGATTTTACGGTATCAAACCTGCGTTATGTTTATATTCACGTGTTTAGGATAAAATTTTTGCGCAAGGCAGGTTAAAACCTTATATCACAAAATAAAAGCGTTCTTTCACCACTGAAAGAACGCTTTTTGTTTTGTGCCCTATATAGCTACATAAAAGGTGCAAACAGGCGTAGCAGGGAAGAAACAAAGCGTTTCCATTGAGATTCTGCGTCCAGCTCCTCCCGAGTAATCAGTTGGCTTTGTTCTATGGTGTCCAGTACATCTCTTTTTACTTCCTCCACAATTGGTGCTTCAAAAAAAGCTACGGCACATTCGTAATGAAGATACAGGCTGCGGTAATCCAGATTAGCCGTGCCCACCACGGCAACTTGGTCGTCGCTAATAAACATCTTGGCATGAATAAATCCTGGCAGATACTCGTAGATTTTCACTCCGGCGGCAATAAGCGGGCGGTAATAGGAGCGTGTCACACGGTGAACATACCATTTATCTGCAATATGAGGAGTAATAATCCTTACATCAATACCGCTTTGGGCAGCACAGCGTAATACCGTTACCATTTCATTGTCCAAAATCAGGTATGGCGTAGTAATATAGACATACCGGTTGGCACGGCTGATAATTTGCAGATAAACATTCTCTGCCACATTCCAACGGTCAAGTGGGGTGTCAGAATAAGACTGTACCCAGCCTTTGGCCTCTTTATTGGGCGGCATTATCAAAAATCGGGATAGCTCCTCCTGGGTTTCTCCGGTAGAAAAGCTCCAATTTTGCAAAAAGATTTGTGTCAGGCTGTATACGCCGGGGCCCTTGAGCATGACAGCGGTGTCCTTCCAGTGGCCATGCTTTTCTTTTACATTAATATATTCGTCTGCCAGATTAATGCCGCCGCAAAAGCCCGTATGCCCATCAATTACACAAATTTTTCGGTGGTCACGGTAATTGACAGCCGCTTTCAGGCTTGCGCGCATAGGGTTAAACACAGCACAGCGTATCCCCATAT
The DNA here is from genome assembly GCA_023431215.1 of Bacillota bacterium. GTDB lineage: Bacteria > Bacillota > Clostridia > Oscillospirales > Ruminococcaceae > Angelakisella. Next base: position 16,737 of record JAEYXR010000121.1, read on the forward strand.
TCTGGAGATGACGGTCGTATCCGGGTGGAAGTGTTTGCATACAGCCCACATCATCATATAAAACCAAAACCTCCACCCCTGCCGAAACACGTTCCAGAAGGATATCTAAAATACTGTTCCACATCACACCCTGTTCAATAATAAAATATTCCAGCAAAATAAATTTTTTAGCCTGGGGCAGTTCCTGCATCATCAGTCTAAGCTGACTTTCTCCAAGGGGGCAGTATTTGGCAGTGGTACTGCCAAAAGCTTGGAACCCTGTAATGTGGTAGATATAGGCTGACTGGACATCAAGACCGGGGTTGCCGCTGCCTAACCCGATATTATCCCCGTTGAAACGCGGAAAAATTTGTGGCCTGCTTTTGATATGCTGCCGCATTTGCAGGCGTTCTTTTTTAGGAATTCCCTTGTTGCCCCATGCCAAATAAAAAAGCCCCCCCAATAAGGGAAACAGCATGATGGCAATAATCCAAGAAACCTTATAAGAGGGGTTTTCTTCACGAACCACAACAGTAATCGCTACAGCAGCACTTAAAACATTTAAGGTGGTGAGTATTGCTGCCCAGCGTGCTGAAAGCACCACAATGAAACCAATAACAGCAATAAGCTGCAACACAATAAGACCACCCAGCAGCAACGTGCGCGCTACAGACGGGCGGCGAAAAGCATGTGCGATAGCTGCCACCTCCTTAACCTGTTTAGTGTTTTTTATGATTAGTAACAGCCGGTAAGCTGCGATAAAAAAGACTAACAAATACTAGTATATGCAAAATTATCGCCGAAAATTGCGTGATAAGGTTGCATTGGACAACGGTGGTGGTATATAATAGTAAAGAAGTATGTCTGGAGCCGTAGCAAATTGGCTGCGGCTTCCTTTATGACGAGGCCATATGTGTTAGCATCGAGGAGGTGACAGGGCTTGAGTACAGACCCCGGAGGTAGTAGAACCCACTTAAGAAGCGGGAGGAACGAAGCTCTGTCAGGTTCGTTTTTCCCGTCCGGAGAGTGCTTCTAAAAGTATAGTTGCAGCAGCAAGAGTACAGGCGTCATTGCGTCGTGTATGTGGTTTTTTGTGCGTTTGCCTGTTATAGGCGGCGGACGAGCCTTGCTATGGGTTGCTCCTTGCTTTTGGTAAGCCTCAAGAAAGGAGAAACAGCCATGCTAAATATTTACAAGACTGAAAACAATAGACTGGAGCATTTGGAAACACTATGCGACGGCTGCTGGATCTCGGTGGTAAATCCAACCCAACAGGAGATTGAGTATTTAACCGGAGAATTGGCTTTGGATGCCGACTTTGTTCGCTCCTCCCTGGATGAAGAGGAATCTTCCCGCATTGAAAGCGAGGAGGAACAGACTTTGGTAATTGTCGACCTTCCCACTGCAGAACGCCAGGATGAAAACACAATTTTATATTCTACACTGCCTATGGGCATTATTCTGACCCCCCAATATGTAGTAACAATTTCTACCCGCCCACACCAAATTATTACCGAAATGGCGGAGGGTATGGTAAAAAATATTACCACTCATTTGCGTACACGCTTTTTACTGTCCCTGCTGTTCCGCATTGCTACCCGATACCTCACTTATTTAAAGCAGATTGATAAAATATCATCTTATACAGAACGGCAGCTGCATAAATCTATGAAAAATAAGGAGCTGATTCAGCTTTTAGGGCTGGAAAAGTCCTTGGTATATTTCAGCACATCCTTAAAGGGCAACGAAATTACGCTGGAAAAAATACTGCGTGGCAGAATTATCAAGTTATATGAAGAGGATCAGGATCTGCTGGAAGATGTGCTGGTTGAAATTAAACAGGCTATCGAAATGTGTAATATTTACACCAATATTCTTTCCGGCACCATGGATGCCTTTGCATCTATCATCTCCAACAACCTTAACATTGTAATGAAGGTTTTGGCGGCAATTACCATTGTTATGTCTATTCCTACCATTGTGTCCAGCTTTTACGGCATGAATATAGCAGGGGGAATGCCGTTGGACCAGTTTTGGTGGTTCCCGGTGGCATTGTCAGTGGTGCTTAGTTTAATTGCAGCTATTATTTTAATTAAAAAAGATATGTTTCATTAAATATGGGCAATAAGATTAGCAATTAAATAATTATTTGCTGTAAAAGGCAAAACTATAAACAAGTAAAAAAGCACAGGGAGGACAGTTATACTGTCCTCCCTGTGCTTTTTAGTAATAGAAATTTATGACTTGTTACAGCTCTTTAATGATTGCTTTCAACTTTCGGCAAGCGGTTTACTTCACAAAAATAGTCATAAAACTCATTAAGCAGCGGTTCGTTTTTAGAACCGCTCATGGCTTTCTTCATATCCTGCAGCATTTGCTGCATGGTTGTGTTGGAAAAATATTTGAACACGGTGTTTCCCCAGCGGGGTAAAGAATCATTTTGGTCAAAATAATCCCAGAATAATAATTGATTTTTCAAATTCAAACGGATGATGAACTGATCGTGGCTCTTTACTAGTCCATCCTTGCACCGAGCACCAAAAAAGTCATCTCGCACCATAAATGCACCAACAATCCGGCGGTTTTTTTCTTCGGTGCCATCGGGGCATTCGGTGAGCAGACAAGCCGAGTTTGGCTTTAATCTATTGGGAATACGTGGTTCGCCTTTGGAGTGCCCACTTAAGTAACGGCCGGTAAATGCGGATTTTGACAAGAAGATCGCATCAATTTCTGTAGAGTCCAAATTAAAAGCCGCCTGAGAATTTGGTGTTATTTTTAAATTGCGGAGCCGGTTCACACGCTCCTGTTCTTCTTGCATTTTTTGCTTTTGGTTGTTTGCTTCCTGAACTCGCTTGTTTAATATGGTGTGTATTTCGTTCTGCATTGACTTATCTTTTAATGTTAAAAAATGAGCAAAAGCATCAGGATAGATAAACTTTTTGTCTCCTTGAGAAAAACAGATCGTTATGATATTACCGGAAAAATCTGTTACAATTCCATTTCCAAAAGCATTATGCTTCACTGCACGTCCTACTAACTGCATAGTTATCTCCTTTCGCATGATATAGAAAGAGCCCTTCCTGCCAGAACCATAGTGGTATGACAATCCAAGCTCCATCTTTTAACGGCATAAAGCTGCACACAGAGATTATTCCGCACTTCTGTCTGTGGCGCGTTTTTTATCATTGACTCTTAGGACAATGCTTTCCGTATCAACCTGCAATTCAATCTTTTCGTTATTCAACTCGGGAATATCACCTACTGTTACAATGCTTCCAACAGGTATGTTCTCCAGGTCAACCGTTATGGTATCAATCATATCTGCAGGAAGTGAAGCGTAGGGGATTTCAAGCAGCATTCTTTCTAACAGCCCGGTTGCCTTGTCCGTATTTTTTAAAACGATGTGAATAACACTGTTAACTTTTTGGTTGGACTTTAACGCCTGAAAGCTGATTTGTACAATTTCGTTGTTTAAGGTGTTGTATGTTTTTTCTTTAATTTGTACGGGAATAATCTGGTCGTCAAGGGAGAGCTGAAGCTTGCTGCCCTCACGCTTTTGGCGAATCAGCTTGCGTGCGGTTGACTCAGGAATTTGAATGGATATAGAATCCTGCAAAGTCCCGCCAAAAACGCTGCCGGGCACAAGGCCTGTACGCCTTAACTGCTTTGGTTTTAATGAAAGATCACGTTTTTGTACTGTAATGGTATCCATGTGTTTACCTCCTAAAGTAGAATAAAATTTTTATGCTAAAACTTGCACAGTCAGCAGTGCAAATTCATTGCCAAAAAATACCTGCCCAGTGGCATATGCAGACTTGTGAACACCGCTGTACCACAATAGTAGTTAGATATGGGTAGGGTTTTTTTATGAAAGCATGAAATGGAACGTCTTTGTTACAAAATGAACCGTAAGGCCATTTTTTACTTGCTTTGCATAGAAAAAAAAGAAGGGCTTTTTATACAACACCATACAGTGCAATACCAAAAGCCCTTCTTAAAAAGACGGTTCTTTT
>JAEYXR010000132.1 GCA_023431215.1 Bacillota bacterium
AGTGGGGGAACAGCCATAATATTTTTTAAAAACGGAGCTAAAATGGTTTACGGAGGAAAAGCCGTAGCTATAAGCCAGTTCTTTAAGAGGATAATTTTTAGATAACATTTCTACTGTAATACGCCGAAGCTTATGTTTTAAAATAAAATCCTTGGTAGAAATACCTAAAATATTAATAAAGCATTTGTACAAGTAACTTTGAGATACATTTGCGTGTTTACACAAATCTTCCACCAAAATTTGATGATGAATATTCGCATCAATATATTGCACACAGCTGCGAATAACCAGTTCCTCGGTGGTGGCAGCCTTTTCACTGGCCAGTCCCAAGAGATCTTGGGGTGCCGATACAGAAAGTGCAGAAAAAATTGTGCTATGCAGCAAATTGCTGACGTTATAGTAGATACCCGAAACGCGTGCCTGAGTTTGTCGGTATAACTTTTGAAGGTCGGATACCAGTGGGGCGGACATCAGCCCCCGATAAATGGAAATATCATTTAAGTTCAGCAGCATTAACAGCAGATTACGTTTTTCAGCCGGGTCAACATCAAAGTGAAGATAATAGAACTTGACCCTATCATCAGCATGACAAATAGCTCGATAAGTAACAAAGGGAGCATATAACACAATGTCGCCTTGATGAAGATGGTGCTCAACGCCGTTTACAAGCAGGGTACAGCCGCCGCTGGTAACATAGACAAATTTAAAATGATCCAGCACGTCATCAAAGTGTGTGGCGTTGTCATTTTGCTCCCAAAAGCCAAAGGCAAGCAGATTATAATGAATTGCTTCCAAATAGCGAGATACCTGGTCATGTTCTAAAACAGGTATAGTAATCATCTTTTTATTCACCATAATTTACCTCAAATTATAATAATCAATTTGATTATAGCACAAATAAGACTAATTTGTTATGAAATATATAAATTATATATTAAAAACAATATTGTTAAAAATTTAGCGATAACTTATACTGAGGGCATACCATACGAAAGGAACGATAAGATGAAAAAAACACTAGCAGTTTTGTTGGCTGCTGCTTTGATTGCAGGCACCTTTGCCGGTTGCGGCAGCAACAACTCCGCAAGCAGCACTCCCCAAAGCTCTCAACCCCAGGTGGAGGCTCCTGTCTTTGATGAAACCAAGTCAGCAGACCTTATTGTTGTGGGCGCAGGTGCTGCAGGTATGTCCGCTGCTTTAGAGGCTGTTGCCAACGGCGCCGAAAAGGTTATTATATTGGAGGCAACCGGCAAAACCGGAGGATCCCTCAACTTTACCAGTGGTTCCATGTCTGCTGCCGAGACAGTCGTTCAGCAAGAAGACGGCATTGAGGATACCATGCAGTCCTTTGTTGACGATATTATAAAAACCGGCAGTGACTTTAACGGTAAACCCAACAAAGAGCTGGTAGAGCTGTTTGTCAAAGAGGACAAAGACACCTTTCAGTGGCTGTGGGATAATGGCCTGAACACCTATGACCTGCTTACGGATGCAAACGGCAACCGCGCTGTGTTTGCTCCCGAACATGCCCTTTATTCCATTCCCCGTACCTACAAGGCACAGGCAAAGGACAAGGCCAACTACAAGGCTCCTGCCCACGAAGTGCTGGATACCATGATTAAGGCTGAAAGTAAGATTCAAATTGAGTTTAACACCCGTGCCACCGACCTTATTGCCAACGCTGATGGCCAGGTGATGAGCGTGTCCGGCACCAACGATGCCGGAAAAACCATCCGCTACGACTCCAAAAAAGGTGTTGTTGTGGCTACCGGCGGCTATTCTGCCAATAGCAAGCTGATGGCAGAATATACTAAGCATGGCGGCAGCTACCTTATTGGCGGCCCTGCCACTGCTGACGGCAACGGTCTGCTGATGATGCAAAAGGTTGGCGGTGCACTGCATAACGACGAAGTGATGGGTTATGTTCCCACCTTCCCCATGGGCCTGCAGGGCAAGGACGACCCCACCACCGGTACCATTGCATCTACCTATACCTGGAAGACAGGCGGTATTGTGGTAAACAAAAATGGAGAACGCTTTGTCAACGAGTGCGACCCCAATCCTTCTGTCCGCGAGGTAGCCCTGGAAGAGCAGCCCGAAGCTGTTCAGTTTGATATCTTTACCGACAAGATTTTGGAAGACCTGCGTGCCAACAATGCTGCCGGCATGTATGACTATAAATTTGGCGGCGAAAACGCACCCGGTAAGCATGTTCTGTATGAGGCCGATTCTCTGGAAGAGCTGGCAGAGATGCTTGACATGCCCGCAGACAGCCTGACTTCCACTGTTGAAAAGTACAATGAAGCAGTAGCAGCAGGCGGCACCGATGAGTTTGGCCGCAGCTATGATGCTTCTACCAATGCATTTAAGTTGGCTGTCAACAAAATTGAAGGCAACAAGTATTATGCAGTTCGTCTGCACGCTCTGTGCGTTATGACTCTGGGAGGTATTCAGGTTAATACCGATATGCAGGTTCTGGATGCCAGCGGCACTGCTATTCCCGGTCTGTATGCAGCCGGTGAGGTAATCGGCGGCGTTTGGGGCAAGTTTGTTTCCGGCGGTACCGGTGTCATGGGCCCCATCGTGTTCGGCCGTCTGGCTGCCCGCACAGCCATGAACTCCGAGCCTGCCAAGGGCTATACCGTTAAGCCTGCTGAAGATATGCTGGATGAAGCCCTGTTTGTAAAAGAAAAGACCAACTCCATTGGCTTTGATATGACCCAAAAGCTGACTGACGGTGACTACGAGGCTACCGTGGACGGTCAGGAAGGTCCCATGACCGTTGCAGTTACCATTACCGAAGGCAAAATCGCCAACGTAGCGGTAAAGTCTAATCATGAGACTGAGGGCATTGCTGGCGGTGCACTGAAAGATATTCCTGCAAAAATCATAGAGACAAACTCTGTGGATGTGGATGCTGTTTCCGGTGCAACTCTGACCTCTCAGCGCATCAAAAAGGCAGTTGTCGAGTGCTTAACTCAGGCTGCAAAATAACGTTACTTGATCATTGATTTCCTCCTGAATCAAGAAAAAAGACACCGGGCAGGGTACCTGCCCGGTGTCTTTTGCTATTCACTTCTATCGTATCTACATGAGTTGAGATAGACGCCAAAAGAGGCAGCCTAACTCTTATGGAGGCACTGGTTAGGGTAAAATGGTACAAATTATGATTCGGTGGCAGGTTGCGAGAACCCATCTTGCTGCACCCCTGCTTCTAAAACAGTGATGCGGCGCTTTAGCCAGTTACCCCGCAAATAATAAACAATAAACAAGACAGCTGTAATTGACCAGGTAATGGGGTAGCTTACCAACACCATGTTTAGAGTACGGTGCAAGGGTAGTGCTAAAAATAACCACAAAATCCTTAAGGCACATACGCCGCCGCAGGTAATCAGCATTGGCTTTACCACGTCACCGGTACCACGGATGGCTCCTGATAAGATTTCCACAAAGACAAAGGTAAAGTAATAGGGAACCATCATGCGTACCATTTGGCCACAAGCAGCTAAAACTCCCGGGTCATCGGTAAAAATGAGGTAGATGGTACCATAAAAGGAATACATAACGATACTGAGAATAAAGGCAGTGCCCATGGCCATACACATACAAACACGTACACTTTTGCGGATGCGGTCATATTTTTGTGCACCAAAGTTTTGTCCCACAAAGGTGGTAATAGAGATACCGTAAGCACCAAGAATCATCCAGAAAAAGCCGTCGACCTTTCCAAAGGCTGTCCAGGCTGCAATGGTGTCGGTACCAAATGAGTTGATGCAGGACTGTATGATGATGTTTGAAATGGTGTACATGTTAGACTGAATACCCGCAGGGCAGCCCACTCTCAAAATATCTTTCAGCAGCATGGAATCAAACCCCAGCTCCTTCATGGAAAGTCGGCAGGCAGAATCGGTTTGAAGAAGAACCAATACAGATAAAACAGCACTGAGTATTTGAGAAATGAGGGTAGCTACTGCAACGCCCCACACACCAAGTCCCAGCCATACCACAAACAGCAAATCAAGAACGATATTGGTGATACAGGCAATCACCAAAAAGTAAAGGGGGCGGCGGGTGTCGCCTGTGGCACGCAAAATAGCCGAACAAACATTATACACAAAAGCTGCGGGAATGCTGAAAAAATAGACACGAATATAAATGACAGCGTACCCGATAATGTCCTGGGGTGTGCCCATAGCCTTTAACGCCCATGGAGCAGCAATAAGGCCCACAACAGTCATAACAGCCCCGGCCGCCAGTGCCAAGGTAAAAGAGCTGTGCACCGCTTTCTGTACTCTGTCGTAACGTTGTGCACCGTAGTGCTGGGCAATCACTACCGTTACACCCGATGAAATACCCACCAAAAAATTGACGAACAGGTTGATTAAAGTGCCGGTGGTGCCACCTACTGCTGCCAATGCCTCTTTACCGACAAATCTGCCTACAATGATGGCATCGGCAGTGTTGTAAAGCTGCTGAAAAAAGGTACCCAATAAAATAGGAAAAAAGAATGCCAAAAGCGGCTTCCAAATAACACCCTCAGTAATACTGTTTACACGGGCGGTAGCTGACTGCATCAGTCTTGCTCCTCTCAGACACAACAAAACTGATTTTGCAAACTCAAATAAGCTTACAAAATCAGCTGTGTAAAAATAATCTCCCACACCGGCTATTGTTGTATGTATTGGTTTTTCATTGCAATAAAAAGTTGATGATACTGCAAAATAAAGCGGCAGATAAGCTGGCGTAATGCCAAAAATAATATAAATCTGGCAGGTTTAATTTTATTCCAAGGAAATGTCGGTGTCAAGGGATGGAACTAGCCAATTCTTAGGGCACAGACAGGGTATAAACCGTACAAACCTCACATATATTGGTTGTGAATCAATCTTGAAACCAAAAGAGAGAAGGAGACGCTATGGAACTCAAATTGAGCCGTCAACCGCTTTATATCAACGAGATCGCTTTGGATCTGGAGGTGGAACAGCCAATCGAGTGTGACGCCCTCTTACCGGACTACTGCCCGGATATCGTCAGAATCCTGAAGTGTTCGGTACAGCCGGTGGTCACCTCACGTCGGATTTCTGGCCTGCGGGTAGAGGTAGAAGGCACGGCATGTATTACCATCCACTATGTATCCAACGGTTCGGGGATTGCAAGAGGTGAGTACAAGGTGCCCTTTGCAAAGAGCATCGACCTCAAAGCTGAGCCTATGTGTCCTGCTATTACTGTGGGCGCAAAGGTCAGCTACGTCAACTGCCGTGCCATAAACCAGCGAAGGCTGGATATTCGCGGTGCCATTAACCTGCATATACAGGTTATGGCCTGCCGTGAAGAAGCAGCTATCTGCGGAGGTGAAGGCATGGGTGTGCAGATGAAAAAGCAAAAGCATCAGGCAACCCAGATTCTTGGTCAGACCATGAGAGAAAGCCACTTCAGCGAGATGCTGGAGCTAAGCTATGGCAAAGCCCCAATTCAGACCATAGTACGCCACAGCGGATGTGTCAAAATGACCGAATTCAAAATTACCCCGGGCAAGGCAATTGTCAAAGGTGAAGTGCAGCTGCATGTGCTTTATATGGCAACCACAGGCGCATGGGAACAAATGGAGTTTACTCTGCCCCTAAATGCAGTGATTGAAGTAGACGGACTGGATGAAAATAGTGTCTGCGATGTCAGCATGGAGCTGTTGAATCTGACCATGGATCCGGCACAGGACAGTGACGGCGAATACCGCTGTCTGCAGACAGAGGCAGTGGTACTGATTGTGGTACGCGCCCACAGCAGTTATGAAGCCGAGACCTGCGCAGACTGCTATTCCACCCGCCATCCATGCACCTACCATACCAAAAACTTCAGCACCCAAAACATGTGCAATATGGTGCGTGACAGCTTTACCTACAAAGAGACCATGCCTCTGCCCGATAATATTGAAAGCATTATAGACCTGTGGTGTGAGGTGGCCGGCTGTGAAGCACGCATGGAAGCAGGGGGCATGTCGGCAGACGGCAGGGTAACCGTGGCAATGTTTGCAATGATGAAGGACGGCGATATTTATTATTTTGATAAGCCGCTGGAAATTCAGCGCAAGATTGCCTGCGAAGGTTCCGGGCCCAACATGACACCCAGAATGACCTGTCACAGCTGCAGCTACAGCTTTATCTCCGGTGATACCATTGAGATTCGGTGTGAGATGCTGCTGGAGGGAGTGGTTTATGCCACCCAAAAGAACACCATGATAGATGAAGTTACCATAGATGATAAAAAACCCAAAACAGATATGGCATCGCCGGGACTGTATCTATACCTGCCTGACGACGGTGAGACTATGTGGGATATTGCCAAGCGGTATAATACCAGCATAGATAAGATTATGGAAGAAAACGGCGGACAGCCAAGCGAGGAAAAAGCAGGAGTACTGCTGATTCCTGTACTGTAGTACCTACTCAGGCGCAGTATTGCCGTATGTATTTGGCACCCAATCATATCTCCGGCTACAGGCACCACCGCCGGCAACAAGGGTGCCGACAATGAAATGAGGAGAACAGTCTTTCATTGGAGATTAGTATAAAAGCCCGGCGCGGGTGAAAGAGGAGAACTGCTTATGGAAAACACAACCATTTATCAGGATATTTCAAAGCGCACCGAGGGTGATATTTACATAGGGGTGGTAGGCCCGGTGCGCACTGGTAAATCCACCTTTATTAAGCGCTTTATGGAAACCATGGTGTTGCCCAATATTGAAAGCCAAAACAGGCGAGAACGCGCAATAGATGAACTACCCCAGTCGGCAGCCGGAAAAACCATTATGACCACAGAGCCAAAGTTCATTCCGGAAGAGGCTGTTAAAATCTCTGTGGATAGCGCTGCCAGCTTTAACGTCAGGATGATTGACTGCGTAGGCTACATTGTACCCAGTGCACTGGGATACATTGAAAATGAGCAGCCCCGTATGGTAATGACCCCTTGGTTTGACAGAGAAATTCCATTTAACATGGCTGCCGAAATCGGCACCAAAAAGGTAATCAATGAGCACAGCACCATTGGTCTGGTCATTACCACCGATGGCAGCATCAGCGACATTGCCCGGGGTGAGTATGAAGAAGCCGAGGAACGTGTAGTATCTGAGCTTAAAACCATCAACAAGCCTTTTGTTATGCTGCTGAACTGTGTACACCCCAAATCCCCCCAAAACCGCGACCTGCGCACCCGCTTGGAGGAAAAATATAAGGTTCCTGTTATTGCCATCAATTGTCTGGAAATGCATGAAAGCGATATCAGGGAAATCTTGACTCGTGTTCTTTATGAGTTCCCGGTGAAGGAAGTGGCTCTTACTATTCCAAAGTGGATTATGAATTTGGAAAAGGGCCATTGGCTCAAAGAGGCTTTGTATAGCCAAATAAAAGCTGTGGCTACAGACTTGAGCAAGATCAGTACTGCAGAGGCAACACTAAGCCGGCTGGGTGAGTGTGAGCATGTGGAAGAAATGCGGCTTTCCGATATCGATTTGGGCACAGGCAGTGTCCGTTGCAGATTGGATATCGATAATTCGCTGTTCTATCGCATTTTGGGTGAAGCTACCGGTTTGGATATTACCGACGAAGAGAGCCTTATGCCTTGTATGGTTGAACTTGCAAAGGTAAAGACACAGTTTGATAAATTTAAGGGAGCGTTGGAAGAAGTATCTGCAACCGGCTATGGTATCGTAATGCCTACACTGGATGAGCTTTCTTTGGAGGAACCGGAGATTGTCAAGCAGGGTGGCCGCTATGGTGTAAGGCTACGTGCTTCGGCACCCAGCATACACATGATGAAAGCCAATATTACAACGGAGGTTGCACCAATTGTAGGCAGCGAACGCCAGAGTGAAGAATTGGTACACTACCTGCTTAAGGAGTTTGAAGAAGACCCGGTGAGGATTTGGGAGTCCAATATCTTTGGCAAGAGCTTGCATGAGCTGGTCAACGAGGGCTTGCACAACAAGCTTTATCGCATGCCAAGTGATGCCCGCATGAAGATGCAGGAAACCACAGAACGTATTATCAATGAGGGCTGTTCGGGACTTATCTGCATCATACTATAAAAGTTTAATTTAAAAATGCCCCATCTACGAAAAGATCGTAGGTGGGGCATTTTTGTATACCTGATAGGAAAGATGATAAGCAAGATCGGATAAGATGGTTGTCCGCACCCCCCTACCCACAAGTGTTTCAATAGAATCTATTCTAAAAGAAAAATTTTAAATAGTTAGATGTTGATGAAATAACTATTATATATACTAAAACTACTATCGTTATCTGGTATATTACACATCCTTCAGATTATACACAAAAGGATTCTTGTTGACATGTACTCCTAGATGCTGTAAATTTAATTTGATACTTGCTAACAGATGTTGATATTATCATTAAATCAATTTTGAAAGGTAGCGATTATTTATGAAAACTAGGAGTTTTTGGAGGAGCACAAAATGGATATAAGACAACGCTGATAACACTACAAAGTAAATCGGGATTTGAAGTAGATTTGTTGGATTATGGTGCAACAATTGTTGCTGTTGAGCCCCCATGCAAGGTGACACAACAAAAGACGTGGCATTGGGCTTTGATAGCGTAGCTGGATATGAAAATACTTCATACTATCTGGGCGCAACTATCGGCAGACATGCTTTATATTACCACTGTAACATTTACTGTTCAGGGATATCCTTCCTCCCCATCCAGATTAATGTAGGAAAACTGAACACGATTTCCCTCTGTCCGATCTATTTTAAATATCCGCTTGTCGATCCCTTTACTACCGCCATGCATTTAATTCCCGTGATTATTGTCGTTGAAATAATAGGTTTTACCATTCAGGCTGACTTCAGATTTTTCAATCTGACCTTTCTACTGTTGTAAAAATATAAAAAAATGTTACATTTGTTTGTTGCTATATTACCTAAAAATCCATTGTTTAATCCATATAAAAGATTAAAATAACTATTCTAAAGTTGAACACAACAAAGAGTATATTACAAGGATAGAAGTTCCAATAGAACTCACTGTTTGTTCTGAATGTAATGTAACATAAACTGATAGAAAAAGGTTTACATAACGAGCTGAATCGTACACCTAGCGATGCCTATATGAAGATGCGTGAGGCTACTAATATCAATGATGGTCGTAGTGGGTTAATTTGTATTATTTAGAAAAACATAATTTCACATGCCCCAATGCTTTAAGCATCTATTGCTATTTCCAATAATCATGTAAGAGCGTAGCAGGTCGACTAGATTATAGGGTTTCCATAAATTGATAGGATAGAATTATTTTAAAAGAGAAACGGTTAGGAGATCTCTGGTACGCAAAATCAATGATACAGCGTATGTACTGTTGTATGCCCTAACCGGCTTCTACGGTTATCGCCTTATGCTTTTTTAACGGTTAGCAAGGGGAAGGTTAGTATAATATAGAAGGGCGTATGTAACTTTTATTGATTGAAAAAATTTCTTAAGGCTACCAGTTGCGTAGACTAGAATTTGTTGATAAAATATATTTGGTAATTGCTAAAATAAATTTTAGTCGCGGAGGCAGTTATGACAGCAGAGAAGGTTGTGTTCACTGCGGTGGACCATTTAATTTTAAATTCTTACAAAACCTTAGTGGATGGTTTAGCGGAATATATGGGCAACGGATGTGAAATTGTCCTGCATAGTCTGGAGGACCTAGAACGTTCGGTGATAAAAATTGTAAATGGAGAACATACGTGTCGTAAAGAGGGTGCACCTATTACAGATCTTGCGCTGTCGATGCTGTCACGCATTGAACTGGAAAACCGCTCGGGTGCCATTTCATATCTTACCCAAAACCGAAAAGGTGAGCCACTGAAGGCCTGTACCATTTTAATCCGTGGTGAAAAAGGCAAAATTATCGGACTGCTATGCATCAACTACTATCTAAATACGCCTTTGTCGGTTCTGCTGGAGGGGTTGGTAAAAGAGACAACTCAATCTATGCCGGTGCGAGAAAACTTTGCCAGCAGTACCGAGCAGTTAGTGCAGCATGCTGTAGCAGATGCCACTCAGAAAATACAGCAGTGCAGTGATATTATTCCGTCGGCCAAGAACAAAGCGATTGTAGAAGAATTAGAGCGACAAGGTATCTTCAAAATGAAGGATGCAGTTATTCTGGTGGCTCAAGCTATGGAGATTTCTAAGAATACCGTTTATCTGCATCTACGGAATTTGCAGAGAAAAGGCTAAACAACACCACAAAATTGATGGATAGATAGGAAACACAACCTATTAAAGTATAATCTAATAAAAATAATTTTAGTGCTAAAAAGCGAAAGGGAAATGAGGCGGTGCCGTGTAAAATACGGTATCGCCTTTTTGCTGTTGTGTTAGAACAGGTGGTAAATGGATCATAAAAGCTTAAAACAAGTGAATATTTTCGAATAGTGAAAAAAGAAAGATTAGAAAAAAGTAAAGCTGTTCTTCAGCTAATATAAAAAAACTAATAAAATAAAAAAATATTTAGTCATATTCTTGTAAAAATAAAATTTTATTTATGCATTTTGCGGATTGAATAAAATATATTTTATTTGTTACAATGGTATTGGAAAATATATCCAATATTTTTAAACTTGAAGGTGATTTTTTATGAAAAAGATTTCAACATCAAATGCTCCTGCTGCAATCGGCCCCTACTCCCAGGCCATCGTGGCTGGTGATATGGTATACACCAGCGGCCAGATTCCCCTAGTGCCGCAGACAGGAGAGATAGCAGGCAATGACATTGCTACACAGGCTAGGCAGAGCATGGAAAACGTAAAAGCAGTATTGCAAGCAGCGGATTGCAACTTAGAACGGGTGGTTAAAACGACCTGCTTTCTGGCAGATATGAAGGACTTTTCTGTATTTAATGAAATCTATTCCGAGTATTTTATTGGGAACCCTGCGCGTTCCTGCGTAGCTGTCAAACAGCTACCCAAGGGTGTTCTGTGTGAGGTGGAGGCAATTGCCTGTTTATTGTAATCAGAAGTAAAGGAAGGTAATTCCATGGTGGAGTTTACAAACAACAATATTGATTTTGATGTGCTACGCGAGCGTGCATTTAATCTACGCTGGGCAGAGGTTCCGGAAGGAGTAATTCCGCTAACTGCCGCGGACCCGGACTTTAAGCCTGCACCGGAAATCGGGCAGGCGATGACCGACTACATCAAAGGCGGGTATTTTAGCTACACACCAAAACGCGGCTTTCCAGAGTTTAAGCAAAGCATTGCCAGAGCCTTGCTGGAGCGTAAAAATGAGCAAGTGGACCCAGAACTGATTTTGCCCATTGACAGTGCGGCACGGGGCATGGAGGCCATTGCACGGGCGGTGCTACAGCCCGGTGACGAGGCTATTGTATTTGACCCGGTGGACTTTTTGTTCAAAACCAGCATGGAAGTCGCAGGGGCAAAAATTGTACTATTTCCGATGAAGCTCAAAGAGGATGGCAGCATTGATTTTAGCGACCTGAAAGCATACATAACACCCAAGACAAAAATGCTTGGGCTTTGCAATCCTCACAATCCTCTTGGTAAGGTATACCCCCTAAAGGATTTGGATTATCTGCTTACCCTTTCGGAAAAACATGGCTTCTATATCATGAATGATGAAATTTGGAGTGATATTGTTTATCCGGATGCAAAGTTTCACAGCATTTTGGAGCTGGGAGCGGAGCGTAATAAGCGCACCCTGTCGGTATTCGGTTTCTCCAAGAGCTTCGGCATAGCCGGGCTAAGGGCTGGCTGCGTATATTGCCAGGACAAAGACCTTTTTGAAAAGGTGGTAGATGCCTCTTTGGTTGAAACAACCATTGGCGGCATTGCGGCACTGTCACAAATTGCAGGTATGGCGTGTCTGGACCATGCATACTACTGGGTGGATGCCTTTTGTGAGCATCTTACCGGTAATCGTGACTATGCACTAGAGCGTCTAAGCAAGATGCCGGGGATTTGTTGTGACAAGCCACAGGCGACTTTTGTGCTGTTTCCTGATATTACGCAAATCGGTATGGATCCGGTAGACTTGGTAGATTTTCTTTTGAAAAAACACAAGCTGTCAATTGTGCCGGGAGGTGCCCGCTTCTTTGGGCCAGGTAGTGCAGGCCATGTCAGAATATGTCTGGCGACTAGCCGAGAGATATTGGCCGAAGGACTGAACCGCCTTGAGGACGGACTAAATGAAATTGCAGCCGGCAGGCTGTGAGAATAAAAAAAGAATGAGAGGGTTGGTGTAATGACGGTATTTATAATCATTGGTTTGTACTTTGCAGGCTTGTTGCTTATTGGTTACTTCAGCGCCAAAAAGAACAAAAACTCAGAAGACTTTTTTGTGGCGGGGCGCAGCCTGAACAAATGGACGGCTGCCAATACCATGGCGGCCACAGCCATCGGTTCCGGAACAACCATCGGTGTGTGTACGATGGCTTACAGCGCAGGTATTTCTGCAGGCTGGATTTTGATTGGCTATTCTCTGGGTTTTGTGCTGATTGCACTGCTCATCGGCAAGAAAATCTATCGATTGGATGCCCTTACATTGACAGATGTCATTGGTAGTCATTATAACGACACGGTGAGAAATCTTACCACACTATTGGTTCTGATTTCCTATGTTGGCATTGCCTGCGCACAGTTTGTGGCATTGGGCAATATCATGTCAGTGTTGTTGGATATCCCATTCCGCACAGCAGTCATCATTTGTGGCGTAATCGTCATAATTTATACCACAATGGGTGGTTTGTCCGCATTGTCCATTACCGACTCCTATCAGCTGATCATCAATTTGGTAGGTATCATGGTGATTCTACCCTTGCTAGGTTTTGGTTCTACCCATGGCTTTACTGATATTGTGGCAACATTGCCCAAGTCCTTCTTCAGCATGGGAAGCTATGGTCTGGCCACCACTCTTGGCTTCTTCTCCTGGATTATTCCCCAGGCATTTCTTTCTCAGGAATTGTGGGTGCGCATTTTTGCTTGTAAAAATGAGAAGCTGGCCGTACAATCCACAATGATTGCTTCCGTCGGTATTTATTTGCCATATGCAGTAAGCGTAGTATCTGTAGGGTTGATTGCTGCCACCCTGTTCCCGGGTCTTGCTGGTGATGCTGTACTGCCCACCATGATTTCCAAGCTGGGCAGTCCTCTCATCCAAGGAGTTCTGCTGGCAGGCCTAATTGCTGCCGTTATGTCGTGTGCCGACAGTGTGCTGCTGGTTTCTTCCTCCAACCTGCTACACGACTTATGGGGTCGTGCATTGGGGCATAAAATCAAAAAAGAAGATGAGCAGAATGGCGATGG
>JAEYXR010000008.1 GCA_023431215.1 Bacillota bacterium
AGCCATAGCTGTAACCCATAATGGGCATTACGCCGTGGGTAAGACCAAACACCGGCATAAACACAAAGGATTGCAGTTTAAAATACACTCCAAATACCGATACGGCGGCCTCGTTAAACTGAATTAAAATCATATTGATGGTGGCTGCCATTACCGAGCCAATAGACTGCATGATAATGGAGGGAACCCCCACACGGTAAATTTCCTTAACGGTGCGCCAATGAGGCCGAAAGCCCTTAAGGCTAAAGTCTATGGTATGTTTTTTAAAGAACACCACATACAGAGCCACCAGCATGGAGCATATTTGTCCGATGACGGTGGCAATGGCTGCGCCTGTTACGCCCATACGGGGCACACCAAACAAACCAAAAATGAAAATGGGATCCAAAACAATGTTGGTAATGGCACCTGTCAGCATAAAGAACATGGGATAAATCATGTTGCCGGTGGCCTGCAGCGCCTTTTCCAAATTGACCTCTACCAAAAATCCAAAGGAGAAGATGGTGACCACCTGGGTATAGCTGGTTGCCATTTCAATGAGGGCGGCGTTATCGCTGAACATTTGGTAAAAGGGACGGGTAAAGAAAATACCAAGAAGGGCAAATACTGCCCAGCTGCAAAGTCCCAGCAAGATACCGTGGTCGGCGGCATTGCTGGCCAAATCCTTGCGGCCCTCGCCCAGACGGCGGGAAATCAAGCTGTTAAGACCTACTCCGGTGCCAACCGCCACCGAAATCATCAGTGCCTGTACCGGAAATGCCAGCGATACTGCTGCCAGAGCGTTAACAGGGTCATACTGCCCTACAAAGATGCTGTCTACCACATTGTAAAGTGCCTGCACCAGCATAGAAAACACTGCCGGAAGCGACATGGAGACAATGAGGGGCAGCATGGGTGCCGTTCCCATCTTATTTGTCTTTTGTAAGGTTTCATCAAATTGTTTTTCTTGTTCCAATGGGTTCACACTTTCTCATTCTATGGATTAAGCCGATTGTTTACTGAGTTTGCCACGCAAACCTTTTTTATCGCCTCACTACTTAAGCTTAGATACGATAACAGAATATAATTTTTTTGTCAACAGTTGCAGCTTCATTGGGTTGTTTCTTCTTTTTTCTGCAAAGTATAATAGGTATCATATAAGCTCTTGGTAAGGTCAGCCAGTTCTTTCCGTACACTGGGTGGCCCCAGCAGCTGTGCCTGAGAGCCAAAGGTGAGGAGCCAACCGTAAAAGGTGGGGCTTACCGCCACCGCAAGGTTTGCAATAAAATGGCCGTCGCCATCCAAAGTGGTGTCTACCTCTTCACCAAAGCGGTCTACCACCACACCCATCAGGCTGTTTTCAAACCGAACTGTTACCTGCTCCTGCCGCCCGTGATACATACCAAAAACGCCCTTGGTATAGAGCGCCACATTTAAATCCAGTGTTCCTGTCACCTCACGGATGTTTTGGCAGGGTTCCTCCAAAATGCGAATGTCCTGCATCCGGTCCACCCTGAAGTTGGTTAGCTTTTGGTGCCGGGGGTAGTGTGCAATGAGGTAATAGTTGCCCTCCTCCCAGCTTAAAGCATAAGGGCTGACAACATAAGGCTCTCCGCCGCGTCGAGGCTGACGGGTTTTGTCCGGCGCATATTCGCAGTAAACAAAGGATATTTTTTTGCGTGCTGCAATGGCCTCATGAATGGCATCTACATTAAGATAAATTCTTTCGTTGGGAGTTTTTACCCTGTCGTAAACATATACATACCGCTGCAGCTTAACAGCCTGATGGCGGCTTGTAAGTTTTTCCAGCTTTTTAATGAGCTGGTTGCTTTTACGGTGGGTAATAAATTTGGAGGACTGCACAGCATCCACCAGCAGCTTCAGCTCCGGCAGCTCAAAGTCTCGCTCACCAATAAAATAGCCTGTGGTTTTTGCCTTTTTGGTAATGACATCAACCCCAAAGCTGCGCAGCAACTCCAAATCACTGTAAATGCTTTTTCGTTCTGCGGCAATACCGTGGTGCGCCAGGCGGTCAATTATTTCCTCCATGGTCATGGGATGTTCTTCGTCTGTTTCCTCCCATAAAATCTGCCGCAGTACCAGCAGCTTTAACTTTTGGTTTGGCAGCTTGGCCATTGTGCTCCCTCCCTTGTCTTACACATTATGGATGTGCCTGTGCCGCAAATTGAGATTGATACAGCCCTGCATAAACCCCTGACTTTTGCAGTAGCTCCTGATGAGTGCCCTTTTCTTCTATGCCTTTTTCGGTAAGCACCACAATGTTGTCTGCCCCCTTGATGGTAGAAAGGCGGTGCGCCACCACCAAAGTGGTGCGCCCTTTGCACAATTCATCCAGCGACTGCTGTATGGCAAGCTCGGTTGCATTGTCCAGTGCGCTGGTGGCCTCGTCCAAAATTAAGATGGCAGGATTTTTTAAAAACACCCGTGCAATAGAAATGCGCTGTTTTTGACCGCCGGAAAGCTTTACGCCCCGCTCCCCTACCTCGGTATCATACCCGTCAGGCTGGCTCATGATGTAGTCATGAATGCGTGCCCGCTTTGCGGCGGCAATAATTTCTTCTTCTGTGGCTTCAAAGTTGCCGTAGGCAATGTTTTCACGGATGGTGCCGTTAAATAAAAACACATCCTGCTGCACAATACCGATGTTGCGGCGCAGCGATTTCAGGGTGACATCGCTTATCTCCTGCCCATCAATGGCAATGGAGCCGCCGGTAATGTCATAAAACCGGGGCAGCAGATGACACAGTGTGGTTTTACCGCTGCCTGACGGACCCACAATGGCAACTTTTTGCCCGGGGCGGATATGCAAATCAACATGCTCCAGCACATTTTCACCATTTTCGTAGGTAAAGGACACATCACGCAGCTGTACATCGCCCTTTACTGCCTGCAGAGTAGCCGCATTGGAGTTTTCTTTTTCACCTTCGGCATCCAGCAGCTCTGCAAATCTGGCAAAGCCTGTCATGCCCAGCTCGTAGCTTTCTGCAAAGTCCACCAGCCTTTTAATGGCATTCATAAAGAGGTTTACATAAAGAATGTATTTTACCATGTCTCCCGCGGTGATACTGCCCTGGTAGGCATACCATGCAGAGGCGCAAAGCGCCACCCAATACAGCAGGTCTGTCATCAAGTGGTTTGTTGCCATATATTCTGCCATAGCCTTATAGCTAAATTCCCGACAAAGGCGAAACCTTTCGTGGCTTTCCCCAAAGCGCTCCATCTCATGCTCGCCGCCGGTAAAGGCGCGGCTGACACGTACGCCCGCAATGCTGCTTTCTAAATCTGCATTGACATTGCCAATCTCTTTGCGCATTTCTGCAAAGGCGGTATGCATCTTTTTCTTTTTGTGAAGCGCAATGGCCGCAATGGCAGGAATAAATGCAAAAATGATGAGGGTAAGGGGGATGCTGGAACCCGCCAAAATGATAAAGGAACCTCCAAGAGTAACGGTAGCAATAAACAGTTCCTCTGGCCCATGGTGGGCAAGCTCGCTGATTTCCTGCAAATCACCAATGATTCTGGACATAATCACGCCGGTTTTGTTGTTGTCAAAATAAGAAAAAGGCAGCTCCTGCAGCTTGGCAAATACCTGTCGGCGCATATCCATCTGCATACGTACACCCACAACATGTCCATAATAGTTGACAATATATTTTGCTACAGCCTTACACAAATAAAGCAGCAGCAACACTGCCATCCACGTAACCAGCAGGCGTATTTGACGCTGGGGCACATAAATATCAATAATATTACCCGTAATGACGGGATAAAACAAATCAAATACAGATAATAAAAAGGCAAAAATCAAGTCCAGCACCATTAGTTTTTTATAAGGTTTATAGTATCCAATCAATCGCTTGAGCATGCAATTCTCCTCTGCTTACACATCATAAAGCTGCTGCAGGTATTTTTTCGTTTTTTACGACGCAGCCCGCCTAACTTTTTTAAAAATGATTTTATATTAAAATGCAAAACCTATTTTTTTCCTTGCCAGTTTCTAGTATAATCTAATCATATTATTAAAGCAAATTCAATTGTCCTGCAGCTATTGATAACACTTATTAATTTTATCCGGGTTTTTATCAAACCTGCTACCAAGGATGCTTTTTTTACTTTTTTTGCATTTTCTATGGTAGTTTACGGTATAAAATGGTAAAATAGAAGCATAATTTGTATAATATGTTTTACAGATACTCTGACAGGAGCGTTGCAGCTATGAGGGAGCCCCGCCCCGACGTAACAGTGCCCTTTCGGCTAAGTCGAAAAAACTTAGCAGTCTCCATTTTCTCTTTTATATTGTCGCTGATGCTATGCTGGCAGTTTTACCGGCAATCAGGCTCATGGGTTCTTCCTGCGTGCCTGCTTGCTTTGTTTTGCCTGCCACTGGTTAGTGCACTGGTGCAGCAGGGCAAGCCTGCGCTCTTTTTTGGCCCAACTGCTCTGGAGAGCATCCTTTTGCCAAAGGAGATGGGCTATCGTCTTAACTATGCCGACATTGCCTCAGTATGGCTGGTTTACCAGCAAAGCACCACCTATCTTTGTCTTGCTCTTAATCATCCAAACCGGGTTTTGGCTTCTTTGCCTAAGCCGGCTCAGGATTTATTCAAGCACCTTGAAGCGCAAGGGCGCGGACACCTGTTTTTAACCATAGGAACCTTGGCAGTGGATCCGGAGTTTTTACGGGATGAACTTCGCAGCCGTCTGAACCACCCAGATCCTGCCGTGCATCCGTTTTAAGCTGTCCCGTTACTCAGGAGGAATGTATGGAGATCACAAAGCTATTAGAGGTTGGACTTCATGTTACCCCACCCAAAAGCACTCCGCAAAAGCCCTTGGACGAATTTTTCAAATTATTTTCGCAGTGTATTGGGGAATGGGAGTTTTTTTGGAGCACTTTTTCGCACACGGCGAAAGAAATGTCATATTCGGGTATTTGGAATTTTTCCTGGACGTTAGACCACAGAGCCATACACAGTGTCTGCACACGGCTTAACTCAGCCTGTGCCCACCAGCGGTTAAAGGTTCCGTCTTCTCCATATTCCTGTAACATTACACAGTTTGTATATGTTCCTGCTACCGACAGCTGGGACTTTTTGTGGTTTCCTTTTGGCAATAATGCACCACGTACTTTTAACATTGTGCTGCTTCCTCCGGATGCTGCTATCATTCAGGACCCTTATTCAGAAGACTCCTCCAAATGGCTGATTTCTTTTCAAATTGAATACAACACTGTGACTTGTGAACAGTTTCTCCCCGATGGTGAAGGCAACTGGCTGCCCTTTGGCAAATTTAACGCCACCAGGCTAAAATAAAAAAATTGTTACCACACCTAAGGAGAAAAGGACAAATGAGCTTTTTATTGATTCATGGGCTTGGCCAAACACCGTCCAGCTGGGACAAGGTAGTATGTTCTATGCCTCCATCATCGCCTGCTCATTGCCCTGATTTGCCACTGCTTCTCCTAGACGAAGAATGTACCTATCCTAATTTGTTTCATGCCTTCTCAGAATATTGCAACAGCTTTTCTGCACCGCTGCATCTGTGTGGTCTTTCACTAGGTGCAGTTTTGGCACTCCATTATGCAATTAAAAATCCCGGTAAGGTTGGGTCTTTGGTATTGAT
The DNA here is from genome assembly GCA_023431215.1 of Bacillota bacterium. GTDB lineage: Bacteria > Bacillota > Clostridia > Oscillospirales > Ruminococcaceae > Angelakisella. Next base: position 5,623 of record JAEYXR010000008.1, read on the forward strand.
AGCGCCGCAGTACAAAATGCCCCAGAAGCTTTTACAACTTCAAAATGTCATTTTTCGGTGTATGCCTAAATCCGCCTTTCAGGGTTTAGGCTTTGATAAATGGAATTTTATTAAGCTAACAGACTCCATGTCCCGGTTGGACTTTACTGAGCATTTAGATATTACCTGTCCCTTGCTTATTTTGTGCGGAGAAAAAGACTATGCCAATAAAAGAGCCTGCGTACAATTGGTGAGTCAGCTTCCACATGCCACGTTTCAGCTTGTTGAAAAAGCAGGCCATGAAGTAAATAAGGATGCGCCGGAAGCGCTGGCAACCATCCTCAATCACTTTTACGCCAAACTATTGTAAACATTATAAGATAAAAGCAACCCCCAAGACAGACTATCAACTGAAGTGATGAAAAGATGGTAGACACGAAAGTGCCTACCATCTTTTTGCATTTAATATAAAGAAAAGGAAAGCGAAGTGATGCCACGAAAATGCACAACATGAACGAAAGAAGAAATATCAGAAATTGTGAAAGCTGTGGCGGAGGGCACACCAGCCTTGGCAATGCTGTTGTGAAAAACTTCCGGAAAGATGTAAGAATGTTCTTGGATATCGTTTCCCCTACTAGAAACACGACAATCTCAACTGGGTGATTGCCGATGCAATTCACAGTTCAATTATCTAGTTCTGTTCGCAAATTGAACGGAAAACCGCCAGCCCTGCTTTGAACAGAACTGGCGGCTTATTACAAATTTTATGTCTACCAACTATTGACTATTTTGAGATTACTCATAGAAGGTCTTATGATACACCTCAATATTTAGGGAGGTTACGTCAAATTTTAGTCCTTTTTACCCAGAGAAACTGCAACAGCAGCTACGCCTACGGTAAGAATCAGAGCCACTGCGGTAGCATTGGCAGCGCCCACTGCGCCGGTGGCACCGGTGCCGGGGTTGCTTGCGCTATTGCTCTCAGAGGAGCTTCCGGTGGTGCTGGAAGAGCTGGAGGAACCAGTGGAGCTAGAGGAGCTGGAAGAGCTGCTGGAGCTAGAGGAGCTGGAGGAGCTGGAGGAACCGCTGCCGTTTCCGCCGATGATAACATCACTGATCTATATATCGGTAATGACATAGCTGCCCAGCTGAGAAGGCGTGAAGCTCAGGGTTCCGGCTGCCTCATCATAGTTGGAGGTGAGGTAGTACAGGCGGCTGTCCTGATACTTGTACAGGTAGAATTCACCGTCAAAATCATTCTCAATGTCGCTGACATCAATGGTCAAGGTACCCTTGGTACCAAAGTTGGGGTTAGCAGGGAAAGACAGGAACTTAAACTGATTGTTTTCGTACTTCTTTACAATCTCCATAATTGGAGCGGTGGTGCTGTACAGGTTAAGATCGCCAAGGTTGTTTACCTTTACGTTCATACTCCAGATACCATACTGCAGGGTAACTGCTTTGTAGTCGTTAAGCTTTGCAAAAGCTTCCAACTGACTGGCGGTTACAATGGGGTTGGAGGGGGGTACCTGAAGAGCATCACCCTTGTTCAGGTTTTCCACAGCAGAACCGGGCAGCTGTGCATAACCAACAGAGAAGTCTGTAGTTACAGAAGCAATTTCCTGCAAGGGGTTACGGCTGAGGTAGCGAACCTTTACGCTGACATCGGTTGCCTTGGAAGAGTAGTTGCGGTAGGTGGTAAAGGTGAGGTAATACTTGCCGCCCTCTTCCACAATTTTTGGGGTGCTGATAGCACCGGAACCTTTGGATACGGTGACATCAAAGCGGTGACCTTCCAGGTCCTCTGGGGTAAAGTCAGAGTTTTCTGCGCCATCCTTGGCAATGAGAACAGGAAATTTGTATGTTGTATTGGGTGCCAGCACACCTTCTCCCAGCGTGATGCCATTTGCATCAGCGCCGAAAGAAATGCTGTCTACCGCTGCAAAAGCTGTCACAGCCATGGTTGCAATCATGAGTACAACCAGGGCCAGCGATACGATCTTTTTCATGCTTGATCCTCCTGATTTAAATAGGGAGCAACACTACAAAAGTCATAGTGTCGCTCGCTTTACTTTAATTATACGGGTTAATATGACCCTTTTCAACAGGATTTCGTTTCCATCCAGTATTTTGTCGATATTATATACATTTTGTAAAATCTCTACAAAATAGTAAAATTAAAAGGCATAAAATAGAAAAGCATTGTGCCAGCTTTTTAAAAAAATCGCCCTGAGCGGAGAACTCAGAGCGATTATAAGTGTGTATAGCTAGGTTAAGGAGCTAAGGCTTATTTCTTGAGAGAAACAGCAGCAGCAGAAACCAGAGCAACTACAGCCAGAGCGGT
>JAEYXR010000023.1 GCA_023431215.1 Bacillota bacterium
GGGATAGGGACTGCTCTTAATGTCTGTGAGTTCCAGAATACCCTTGCCCAACACAGGGTGAGAGGTGGGCTCCAGGCCACGGATGGCGTCAATAACCTTGGACATTTTGTAAACAGCGTTTATGCCCTTTTCGGGGTTTGCAGAGTGTGCGGGTTTGCCAAAGGTCTCCACCACAATTTCGGCACGTCCCCGCTGCCCAATCTTCAGGTTTAGCTGAGAAGCCTCACCAATGACCACATAGTCGGGGGCGATGCGTCCGCTGATGCTTCTGGCGGCAACGCCCTCAAAGCATTCCTCGTGAACAACGCCTGCAACATAAATGTCTCCGGCAAAGTCTTTGCCTGTGTCCTTGGCAAAGTTGGCGGCAGCACTTGCCATTGCGGCTACGGCACCCTTCATATCCGAGGTTCCGCGTCCGTAAATCTTACCGTCGTCAATTTCGCCGCCAAAGGGGTCGTGGTTCCATACGGTTGGGTCGGTAACAGGTACGGTATCGATGTGGCCGTCAAACAGCAGCTTTTTGCCCGGGCGGTTGCCTTTGATATGGCCAATGACGTTGCCATAGTCATCCACGATGACCTCGTCAAAGCCATTGGCATCAAAAAAGGCTTTCAACTCCGATACTACACCAGCCTCCTGACCGGAATAGCTTTGCTGTTTTACCAGGTTTTGACAAAGCTCTATTACTTTGTCCTGTTTCTCTTGGTTGAGCATAGTTTTCCTCCTCTATTTAGATGGGTATAAGCCATCCCATACAATATTTTTGTATCCGGACTGGTCGGTGTCGCCCTCGGTGCTAAATACCAGAACGCGGGAATTTTCATCCAAACCAAGCTTGGCTTTTAACTCTGCCAGCTCTGGCTTTTGCATCAGCTCTGCCACAATGCCGGTGGTAACTGCGCCGCTTTCGCCGGAAATTACCTGTGCGTCTCCCTTAACGGGGCATCCCAGCACACGCATTCCCTTGGCAGCAACAACATCAGGACAGGAAATAAAATGGTCAGAACAGGTTTTGAGCACTTCCCAGCTGACGGTGTTTGGTTCGCCGCAGGCAAGGCCTGCCATAATGGTTGCCATATCGTCGGTGACAAAATGGCGGGTTCCGTCATCTGCCTGAGCGGTGCGGAAGATGCAGTCTGCCTTATTGGGTTCTACAATGGTGATAATGGGCCGCTGGTCACCGTAGACATCGGCAAAAAATCCTGCCACGGCGCCTGCCAAAGAACCAACGCCTGCCTGCAAAAAGATGTGGGTGGGTTTCAGGCCGTTAAGCTGGCGGTAGGCTTCCAGTGCCATGGTGGTGTAACCCTGCATAATCCAGGTGGGAATATCCTCGTAGCCTTCCCAGGCGGTGTCCTGCACCATAATCCAGCCGTGTTTTTCTGCCATGCTGTTTGCCAAAGCCACGGCGCCGTCGTAGTTAAGGTCGGTAATGCTTGCCTCGGCACCTAGTGCCCTAATGTTCTCCAGACGCTCCTGTGCGCTGCCCTTTGGCATATACACTACAGATTTTTGCCGCAGCTTGTTGGCTGTCCATGCCACGCCGCGTCCGTGGTTGCCGTCTGTTGCGGTAACAAAGGTAAGCTCTCCCAACTTTGCCTTAATCTCATCGGAGATGAGTCGCTCAAAGGGCAGATTTTCTAAATCCTCCCCCAACTTGTCGGCAATGTACCGACCGATAGCGTAAGAACCACCCAAAACCTTAAAGGCATTGAGTCCAAAGCGGAAGGACTCATCCTTTAAATAAAAGCCTCCCAGACCTAGTTCTTTTGCCAGTCCACTCAAATCCACCAGTGGGGTGGGGCGGTAACCGGGGATGCTGCTATGAAAACTGAGAGCCTTAAAGGATTCCTGCTCTCCTAAAAATGTGGTATCACAATGCCCGTGAGCATTTCTTGTATATTCCACATGCTTAAAGCATTCTTGCATAACGGTTTCATTCCTTTCTGTATGTTACGCCCTAATAAATAGCAACTCGTGTGCCAAGATGGTAAAAAACGAAAAAAATTGTGGACTTGTACAGGTGACTTACGTTACCATTGTACAAATCCACGAAACAGTGCCAAAAATGGACTCATTTTGTCTTGAGTATACTTAGTAAACATATTATCATATTGATAATATTATCAGTTTGATAATATGCATCATTTTAGCTGAACTTTAGTAAAAAGCACGAAATACCGCATAAATACTATGTTTTCATAATTATCATTATGATAATTAGCTTTCTCCCATCTTTTCCAGCTTACGGTACAATGTGGCAATGCCAATGCCCAAGCTCTTGGCGGCTTGCTGTTTTCCTTTTAAATCACTGCCGTATAAGGCAATTGCCCGGGAAATTTCCTGCTGTTCCAACAACGCCAGAGGTGTAATGGACAAGGGGCCTGGTAAAGTAACTGCCGTAGGGCTGTTTTGCGGCTGCTCCACTATGCTGCGGGGCAGAGTGGATATACTTAAAACTCCATCCTCCTCCATCATGTTCATCATAAATTCCACAGCATTCTCCAGCTCCCGGACGTTCCCCGGCCAGTTGTAGTCCAGCAGTCTGTGGCGCACCTCTGGGTCAATTTTCCGGCACTGTTTTCCAAACATGCTGCCATAGCGTTGAATAAAATGCTGCATCAGCTGCTCCAAATCCTCCTTGCGTTCTCGTAAGGGAGGAATTTGCAGGGGAATTACGTTAAGGCGGTAATATAAGTCTTCCCGAAAAGTCTTTTCTTCAATCATACGCTTTAAATCTTTGTTGGTTGCAGCAATCACCCGTACATCTATGGGCAGAAGCTGATTGGAGCCAATGCGGGTTATGTTGCGCTGCTGCAGCACCCGCAAAAGCTTTGCCTGCAGATACAGGGGCATATCACCAATCTCATCAAGAAAAATAACGCCCTTGTCTGCCAGCTCAAACTTACCAATGCGCCCATTTGGGTCAGCACCGGTAAAAGCCCCCTTGACGTAGCCAAACAGTTCGCTTTCCAGCAGCGGTTCGGGAATAGCGGCGCAGTTAATGGCTACAAAACGCTTATTGGCGCGGTCTCCTGCTTTCCAAATGGCGGTTGCCACCATTTCCTTGCCCGTACCGCTTTCACCGGTAACCAAAACGGTGGAGGAGGAGTGTGCCACCTTGCGGATTTCGTCACGGAGCTTTCGGGTGGCGGCACTTTCTCCAATAATATGGCTGGTACTCATAGAATTAACGGTGGCGGTCATGGTGTAAATTTGAGACTGCAAATCTTTGCTGGTACGAAACAGCAATACCTCCCGGTAGTTATTGGTTTGTGCTGCCACGGTGTACAATTCACCAAATACGGCATACTGCCTGCTGCCGAGGTCAAGCTTAAACTCTTTTTGGCCGCTGACGGTATCTCCGGTTGCCTCAATGGTTACATGGGTGCCTACGCAATTGTCTTTGAGCTTAAGGTGCAGCAAGGCGCTTTGATTGATGTGCGAAACCACTCTGTCATCCCCCAGTATCAACACACACTGGCTCATACTGTTGATAACTTTGTTAAGGGTATCCAGCAGTGCCATTTGGGCGGCGGCCTCCCGGTTTTCGTGAGCCTTAACAGCAATAAAGTCAGCAATCTGGTCAATAAACTCTAGATAGGTATCTAAATTTTCCATCATCAGAGCTTTTTGAGAGCAATGACTGCCAATCAGCCCGATAACACCAATGATATTGTCCTTCATTTTAATGGGGGTAGAAATTTCAAAGCTTTCTTTACAATGAAACCGCTCGGAGCATTCCCGACACAAAGGGTCGATGCCCGGTTCTGCAATGACCTGGCGCTTGCCGGTCTCCAGCACATAGCGGTACACATGCCCTTGTCCGGACATATCGGTGTTGACAGCTGAGGCATAAATGCCTGTTCCCGCAACACGAAAAAGGCGATTATCCACCACCTCTACATCTACCCCCGTTACTTTGGAGATAATTTCTGCGTATTGCATAACCGTGTTTTGTATGTTTAACAAAGGATGTTCCATGCTGCGACCTCCAAGCTGTTTATGTTAAAATCCTAAATGATAAAAGTACAAGGTGCATAATTTTTAAAATAGCTGGCAATGTGCTTTTTAAAAAAGGACTGGCCTTTTTTGCTGCTTCTAAACAGCTTTACATTTTTTATGTGTTGTGTCAATACATCATGTAGCCCAGTATATTCAGTATACCTTAGCATACCAAGGCTTACAATTAGACTTTCTGTACAAACTATAGGCCAATATTTTAATAGCAGAATGAAATGTTGATTTATTTTAAGGCCAACAGGCAAAAAATCTATCCAGATAGAATAAACTTTTTGCCTGTTTTGTAATTAGATTTTAAGAATTATGATGCAGGGGTATAATTGGCGGCGCTTTTACCGGCAATACGGCCAAACACTACATAGTCGGCAACTGCATTGCCCCCCAGGCGGTTGGCCCCGTGAACACCGCCTGTTACCTCACCTGCAGCAAACAAAGCGGGAATGGCCTGACCGGCTTTGTCAAGCACCTGGGCACTGCTATCAATGGATAATCCACCCATGGTGTGATGCACACCGGGGGCGACCTTAATGGCATAATAAGGTGCAGTATCCAGAGGTTGCGCAAAGCTGGTGCGACCAAACTCCGCATCTTTTCCTGCAGCAACACTGGCATTCCATGTGGTGATGGTTGCGGTTAGAGCGGCCTCGTTCACTTCTATGGCCTGTGCCAAAGCTTCCGCACTTTCTCCCTTTGTGGCAAACCCTTTTTCAAGATAGCCAGAAATAACACTGGAGGCATCGACCATTTTTTGGTCCACAATGAGCCAGGCAAATCCGCCGGGCTGGGCAATTTCTGCCGCGCTGACAGCATCACGAGTGCCTACCTCGTCACAAAAACGCTTTCCTTCGCTGTTAACCAGAATTGCACCGTCACCGCGCAGTCCCTCGGTAATAAGCCAGCTGGTTTTTTGTTCTACGGTTGGATGAATCTGAATTTGCTCCATATCAACGGTGGCAGCGCCAACTGCAACTGCCATTTCAATACCCTGGCCCTGCGCGCCGGCAGCATTGGTAGAGACAAACCCGGCAAGGTCAGGCTTGTATTGTACCACCATATCCAAGTTTGCGCCAAAGCCGCCGGTAGCCAGCACCACGGCGCCGGCGTGTACCGTTACTGCACCACCGCTTTTATTTTTGCCCGAAACACCTGTAACAGCACCGCCGTCACCGGTCAAAATTTTGTCTGCCGTAGTATCCAGCAAAATTTCAATCCCCAGCTCCTTGCAGTTTGTTTCCAAAACCGAACTGATAAAAGGTCCTACAGAAATAACCTTACCCTCATTGTCAACGGGGCGGTGAATGCGCTTAACAGAGGCGCCGCCAAAGCTACCCACATTGTGCATGTCTGCGCCAATGGAAGCCAGCCAGCTGATGCTGTCGGCGCTGTTTTCTGCAAGGGTTTTTACCAATTGGGGATTATTCAGCCCTTTTCCACCAATGAGAGTGTCCAGTGCAAAAAGCTCCGGGCTGTCAAAGTAACCGGTGGGGTTTGCCTTATAGTCTGCCCACTGCTTTGCCACGGTTGCTGCCAAGGCAGAAATACTTTTGTTGTCGGCATAGTTTTGAGCTGCTGCCAAAACCTTGTCTACACCGGCACTTTCGGTAAATTCGTTTTTGTCTTGAGCATCTGTTTTTGCGGCGTTCATGCCGCCTGTGGCACGCACAGAGTTTCCACCCACTATGCTTTGGCTTTCTACAATAATAACCTGTTTACCTTCTTTGGCTGCGGTAATGGCTGCGGTCATACCGGCACCCCCTGCGCCTACTACAACAACATCGGCGGTTTTTTCTACCGCCTGGTCTATACCGTTATCTTTCTTTTGGCTATAGTTCTGAGGATCCAGCCCCGCAGTTGTCAGCGCTTCTTTGGCAGCCGCTAGTATGGCGTTGCTGGAAATGGTGGCACCGGAGATGGTGTCAACAGCAATACTATTGGTAGAAGCAATTTGTGAGGGCAGTTTTTCAACCGCCACCGAGCCAATACCCATTGTTTCATTGGGGCCTTCTGCGGTGCATCGGGTTATGACGCTGTTTTCCAAGGTGATGGTTACCCGGATGTCGCCGCCATAGCCTTTTGCATTGCCAGAAAATGAGCCGCTGACAAGGTCGCTTTTTTTGCCGCATGCTGATGTAAACAAGACTGCCCACACCAACAGAAAAGCGGCTAAACGTTTTTTCATTATATTCCTCCTGACAAGTCGTAGGTTTTTTATTGGGGTAATTAACCTTTTGATAGTATTTGATAAAGTCTCTGTAATTAATCGGAAAAAGTTAAATGAATGAAAAGGATAAATTAATAAAAGTATAAACTCTTCATGGATTACACAGTGCAGAAAGCCAAAAACAAGAGCCCTGCCCAAAGACAAAGCTCTTGTTGTGGTTACCTATGTATAGTTTTGTTGCAAATCTTAACCCATAATCAGGTTGGGCAGGAACATTACCAAAGCAGGGCAGAAGGTGACAATAATCAGTACAGCCAAAATTGCCAAATAGAAGGGAATATTGGCTTTGGTAAATGCATCCATGGGTAGCTTCAGGATAGAGCAAACGATGAACATCATGGAGCCAAAGGGTGGGGTCAAACCACCTGCCTGTAGGTTTAAAACCATAATAAGGCCGAAGTGGATGAGGTCGATACCCAGTTTTTCCAAAGGGCCCATGAGCAAAGGCATGAGAATGATAATGGCCGGGCCAGAGTCCATAAACATACCCAGGATAATAAGAAAAATGTTGATTCCGATAAGGAAAACAAACTTGTTATCTACAATGCTTAAAATAGCCTGAGATACAATGTGGGGAATGCGCTCATAGGTAAGATAATAACCAAACAGGCTGGCGCCGATGATAATAAACATAACCTCGGCGGTGGCATAAAAGGATTCTTTAAAGATGGGAACAAAATGGCAGGGTTTAATTTGTTTGTATACAAAAATACCCACTATGAAGCAGTAAACAACTGCGATGGCGCCGCCCTCAGTGGCGGTAAACAGACCAAAACGCAGACCCATCAGCAGACCAAGTGGCATAAACAATGCCAGAATAGCCGCCCAGGCACCCCTGAGCATCTCCATAGGAGATGCCATCTTTTCACGAGTTTTGCCATACCCCTCTTTTTTGGCAATAATATGTACCGTAATCATCATGGCAACGCACAACATGATGCCGGGAATGTAGCCTGCCATAAACAGTTTGCCAATGGATTGGCGGGTAGCCATACAATAGATAATGAGTACGATACCCGGGGGTATGATAGAAGGAATTAAGGAAGAAGAAGCAGTGACAGCAGCTGAAAACTCTTTGGAATAGCCGCGCTTTTCCATTTCGGGTACCAAAATTTTGCACTGCATGGCAGCATCAGCATTACTGGAGCCGGAAATACCGCCCATGAGGGTGCTGAGCAGCACATTTACATGTCCCAAACTACCGGGCAGGTGGCCCACCACCAAATCAGCAAAGCTCATAAGGCGGGAACTGATGCCGGAGTAGTTCATGACCACGCCCGCCATAATAAAGAAAGGAATGGCCAAAAGCGGGAAGGACTCCAGGCAGGTAATCATATTCTGCAAGGTAAGATCCACAGGCATGGTGGTGTTCATAAAGGTAAAATAGAACATGGAGGAGATGATGAGCGAAAAACCCACCGGCACCTTCATGAAAAACAGGACGAGGGTAAGAATCAAGGGTAAAAAGCTGAGAAAAGACAAACCTTCCATGGGTGCACCTCCTTATTTTCTAAAATTTTTAATTTTGCGTATCAGCTTTTGTAAGGCGTAAACGCTCATAAGACCAAAGCTGAGAATGATAGAGCTATCAATAAATACATAGGGCAATCGCATGATATAGGTGGACTTGGTACCTACGTTGGCACACAGCACAAAGCCAAGATAGGTCATATAAGCACAGCACGTCAGCACCAGTAAATCGATGATAATATCCATCACCTTTTGCACGGGCTTGGGCAGATAATTGAACACCACATCAATGGCAACATGCTGGTCGTTTTTATAGCTGGAGGTAACACCAATATAGGTAGACCAGATAAATGCAATTAAGATAAGCTCCTCTGCTTCTACAATGATGTTGTTAAAACAATACCGCATAATTACGTTGACTGCGGTAAAAAACACAACGATACACAGGAAGAAGGCACCAATAATTTCATCAATATGTGTGATAGCCTTTTTAAGCCAGCCTTGCTTCATTCCTGCCAACACTCCTCTCTGATTCTACACATACAAAGATGCAAACTTTATTTGATAACGGTGGCTGCCACGGGCACATTGCTTTAAGCAGCTTAGCCATACAGGAAATCCGGTACCGGCGCTCTGTTTTGAGCACCGGTACCATACAAGACACAAGATTATAATGGTGCTTATGCACGGATTTTTTCCAGCTCTGCCATCATGGTGTCATACACACCGGGGGTAAGACCGGGGAAGGTGTCATAGAACTTTTTGGAAGCTTCTTTGAACTCAGTAGTGTCAATTTCAATAAACTCTACGCCGGCATCTTCCATTGCTTTCTTGGCCTCGGCCTCTACCTCGTCAGAAAGCTTGTTGTTGTAAATGGCACCCGCGGTAAACTCTTCCTGTATAATTTGCTGCTGCTCGGGAGTAAGGCTCTTAAAGACATCGTTAGACATCATAACGGCACCGCTGCCAACAAAGTGGTTGGTATAGGTAACATACTTAAGAACCTCGGCAAACTGGCTGCTGTACAGGTCTCCAATGGAGGATTCACAGCCTTCCACAACACCCTGCTGAATAGCATTGTAAATTTCACCCCAGCCCATGGCTACGGGGTTTGCACCCAGTGCCATAAAGGTATCGGCCCAAAGCTGAGACTTGGGGATGCGGATTTTTACATTCTTCAGGTCTGCCAAAGTTTTTACAGGCTTTTTGGAGGTGCCCAGCTGGCGCATGCCAAAGCAATAATCCAAAGCCAGTACTTTAACCCCATTTTCTTCGGCCTTTGCATTCAGGCTCTTGGCGAAATCACTTTGAGCCATCTTGCAGAATTCATCCTGAGAGTCATAGAGCATGGGGCCCAAAAGTGCGTTGTAGTCTGGGACGAAGTCTGCCATGCAGCTTGCGTCGTATACATTGATGAAGTTGGCACCACGGCGGCACTGCTCAACACCGTCAATACCATAGGGAAGCTGGCAGTTTTCGTATACCTCAATGACAATTTCCCCATTGGTGCGGGTTTTAATCTTTTCTGCAACATCTGCCAGTGCAATGTGGGTGGGCTGATCGCTTAGGAAGGTATGGCTCAGCTTAAAAACGATAGGTTCTTTTGCGGTGGAAGACTCAGAAGATGTGGCAGCGCCGGAAGAAGCGTCAGTTCCGGAAGAAGCAGCGGGCTTTGAGCCGCATCCGGATAATGCAGAAAGGGCAAATACGCCTGCCAGTGTCAAAGCCAATAATCTCTTTTTCATGGTATAGATTTCCTCCTCTTTATATTGGTACTATTGTGTACTTGGTGCTGTGCAAAACGCACAATCGCCTTATTACCGTAAGGAAACTGAGGTGATGCATCATAACGTCTTTGGGGGAGACCGTTTAAAATAATTTTGAAAATCCTACGGTAATTTCATTATATCTGGTCTATTTTTGTTGTTCAATTGACCAAATAGCCCAACATTTTATACGTTATTTTTCACAATAGTGAGATGAAATTTTATTAAATGAGATTCGCTTTTATAATTTACAAATAATCGCAGGTCCATTTAGTCATTCATCCGAAAACAAATAGAAGCACGGTTTGAGGCTTGACTTTGCACAAATATGTTACTTATAATTGCAACCATAGACTGAGTGAAAGATAGCAGGCGATAGCCGACACATTGCTGGAAAGGCGGTATCAACCGATGGAAACATATTACGAGTCTGGGCGTCATATAGAAGTGCTGGCTGAAACACAGGTTTTGGTAGTGGGAGGAGGTCCCTCCGGCATAGCGGCAGCCATTGCTTCTGCCCGGGTAGGTGCAAAAACCATGCTGGTAGAGGGATACGGGTGTTTTGGCGGCACCATTACCCATGCCGGAGTAGAGGCCATTGCGTGGTTTCGGCATGACGGAACAGTAGAAGCAGGCGGAATCTTGCGGGAAATTGAAGAGACTGCTGCCACCATGGGAGCTTCCTGCAAGGAGTGCCAATCTAACAGCCAGGCGCTGGATGTGGAGCTGTTTAAATTTGTGGCGGACCGCTTGGTGCTGGATGCAGGCATTACCCCTCTGCTGCACTGCACGGCAGTGGGAGCTATTGTAGAGGATGGAAAGATCCGGGGTATTATTACCGAAAGTAAGTCGGGCCGCAAAGCCATTTTGGCGCAAAGGGTGATTGACTGCACAGGAGATGCAGACATTGCCGCGCTGGCGGGAGCACCCTTTACCAAGGCTCCCCGGGAAAAGCTGATGCAGGTTACTCCTGTTTTCCATGTTTGCGGCGTTAACGGCCAGAGGTTTTCTAATTATATACACAATGAGCTGAAGCCAACCTATCGTGATTGGGGCGGATGCTGGGATCAGCAAATTGACGACTCCAACCGGGATATGTTCAGCCCCTATATTGAGTCCTGCTTTGTTCAGGCTCAAAAAGATGGTATGATACCTGAAATTCCCCATGTTACCTTTGGCGGAACCTACAGCACCGTTACAAGCGACGGCAGCGTGACCCAAATGAATGTTATTTTTATGGGCAACGTGGACTGCACCGACGTTCGTGATTTGACCAAGGCAGAAATAGAGGGCCGCCAGCATGTAATGTTGGCGATTAAAGCACTGCGGAAGTATTTGCCCGGTTTTGAAAATGCTCGGCTGCGCAATTTCTCCATGAAGCTTGGAACCCGTGAATCCCGAAAAATTAAGGGGAGATACTACCTCACCGGCTCGGATGTCATGAATGAATGCCGTTTTGAGGACAGCATTGGCGTTTACCCCGAATTCATAGACGGACGTGGATTGCTGAGCATTCCCACCACCGGCCGCTACATGCACATTCCCTATGGTGTCATTGTGCCTCAGAATGTAGATAACCTGTTGGTGGCAGGACGCAGTGTCTCCGGTGATGAAATTGCCCATTGTGCCTTCCGCAATATGTCCTGCTGCATGGTGACAGGTCAGGCTGCGGGTGTGGCAGCAGCAATTTCTTTAACCGAGGGTGTAACAACACAAAACGTATCGGTAGAAAAAGTACAGGTGGCTTTGGAAGCTCAAAACGTACGGGTATTTTAACTTAAATATATGAAAATAAGGCACACCCCAAAGCTCACCGGCCCCAGGGTGTGCCCTTGTGTTTTATCATAATCATGCTACAATAATTCAAACAGCTGTTTTATTACCAAATCATCCCAACGGAGTGATGCACTATGCCACGAACTGAGCTCAAAACAGGAGCCTCCAATTCCAATCAATCTACGGACAAACTGCTGACGCTGGTAGAATTTTTGTCGGAGCAGCATGAGCCTATGCGCCTTTTGGATATTGCAAAACAGTGTGACATGAATGTCAGCACAGTGCTGCGTTTTATGACAGCCCTTCAAACCAGAGGCTATGTTGCTCAGGATATTGACACCGGGCGGTATAGCCTTACCTTTAAAATCTGCCGTCTGGGCAACAACGTAAAATCTCATGCGGACATGCGCAATATCAGTCTTCCGTACCTGCGAAGCGTTTCTCAGGCCTTTGGGGAATCTACCAATTTGGCTATGGAGTATGATATGTCGGTAATGTATCTGGAGGCGGTGCCGGGACCCCATCAAATTGTGCTTTCCATGAGACGCATTGGCAACATTGCGCCTATTCACTGTACAGATGCGGGCAAGCTGTTTTTAACCGGTTATACCGCCCACCAGTTGGATCAACTGATGGCGGTAAAAGGTTTGCCAGCATATACCGACCACACCATTACCAACTTAAACCGGCTTCGTAAGGAGCTGATACAGGTGCGCGTGCAGGGCTATGCCATGGACAATGAAGAGTGCGAGCTGGGTGCCCGTTGTGTTGCGGCACCGGTAAAGGACTTTACCAATAAAATTGTGGCGGCTGTCAGTGTCAGCGGCCCCATTACCCGAATGACCACCGAACATATTGTGGAGAATCTGCCCCATTTGCTGGAAGCAGCGGCAAAAATTTCATCCCATTTGGGGTACGAAGCCATCCGCGACCATCTGCCCACATATCGAAGATAGTGCAGCATGATTGCAATAAAATAACGGTCGAGCGTAAGAAGAGCCAATGATGGCTTGTCTTACAAGTTCGGCCGTTATTTTTATTTGTCTTTGGAACAACCTTTGCAAAAGAGTGCAGTCTTGGAGTTAAGCTCACCGCAGCAGGGACAGAACCAGGAGCCATCCTCTTTGGTAATTACTTTTGCGCAAGGCTCCGGCTCCGGGTGGTCTATCATAAAGGGGGCATTTTCAATGGCCATCTCCGCCAGCGGGGCAAGAGATACTCCTTTATGACCTAACCCGGAGACATATTTTATATGATTTCTACTGAATATGCTGGTTTTCTTTTTAAGTCCGCTGCCACAGTTGTAACAAAAATTTGCGGCTTTCTGATTATTGGCATTGCATTTTTCGCACCGTGACATACCAAGATACTCCTTATCTTATGTGTTTTTGTTAGTATTGTTGCGGGTGAGGATAATATGCGCTTTTAGATTGCGGTTGCAGGCAAAAGTTGATATGATGGTTATTTGTGAGGGCATTTTTTGGAAACAAAAGAATTGTTACTCCGCAAACAATTGAGCAAGATTCAGCTAAGAAGATATCTTGTCGAAAAAAGACGTGCAACTACGCATTAAAAAACAATACAACTTTTATAAAATTAAATACAACTATACGGATTGTCATGGTAAACACACCTTAAGTTGTGCACTTTTTTATGGTTAAAGTAAAAATATACAAAAAAACAGAGGGATTTCCAGCGCCATACCGAGGAAACATGTATTGACAACTTAGTAAAAAACCAATATTATAATAGTCAAAGACACCAAATACATTTTTGATATAGAATTTATTATGTGCAAAAGGTTTATAAATTGGGTAGCACACACGGTATGTGTATAAGTTATAAGTACAACTTAGTCAAAGGAGAATTGAAAGATGAAAAAGTTTTGGTCTATCCTTCTCTCAATCGTTCTAGTAGCAAGCCTATGCGCGTGCAGCACTACTCCTCCTGCCTCCTCGGCACCGGCTGCAGAGCCCTCCTCCTCAGCGGTAGAATCTTCTTCCGCTCCTGCCAGCAACGGTAAAAAAGTTGGCGTGGCAATGCCTACCCAATCTTCTCAGCGCTGGATTCAGGACGGCGGAAACATGAAGGAAAAACTGGAAGCACTTGGGTATCAGGTTGACCTTCAGTATGCCGAAGACGATGTTCAGGCACAGGTTTCTCAGCTGGAGAATATGATTACCAACGGTGCAAGCTGCCTGGTGGTTGCTTCCATCGACTCCAGTGCGCTGGTCAATGTTTTGGCACAGGCCAAAGCGGCCGGCATCCCCGTCATTGCTTATGACCGTCTGCTGATGGATACCGATGCAGTTTCTTACTATGCTACCTTTGACAACAAGGGTGTTGGCGTGGCAATTGGCCAGTATGTAGAAGCTACCATGGGTCTGAAGGACGGCAAAGGCCCCTTTAACATTGAATTCTTTGCAGGCTCTCCCGATGACAACAATGCACATATGCTCAATGCAGGTGTATTTGAAGTTTTAAAGCCCTACCTGGATAACGGCCAGTTGGTTTGCGTTTCCGGTCAGACCGATTTTGACACCATCTGCACACTGCGCTGGTCTCAGGAGACCGCACAGCAGAGAATGGAAAATCTCCTCTCCGGTCATTATTCCACCGGCAAAGACGTTGACATTGTCATCAGCCCCTTTGACGGTATCTCTTACGGCCTTGCAGCAGCCCTGGAAGGCGCAGGCTACAAGGTAGGCGAAAAGTGGCCTCTTATCACCGGCCAGGACGCCGAGCTTATGGCTGCCAAGAATATTCTTTCCGGCAAGCAGGCTCAGACAATCTTTAAGGATACCCGCGTTCTTGCCGACAAGTGCGTGACCATGGTTCAGGCAGTTTTGGAAGGCACCAAGCCCGAAATCAACGACACCGTTACCTACAACAACAACAAGCTGGTAGTTCCTTCTTATCTGTGCACCCCTGTGTCTGTTGATAAAACCAACATCAAGGAAGCACTGGTAGATTCCGGCTACTATAAAGCAGCGGACATCGGCCTATAAGTAGAATAATTCTTACATCTTATCCTCCATGGTTGCGGGGCGGCGGCATACGGACGCTGCCCCCAACTGTTTTTACAAAAAGCCGCGGCAACGGCACAGCGTATCATTAGAAAGGAGGACGTGCGGCAGATGTCCGATATTTTATTGGAAATGAAGCATATAACAAAGGAGTTTTCCGGTGTTAAGGCCTTGGATGACGTAAATCTGGCGGTTAAGCGGGGAGAAATTCACGCTCTGTGCGGAGAAAACGGAGCCGGAAAATCTACATTGATGAATGTGCTCTCAGGGGTTTACCCCTATGGCGACTACTCCGGTGACATTGTTTATAACGGCGAGGTGTGCGCCTTTAAAGATATACGAGACAGCGAAAAAAAGGGTATCGTTATCATTCACCAAGAGCTTGCCCTTAGTCCTTATATGAGCATTGCGGAAAATGTGTACCTTGGCAATGAAGTAACCGGCGTGCGCGGTGTTATTGACTGGGATCAAACACGGATTAAGGCAATGGAAATTTTAAAAAAGGTTGGCTTGGAAAATGAAAATGTCAACACCATTGTCAGTGAGCTAGGTGTAGGCAAGCAGCAGCTGGTAGAGATTGCCAAGGCGCTGGCCAAAAAGGTGGAGCTATTGATTTTGGATGAGCCAACGGCATCCCTTAATGATGAGGACAGCAAAAAGCTTTTAGAAATTATGCTTACTCTGAAGCAGCAGGGCATTACCTGCATCATGATTTCTCATAAACTCAATGAACTTAGCTATGTAGCGGATTCCATCACTGTCATCCGTGACGGACGTGCCATTGAAACACTATCAAAGGGCGTTGACGACTTTCATGAGGACAGAATCATCAAAGGCATGGTGGGACGTGAACTGACCAACCGATATCCTCCCCGCAACTGCCCCATTGGGGACGTTAAGTTTGAGGTTCGCAACTGGAACGTTTATCATCCGGATGATGATAAACGCCAAATTCTCAATGACATTAACTTTACCGTTCGTGCTGGCGAAGTGGTGGGCTTTGCAGGTCTTATGGGTGCCGGACGTACCGAGCTTGCCATGAGCTTGTTTGGTAAGGTATATGGCTCACGCATCAGCGGCGAAATTTATAAGGACGGCAAGCTCCTTCAGCTAAAAAATGTCAAGGATGCCATTGATAACGGCATGGCGTATGTATCCGAAGACCGAAAAAACTATGGACTGGTGCTCATTAACGACATCAAATGGAATATGTCTTTGGCAAGTATGGACCAAAACCGTTTTTCTCAGCGGGGTGTTATTAATTCCAACGAGGAAATTATGGCAGCCGAGGAATATCGGGGACGCATCAACATTAAGTGCAGCACCATAGAGCAAACCGTGGGGTCGCTGTCCGGCGGCAACCAGCAAAAGGTGGTGCTTTCTAAATGGATGCTTTCAGAACCGGATATTTTGATTTTGGATGAGCCCACCCGTGGCATCGACGTAGGCGCTAAATACGAAATTTATGGTGTTATCAATGGGCTGGCGGAAGCAGGAAAAGCTGTGGTGGTAATTTCGTCAGAAATGCCTGAACTTTTGGGCACCTGTGACAGGGTGTATGCTCTCAATGAAGGCGAAATTTGCGGCGAGCTAAAGAAACAGGAGCTATCACAGGAAAACATCATGAAGAAAATCATGGAACATATCGGGAGGGATAAGCAATGATGGCCACCAAAACCTTACTTAAAAAACCGGAAGTGGGCAGCAAAATCAACCTGAAGCAATATGGCATGATGATTGCGCTGGTTGTAATTTTTATGTTTTTCTCGGTATTGTCCAGCGGTAAGAATGCCTCCCCCATGAACATCAACAACCTGATTATGCAGAACAGCTACGTTGTTATTTTGGCAATTGGTATGCTGCTCTGTATTATTACCGGCAACGTAGACTTGTCTGTAGGCTCGGTAGTTGCTTTTACAGGCGCCAGCTGTGCCATTATGGTGCTGGATATGGGTCTGCCCATTCCTGTGGCTTTTGGCATTGTATTGGTAATGGGTCTGCTCATTGGTATGTGGTCCGGCTTTTTCATTGCCTTTTTACACGTTCCTCCCTTTATTGTAACACTGGCCAACATGCTTATTTTCAGGGGCCTTACCATGGTGGTGCTGAAAGGTCAGACAAAGGGGCCGCTGCCGGTGGCATACACCCAGGTGGGTGCTGGTTATCTGCCAACATTTTATCTGTATTTTGGAGCCGGCGGTGTAAAGGTGGACATGGTTTCGGTGTTGACGGGCATTATTGCAACCCTGTTGATCATCTTCTTTGAGCTGCGTGGCATTCAAACCAAAAAAAGCTACGGCTTTAAGGCTGCCCCCATGTGGCAGACCGTTGTCAAGCTTGCCATTATTGCAGGAATCCTAAACTACTTTACCGTTCAGCTGGCTTTTTATAACGGCTTGCCGGTTGTTTTGGCAATCATGCTGTTCCTCATTCTTGCTTATTCCTTTGTTACCAGCAAGATGGTGATGGGCCGCCAAATTTATGCCGTAGGCGGCAATGCCAAGGCTGCCAAGCTGTCAGGCATTAAAACAGACAAGGTAATGTTTTGGGTTTATGCAAATATGGGCCTTTTGTGCGCACTTGCGGGAATTGTACTTTCTGCACGCAACGCTTCTGCCACACCAAAAGCAGGCGACGGTTTTGAGCTGGATGCCATTGCAAGCTGCTATATCGGCGGAGCTTCCGCTTACGGTGGTACCGGCAGTATCATTGGAGCAGTTGTTGGTGCTCTTATTATGGGTGTTCTGAATAACGGCATGTCTCTCATCGGTTGGACCGTAGATATCCAGAGGGTTGTCAAGGGTTTGGTTTTGCTGGGTGCGGTTACCATTGACCTTATCAACAAACGCAAAAAGAGCTGACCCCCCCTGAGAATTACGGGAATCTGACTATACAACTTTCGACAAAAGCATTATAATAGTCAGAGAATAAGTAAGAGCGAGGTGTCCAAAAGTGGAAAGAGAACTGCCGAAATATTTAGAACTGGTGAACTGGATTAAACAGCAGGTCATTGAAGGAGGATTGAGCTACGGCGATAAATTTTACTCCGAAAACGAGCTGGCTTCCATGTTCTCCCTAAGCCGTCAGACGGTGCGACAGGCCGTTGGCATCCTTGAAAAAGAGCGGATTGTCGAGCGTCGCCGCGGCAGCGGAACCTACGTGATATACGGCGGTTTTCCCAATCGTGACCGCACCATGAATATCGGTGTTATTTCCACTTATCTGGACGACTATATTTTCACAAGCATTATCAAGGGCATAGAGACTGTGCTGACAGACAACGGTTACTCCATGCAGCTTGCTTTTACACACAACAGAATTGAAAATGAGACCCGGGCACTGCGTGTGATGCTGGAAAAAAGTGTTGACGGTATTATTGTTGAGCCAACCAAAAGCGGCTTGCCCAACCCTAATCTGGATATTTACCAGCAGATTATCAGCAGCGGAATCCCTCTCATCTTTTTTAATGCCTATTACCCGGCACTGCCGCTGCCCCATGTTTCTCTGGATGACCGAAAAGCGGGACGTATTGCTACCCAGTGTTTGCTGGATGCAGGCCACCGGAGCATAGCCGGAATTTTTCAGGCAGACGACCTTCAGGGACATCTGCGTTATGCCGGTTATGTGGATGCGTTAAGAGAGGCGGGGGTGGATGTTCACTCTCAGAACATTTTGTGGTATACAACCGAAGATATCAAATACATCCCCGAGGATTTTTACCGCATCAACCGTATTCTTAAGGACTGCACCGGTCTGGTTTGCTACAACGACCAAATAGCTTTTCAGGTATGCCGTGAATTGCGCAAGCAAAATATTGAGATTCCTCAGCAGCTTTCTGTGGTAAGCATCGATAACTCTGACCTGGCTGCCCTTTGTGAGGTACCTCTGACCTCGGTGGCACACCCCATGAAAAAGCTGGGAAAAACAGTGGCAAACAACCTGCTCAAGCTCATTGAGGACAAAAGCTTTAAGGCAACGGTAGATTTTGAACCCAAGCTGGTTACACGCCAATCTGTGCGCAGCTTATAATAGCTGATGAGCAATGGCGTAATTATATCCAAAGATGTACGTACATCTTATGGCAAAATATACAAAATTGTAAAGGCAAGTGATTAAATGTGAAGAACAATATGGCCAGACAGGCTATTCTTGATGGCAAAACGTCATTGGGTATTGAGTTTGGTTCCACCCGCATCAAGGCTGTACTTATCGGCATAGATCACAAGCCAATTGCCAGCGGTGCCCATGATTGGGAGAACCGCTACCAAAACGGAGTTTGGACATATCCCTTGGAAGCTGTATGGGCAGGTGTGCAGGATTGTTATACAAAGCTTGCTGCCGAAGTACAGGAAAAATACGGCGTACCCATTACCAAAGTGGGCAGCCTTGGCATTTCGGCAATGATGCACGGCTACCTGGCCTTTGACAAGGAGGGCAGGCAGCTGGCGGAGTTTCGCACCTGGCGCAACACCACAACAGATCAGGCGGCACAGCAGCTTACAGGTCTTCTTCACTTCAACATTCCCCAGCGGTGGAGCATTGCTCACCTGTGGCAGGCAGTGCTGAATGGGGAAGAACAGGTAAAGCGTGTGGATTACCTTACCACTTTGGCAGGCTATGTTCACTGGAAGCTTACCGGTGAAAGGGTGTTGGGCGTTGGCGATGCATCGGGAATGTTCCCCATTGACGCAGCACAGTTGGACTACCATGCTGCCATGATGGAAGAGCTGAATGCACAGCTTGCTCAAAAAGGCATTGCATATCAGCTTAGGGATATTCTGCCCAAGGTATTAAAGGCGGGAGACAATGCCGGGATACTCACCCGACAGGGTGCGCTGCTCCTTGACCCAAAAGGAAATCTTCAGCCCGGAACCCCCTTGTGCCCCCCGGAGGGAGACGCAGGGACCGGTATGGTTGCTACCAACAGCATTGCTCCCCGCACCGGCAATGTTTCTGCAGGAACATCAATTTTTGCCATGCTGGTGCTGGAAAAAGAGCTTTCTCAGGTTTATACCGAAATTGATATGGTGGCTACACCGGCAGGTTCGCCTGTGGCCATGGTACACTGCAACACCTGCACCAGTGATTTGGATGCGTGGGTACGTCTTTTTATTCAGCTGCAGACTGCCTTGGGGCATCCGGTGGATAAGGCGGCAATGTACGATTTGCTTTATAAACAGGCACTGCTGGGAGATGCTGACGGCGGCGGTTTGCTTGCCTACAATTATTACTCTGGCGAACCCATCACCAACACAGATGCCGGACGTCCCCTGTTTGTGCGGATGCCTGACAGCAGCTTTACCCTTGCAAATTTTATGCGGGTACAGCTTTATTCCACCATGGCAACTCTAAAGCTTGGCATGGATATTCTCTTTGAAAAAGAACAGGTAAAGCTTGACTGCCTGCTGGGCCACGGCGGCTTGTTTAAAACCCCGGTGGTAGGGCAGCAGCTGATGGCTGGTGCATTAGGCGTGCCCGTAGCGGTAATGGAAACCGCCGGAGAAGGCGGCCCGTGGGGAATGGCTGTTTTGGCAGCCTATAGTAAAAACAAACAGCACGGAGAGTCGTTGGAGCAGTATTTAAAATACAGGGTCTTTGCAGATGCCAAAGGCAGCAGTATTGCACCCCGGCAAGAGGACATACAGGGCTTTTCTAAATTTATTGAAACCTACAAAAAAGGCATAGAAATAGAGAAGTCTGCCATACGCAATATGCGGCAAGAAACAAATTAACAGGTGCAATACAAAAAGGAGATAATTGTTATGAAACAATATACATTTTGGTTTGTTGTAGGGTCACAGCATCTGTATGGGCCAAAGGTGCTGAAAACGGTAGAAAAACGTGGCAGAGAAATGGCTGAAAAAATCAATGCCAATCAAAACATTCCCTGTACTTTTGTTTATAAAGATACCGTAAAAACGCCCGACGAAATAACAAAGCTTGTAAAAGAAGCCAATTATGATGACAGCTGCTGCGGTATTGTTACCTGGTGCCACACCTTCAGTCCCAGCAAAATGTGGATTAACGGGCTGGAGCTGCTGCAAAAGCCCTATTGCCACTTTGCCACCCAGTACAACCGTGAAATACCTAACGAAGAAATTGATATGGACTTTATGAACCTGAATCAGGCTGCCCATGGTGATAGGGAACACGGCTTTATTGGTGCGCGTATGCGCTTGGCACGCAAGGTGATTATGGGTTACTGGCAGGATGAGCAGCCCATGCGCGAGCTTGGCAACTGGATGCGCAGTGCTGTAGGCTATGATGAAAGCAAAAAACTGAAGGTAGTGCGCTTTGGAGACAATATGCGCCAGGTGGCGGTTACCGAGGGCGATAAGGTAGAAGTGCAGATGAAGCTGGGCTGGCAGGTAAACACCCATGCAGTGGGCGACCTTGTGTGTGAAATGAACAAGGTGACCGAAGAAGAGATTGATGCGGTGTTTGCCCAGTGCAGGGAAAAATACGACCTTGCCACCGATAATTTGGATGCCGTGCGTTACCAAATTAAAGAAGAAATTGCCATGGAACGTATTTTTGAGCGGGAAGGTGCCGGTGCCTATACCAACACCTTTGAGGATCTGCACGGAATGGAGCAGCTGCCGGGACTTGCAAGCCAGCGACTGATGGAAAAGGGCTACGGCTATGGCGGGGAGGGAGACTGGAAGGTTTCGGCCATGACCCGCATTGTCAAAACAATGACACAGGGGCTTTGTGGGGGAACAGCCTTTATGGAGGATTATACCTATCTTCTTGCCCAGGGCGGCGAGTATAGCCTGGGTGCCCATATGCTGGAGGTTTGCCCCACCATTGCCTCTGCAAGACCTCGAATTGAGGTACACCCTTTGGGAATTGGCGGCAAGAGCGACCCTGCACGGTTGGTTTTTGAAGGCAAAGAAGGCCCTGCTATTGTAGCATCCCTTGTTGATATGGGGGGGAGATTAAGGCTGATTGTGCAGGATATTGAGTGTGTAAAACCTATTATGGAAATGCCAAATCTGCCTGTGGCGCGGGTAATGTGGAGAGCAATGCCCGACCTTTGCACAGGAGCAAAGCTGTGGATTATGGCAGGTGGCGCACACCATACGGTTCTGTCTTACGATGCTACAGCCGAGATGCTGGAGGATTGGGCAGAAATGATGGAGATTGAGTTTGTACATATCAATAAGAACAGCACACCGGCAGCGCTGAAGCAGCAGTTGTTCCTCAGTGACCTTGCCTGGAAGCTGCGCTGAGGGAACGGCCATGCTAAAGGAACTGAAGCAAGAGGTTTTTGAGGCCAACATGCTGCTGCCAAAGTACGGTCTGGTTACCTTTACCTGGGGCAATGTTTCGGGAATAGACAGGCAGCAGGGGTTGATGGTCATCAAGCCCTCTGGGGTAGAATATAGCCAGATGACCGCTGAAGACATGGTAGTTGTGGACCTTGAGTCCGGCAAAAGGGTGGAGGGCAGCTATAAGCCCTCCTCCGATACAGCAACACACCTGGAGCTGTATCGGTCTTTTACTGACATTGGCGGCGTGGTACATACCCACAGCCGGTGGGCAACGGTCTTTGCTCAGGCAGGCAAAGGCATTCCTGCCCTTGGTACAACCCAGGGGGACTATTTTTACGGTGAGATTCCCTGCACCCGCAAGATGACGGAGAAAGAAATTGCAGGTGAATATGAAAAGGAAACAGGCTCAGTAATTGTGGAGAGCTTTTACAAAATGCACGCGGCAGACATTCCTGCAGTGCTGGTACATAGCCATGGCCCGTTTGCCTGGGGCGCTGACCCTACTAACGCGGTGCACAACGCCGTTGTATTGGAAGAGGTGGCGTTTATGGCCTATCATGCCATGATGCTGACGCCGGGGCTTGAGCCTATGCAGCAGCAGCTTTTGGATAAGCACTATCTTCGCAAACACGGTAAGGATGCATATTACGGACAAAACTAAACAACAAAGGGGTTTGAGCATGCTCAAACCCCTTAAAATAATGTATATTGACTGTATTTGTCTATAAGCAAAGATATTTAGCCAAGAAGAGAAAAAAGAATAGGTAAATTATGAGGAAGTAAGTATAAATTCGTTCTTACTTGTGGAACTAAATGGATGATAAGTGTGGAAACTAATGCTGAGCCCGGGGTTGCAGCGCGAATATAATTTACAAAGCAAATTTATTTCTAAATTACTTTGTAATGCTAGAAGTCCTTTGGAGCAAACTGACGGCTGCTATCCTGTACTGTTACGCTATCCCCGTTTGGGTCAAACTTGGGTCAAGGCAAGCACCTGTACTGATGTATAAACATAATAAAACCCGCCTGAACGTACTGTTCAGGCGGGTTTTATGTGGTCGGAGTGAGGTGACTCGAACACCCGGCATCTTGCTCCCAAAGCAAGCGCGCTACCAACTGCGCTACACCCCGATAAAGTATTCCTATTAGGCAACGCCCATTTGTATGCCACAAACGCACACTATAAAGGTTATACGTTCATGCAAGTAAATATTATAAACTATTTTACCTGCTATTGTCAATGCCGCCTTGACTTTATCTTGTACTAAAGATAAAATAATGGTTAGTTATCAAAAAGCATGGAGGAACGGTTATGAATCACGCCGACAAATCAATGGATACCATTGTAAACCTTTGTAAAAACAGAGGTTTTGTTTACTCCGGTTCGGAGATCTATGGCGGTCTTGCCAACTCTTGGGACTTTGGACCCTTGGGTGTGGAGTTTAAAAACAACATTAAGCGCGCCTGGTGGAAGAAGTTTGTTCAGGAAAGCCCCTACAACGTAGGTTTGGACAGCGCTATTTTGATGAACCCCCAGGTATGGGTAGCTTCCGGCCACGTTGGCGGATTTTCTGACCCTTTGATGGACTGCAAGGACTGCAAAACCCGTCACCGTGCAGATAAGCTTATTGAGGATCAGGAAGGTATTTCTCCCGAAGGCTGGGAGTTTGAGCGTATGCGTGCCTTTGTTACCGAAAAGGGCATTAAATGCCCCGACTGCGGCAGCACAAACTTTACCGATATCCGCAGCTTTAACCTGATGTTTAAAACCTTTCAGGGTATTACCGAGGACAGCAAAAACCAGATTTATCTGCGCCCTGAGACGGCCCAGGGTATCTTTGTCAACTTTGCCAACATTCAGCGCACCACCCGCAAAAAGGTGCCCTTTGGTGTGGCCCAAATCGGTAAGTCCTTCCGTAACGAGATAACTCCCGGAAACTTTATTTTCCGTATCCGCGAGTTTGAACAGATGGAGCTGGAATTTTTCTGCAAGCCCGGCACCGATTTGGAGTGGTTTGCCTACTGGAAGGATTACTGCCACCAGTGGCTGCTGAACCTGGGCATGAAGGACGAGCATCTGCACCTGCGTGATCATGACCCCGAGGAGCTTTCCTTCTACTCCAAGGCTACTACAGACTTTGAGTACGACTTCCCCTTTGGCCGTGGTGAGCTGTGGGGCATTGCCGACCGCACCGACTACGACCTTACCCAGCACCAGAAGCATTCCGGCAAGAGCCTGGAATACTTTGACCCCGAAACCAACGAAAAGTATATTCCCTATGTTATTGAGCCTTCTCTGGGTGCTGACCGTGTGACCCTGGCATTTTTGTGCGACGCTTACGACGAAGAAGTGCTAGAAGGCGGAGATACCCGCGTAGTGATGCGCCTGCATCCTGCTTTGGCTCCCTTTAAGGCTGCCATTCTGCCTCTTTCCAAGAAGCTTAGCGAGCCCGCAGAAAAAATTCAGGCAGAGCTTGCCAAGCACTTTATGGTGGACTTTGACAGCGCAGGTGCCATTGGCAAGCGCTACCGCCGACAGGATGAAATCGGTACTCCCCTGTGCATCACCTACGACTTTGAGTCTGAAAACGACGGTTGCGTCACTGTTCGTGACCGTGATACTATGGAGCAGGTTCGTTTGCCCATCGGTGAACTGGTTTCTTATATCAATGCCCGTTTGGAGTTTTAATGTAAATATCCCTGTTGATAAACAAAAAGAGGTGTTATTGCCAGTAGCAATGACACCTCTTTTCTGTTTTAATAATCAAAAGAGCTCTTATTAAAGTTCAATCCAGTAAATCTGAATGTTGCCATCCTCCTCGTCCCAGCCCTCCCAGGTAAGGGTTGCGCCGTTTTTAAGGGCTGTTTTGGCAGACGCAGGATTATCCTGCCCACAGGAAATCATGACACGGCAAAGCCCCAAGGACTTGGCAGCATCCAGCACCAGTGCCAGCTGCTGTGAACCATAGCCCTGGCCGCGCTCAGATGGTCGTACAGCATAGCCAATATGCCCGCCGCGTTTAGAAAATTCTTCATTCAGTTCGTGGCGTAGCTGAATGGTTCCGATAATTTTATCATCACTTTTGCGTAGGGAAAAGTAGGTGGTGGCAGGCAGGCCAATCCAGGAGGTTTCTCTTTTGTGGGCATTATTCACTCGCTCAAGCCACTGCCGGTAGTTGGAAAAATGAGAAAAGCCGCAGCTACCATTGATGTGTGGTTCGCCGCAATCCAGATATTCCTGCCGGTAAGCCATGGCGGCAGCTTCCATCTCCGGAGTGGGTTCTAACAAATAAAGTTCGTTCATCAATAAAGCTCCTTTTCTTGGATTTTTATAAATAACAAGTGTTAGTTATCATCCAAAATATCCAGCAGGGTAAAGGCAGAAAGGGTATCCATCATGGTGTCGTCCTCATTCTCATCACTCAAATCTTCTCCGCAAACAGGGCAAAAATCCTCCATGGTGCTAAATTCTTCGTTGCAGTTAAAACAATACTTCATGGCAAATTCTCCTTTATTATACAAAGGTTATACCGCGTTTTAAGCGGCAAGAGCTTGCGTTAAAATTGTTGTGCATTTTTTTGTATTATGCTTTTTCTGACCTGCGAAGCAAAATCCAGCCCGCCAAAAACAGCACCACCAAAGCCAGAATACCATAGTTGGAGGTACCGAACAAGGTAGCGCAGATGCTGATGATAAGGGGCCCCAAAAAGTCGGCAAACTTACCAAAGATATCAAAGAACCCAAAATACTCGTTGGATTCCTCCTTGGGGATAATCTGACCGAAATAGGATCTGGAAAGTGCCTGAATGCCGCCCTGGCAGATGCCTACCAGCACCGCCAGCACCCAAAACTCCCAGGCTTTGTCCAGCTGATAGCCAAAGAGGCAGATGCCCATATACATCCAGATAAACACCTTGACCACTTTCAGCGAGCCAAAGCGTTTGGCCAGCATTCCGCTGCCGATGGCGCAGGGAAAAGCAACAAATTGGGTAAGAAGCAGGGCCAGTATCATCTGTACCGAGTCAATTCCCACCTCATTGCCGTAGGTGGTGGCCATGGAGATAATGGTATATACGCCGTCTATGTAACAAAAATACCCAAGGATAAAAAAGAGAAGCTTTTTGTCTTTGCGGATTTTGCCAAAGGTAATTCCCAAACGATGAAAAGCATGGGTAACCTTGTCTCTGCGGTCTGCCAGACCATATCGCTGTGTTACATTACGCAGCAGAGGAATGGTAAGTACCAGCCACCACAATGCGGTAATGAGAAAAGACAAGCGAAAGGCATTGGCTGAAAAGTTGCCGGTAAACAAAATAGCAATACCAATGATAAAAGGGATACAGCTGCCAATATATCCCCAGGCATAGCCGAGAGAGGATAATTGATCCATGCGTTCGTCGGTGGTGACATCGGTGAGCATAGAGTCATAAAACACATTGCAGGCGCTGTACCCCACCCGGGCAACAACAAATACGGCTAAAAATGCCATCCAGCTGCCTACTGTGGCCAGCATCACCGCGCCAACAAGACCCATGATTAAAAAAGCGGCAAACATTTTTTTCTTCATCCCCTGGTAGTCTGCAACGGCACCCAGAATGGGGGAAAGAACGGCCAAAATCAGCACCGCTGCCGCCGTTACACCGCCCCAAAGAGCCGTGGCAGAGGCAGGCGAATAGCCGGCTTGCTCCACCAGCTGGGCAAAGTAAATGGGAATGGTGGTAGAAATGAGCATGGTAAATGCGGAGTTTGCTACGTCGTAAAGAATCCA
>JAEYXR010000030.1 GCA_023431215.1 Bacillota bacterium
TAGAACAAAACAGTGGCTTTAAGTTAACTTTTCCGCAGATGCAACGACTTGTTTCGTGTGTTTTTTATGGTGATCTGCTAACTGCTTTGCGCAACCAGGTGGCTCCATATGAAAACATATGCGGTCAGGCGGATAGACTGATTGAAAGTTGGATTAGCCGTATTGGAGACCTTTTCAGCAAAGGTAAGGGTTATTCCATAAAAGCAATGACTGGATTATTTACTGCCATCGCTCAGGATTTTTCTGACATTCCCAAAAAAAATATAACTAAAATTAAGGTAGGTGTAGTAGGGGAAATTTACGTAAAATACAGCCCTCTTGGAAATAATAATTTGCAAAGATTTTTAGAAAGCCAGGGTTGTGAAGTAAATTTGCCGGGACTTCTGGGCTTTTGTCAATATTGTGTTTTTAACCAAGGGAATGACTATCGCTTATATGGCGGTATGAGGCTGAAAAAAAACGTGTCAGATTTGATACTAAATTATCTGGATTGCATTGAGCGTAAAATGCTTGAAGCCATGAAAAAGGCCGGTTTTTATGCCCCTGTTCCCTTTAAAGAACTGATACATAAGTCGGAGGGTATTATTTCTCATGGTGCAAAAATGGGGGAGGGGTGGCTGCTTACGGCAGAAATGATTGAGTTGGTGCAAAGCGGATATGAAAATATTGTTTGCGCACAGCCTTTTGGATGCCTCCCCAATCACATTGTTGGCAAAGGCATGATCAATAAAATCCGAGCATTGTATCCAATGGCTAACATTACCCCCATTGACTATGACCCGGGAGCAACAAAAGTAAATCAAGAAAATCGTATTAAGCTGATGCTGGCCGTTGCTCAAGAGAGACTAGTGGGAATGGAAGGTGTAGGCTATGTAGAAGAAGAACAGCAAGACACTCTTCTAGGGGAGACAATTGCTGTGGGGTATTAACAATAAACACTTAAAACAGCAGGTCTTGTGTGTTTTTATGCTGCAACACTTTAGTTTTATTATGAAAATAAAACAGATTAAAACTTTGGTACTGACTTATGCATATCCAGACAGCTTGACCACTTTGTGTACCGGCATTATAATGAGTATTATAAATTGCTAAAATAAGATGCTTGTCACAAAGATAATTGACAAAACTCTTTTAGTATGGGTACACAATATATCTGTTTGAATAGGAGTGGGGAATTAATGGATTATAAAGAGATTTTATCAAAGGTAGATCATACCTTGCTTAGCCAAACTGCCACCTGGGAAGAAATACGGCAGATTTGTGATGACGGAATAAAATACGGTGTGGCATCTGTGTGTATTCCCGCAAGCTTTATTCGACGTGCAAAGGAATATGTTGGGGACCGGCTGGCTCTTTGCACTGTTATTGGATTCCCAAACGGTTACTCCACCACTGCTGCCAAGGTGTTTGAAGCACGAGACGCCATAGAAAACGGCGCTGATGAAGTGGATATGGTTGCAAATTTAGGCTGGATTAAAGACGGACTTTTTGATGAGCAGGAAAAGGAAATTTCTGAAATTAAAAAGGTATGCGGAAACCATGTATTAAAGGTTATTATTGAAACATGTTTGCTGACCGAAGAAGAGAAGATTGAAATGTGTAAAGTAGTAACCCGCTCCGGAGCAGACTTTATTAAAACATCCACCGGTTTTTCCAGTGGCGGTGCTACCTTTGATGATGTTGCACTTTTTGCCGCAAATGTTGGTAAAGATGTTAAAATTAAAGCTGCTGGTGGTATCAGCTCGCTGGATGATGCAAAAAGGTTTATTGAGCTGGGTGCGTCAAGGCTTGGAACCAGTAGGATTGTTAAAATACTGAAAAAAGAAGAGGCACATGGCTATTAACACTGCTAGATGTATGTAATAAAAAGCTACAGCCCGGGCAAGAGTAGGTACTCTGCCCAGGCTGTAGCTTTTTATCAGAATATACGAGACAACAAAGAGAAGTGATGTTAGTATAGATCTGCGACGGCACTATATAGCTTTTTGTATTTATCGAATTGCTTGTTATATATCTCAATATTTTCAGGGTTGGGATAAATAGTGGTTCCGGTGTGAGCCATTTTTCGACCAAACTCTTGGGGAACTTCATTTATATTCACACATTGAGCAGCAATAATCATATCTCCCAGTGTTTCGGTTTCGTTAGACTTTAGCTGAACGACAGGATGGTTTAGGACATCGGCAAAAATTTGGCACCAAATGCGGCTGTTTGCAACACCACCGCCAATGGGGATAGCTTTTGTCTGGTCGTTGGCTCCCGGCATGATGCTGATACAGTCACGCATAGAGAAGGCGACGCCTTCCATCACTGCTCTTAAAAAGTCGCCGTATCCGGTTCCCAGGCCCATATTAAAAAATACGCCTCTGGCCTTGGAATTCCAAATAGGTGCTTTTTCTCCTGAGAGGTATGGCAAGTAAAGCAGCCCGCCGGCACCGGCAGGAGATGCCTTTGCCAGTTCATCCATATACTGGTACAGTGGCTTACCTGCTTTTTTGGCTTCCTGTTCTGCCACCTTACCAAATACATCTCTAAACCAGCGCAAGGAGATACCTGCATTGTCGGTAGACTGAATAATAATATATCTGCCATCAAAGGGGCTTCGGCAGTTAAGCAGCCGCTTATCATAGATTGGCTCATCACTGATATAGCAGACACGCCCGCTGCTGCCCAGTGTCAAGGCCATGTCTCCGGCTTCAATTGCACCGGCACCTACGGTGGATACTGCAGTATCCAGGCAGCCTGCAGAAACAGGGGTACCTTCCATTAAACCGGTAAGCGCAGCTGCTTCCTTGGTTACTGTGCCTACAATATCACAGGAGCTGTATGGCTTTGGAAGCAGTCGAGCGGGCACCTGTGCCTTTTCTATGATCTCTTTTGACCATTCCCCGGTAAGAATATCTGCCATTGAGGTTAGGCTGGTACGGGGGCGGTTAATAGAGAATTTTCCGGTCAGCTTGTGTACAATAAATCCGCTGGGCATCAAAAATTTATGTGCCTTTTCTACCAACTCGGGGCGGTTGTCAATAAGCCAGCGCAAAGAAGGGAGGCAAAAGGTGCCTTTATCCAGCTTGTTGGCGGTAACACGGAAAACCAAATCCTCGCCTACATGTTCTTTCAGCCATGCCACCTGCGGGTCTGCACGCAGATCATGATGACCAATAGCATTATAAACAGGATTACCGTTTTCGTCCACCAGTGTCAAAGCGTTGGTGCAGCTAAGACCAATAGAAGCAATTTGACTGCTATTAATACCCTGGTTAGTAAAGCAATCTTTCAGGTTAACCTGTACGGCGTTCCACCAACGGTTAGGGTCCTGCTCTGTCCAAAGCTCCTGTGGATGAATCATAGCATATTCCTGATATGCATGAGCAACTATGTCGCCTTTTTGGTTATAGATGGCACATTTTGTACCGGTTGTTCCAATATCTATACCCAATAGCAACTTTTCATTTTTTGATACCATCTTGGGGTTTGATCCTCCTAATATAGTCTATATATGGTATAAAGTAGTGGTGCAGCGTTATTTTCCATAACCGTTAGGACTAAAAAGCTGTTTTTGCTGTTCCTTAGTCAATGGATTACCCCGGCCATTTAAAATAAAATGTAGTTTTACTTCATCTTCAATTTCTTCAATTACATTAAGGGTAGACTGAATGCCAGTACCCACAGCCAATACACCATGGTTTGCCATCATTACCGAATTTCGCTTGGCAATAACATTAGCTACTGCATCAGCAAGTTCCTTAGAACCGGGCATGATATAGGGAATAACCGGCAGGCTGCCCACACGGATGGCATAACCCGGGGTATAGACAGGAATGGCACAGGCATAATCCAAATCTGCCATACAGGCGGCAGCAACGGCATAGGTGCTGTGTACATGAATAACAGCGTTGACATCCGCTCTCTCATAACAATTTAAGTGCATTTGCCATTCCTTAGATGGAACATGACCATTAGCACAATGAAAGCTCCCGTCCTTAGATAAAAAAACAAGGTCTTCAAGCTTTATCATTTCTAAGCTTTTTCCGGAAGGCGTAATAACAATTTCATTGCCTACACGCATACTAACGTTACCTCCGGACCCACTGACCAGACCCTTCGCTTGTATTAAATGACAAATATCTATAAAGACAGATAGGTCTTTATCTGCTTGCATGATAAGATTCCTTTCTTATTCAATTTAAAATTTTTAGGTAAATTTATATTTATCATAATAAATAGACCAGATTTTGGCAAGTAACAAAATAACTAAAAATAGTAGAAGAAAATAAACAACATTACCATTTATTTAATTTTATTACAAAAAAGTGAAATATTTGTAGAAAATTTTACCTTTTTATTGTTTAAAAAGTCGCTTGCGCGCTATTTTAAAGTTTGCTATGATAACAATATTGAAATTTTTAGGTAAATTTGGGTGTGTATTATGGATTTTGATTCCAGCAAAAAGAAAGTAACAATGTTCAACATTGACACAGAGCACGACCTAAGCAGTTTTGTGAATACTTCTTTGGTAGATGTTGTAGCAGACAAAATACGCAACAATATTTATACAGGAAAGTATGAAGCAGGGAAGAAGCTGATTGTGCGGGAGCTTTCAGAGGAGTTTGGTGTAAGCCATACTCCTGTTAAGGATGCACTAAATCGTTTGATTGCAGAGGGTTATGTAGAGGCGCCTCCCCGTCGAAGCATGGTAGTACGGACCTTTACAAACAGCGATCTTATTGAAAGCCTGCAGATTCGCTTAATGTGCGAAATTTTTTGTGCCAATGAAATCATTGAGGCTGCAAGAGTATATCCGCAGATGGTTGAGGAAATGAAAGAAATTTTGGAAATCATGAGAAAACTCATTGCGGATAAAGAGAATTTGGTTTATCAAGATTGGGTTAAAAACGAAACCAGATTTCATCGTTGCTATATGAATTTCTGTGGGAATGAAAAGCTGTATGAAATGTATAAAGGATTAGATACCAATAAACTAACTTATTTTACATATTTAAGCAGTAGCCATACCCCGCTAAAATATAGCACTCTGGAAAGCAATCTAAAAGAACATGATGAAATAACTGCAGCAATCGAGGCGCTGGATACCCAGCGTTTGATAAATGCTGTTATTCGTCACTTGTCGCGTGCTTGTGAGGATTATGCAACAGATGAAGCTTCTCGTAAAAAAATCACTCAATTGGAGCGGATGATTGAGCCTTATAAGACTTGATTTTTAAAGCTGGGAAAAAGCAATGGCTATTTTGTGTAATATTTACCTAAATATTTTTTAGATTTACCTAAAAATTTTAAATGGCAATTGCAGCAGAGTGCTGTTTATTGTAAAAAAGAAGAGAAGTCCCTGTTACTTGCAGGGCAAGTTCAAGGAGGAACAAAAATGAAAAAGATTCTTGCACTTCTGTTGGCAGGTATTATGACTGCCAGCCTCGCCGCATGCGGTGGTAATTCCAGCGCACCAGCAGCATCCAGCAGTGGTTCTGCTGCATCTGAAGGCGCATCCAGCGAAACTCCCGCTAAGGTTTACACCATGAACATCGGTTCTGCAATGTCTGCAACCAACCCTTCTACCATTGCTTTACAGAGCTTTGAAAAGGCTGTGGAAGAGCGCACCAACGGTGGTGTTCAGGTTGAAATTTTCACCGACTCTGCACTGGGCGGCGAGATTGATCTGCTGGAGCAGGTAACCACCGGTACTGTAGAGGCCTGCATGCAGATGGGTGCTGCTAACTGGGAAGGTATGAATCCTGAAGTTAACGTTGCACTGCTGCCTTTCCTTTTCACCAGCCTGGAGAGTGCCCGTGAAGCATGGGGTGGCCAGTTTGGTGAAGAATTTGCAAAAGAGCTCATTGAGCCCACCGGCTGCAAAGTTTTGTCCATCTGGGAATCCGGCTACCGTCACATGACCAACAACACCCGTCCTATTGTTAACCCCGAGGACACTAAGGGTATTAAGTTCCGCACCAACGAAAACAGCATGAAGGTTGCTATGTATGAGGCTCTGGATGCTTCTGTTGTTATCATGGCTTTCTCTGATGTTTACACCGGTTTGCAAAACGGCACCATCAATGGTCAGGAAAACCCCCTGGCAAACATCTACACCTCCTCTCTGCAGGATGTTCAGAAGTACCTGTCCCTTACTGGCCATATGTATGATGCTGCTCCTCTGGTCTGCAACATGGATTGGTTCAACAGCCTGCCTGCAGAATATCAGACCATCCTGGTAGAAGAAGCTGACAACGCACGCCAGGTTGACTTGGTAGAAAACGACGAAGCCAAGTTTATGAAACTTCTGCAAGAGTCCGGTGATATCGAAATCAACGAGATCAATGCCGATGCTTTCCAAGAGAAAATGGCTCCTGTCTGGCAGAAATATGCTGACACCTACGAGCGTGGCCAGTATTGGATTGACCTTGCAACTTCCTTCAACAAATAAACATTTGTAGCAGACCCTTATGGGTTGTGCAACAAAAATGTAACACTGAGTTTTCCTTAAGCATTTCTTTAAGGAAAACTCAGTGTATCTACCAAAGGTTTTTTGCAAATTAATCTTTGCTGCCACAAAAGGAGAGGTATTGTGCTTATTAAAACTTTGAATGGAGTCAAATTTGGTTTACGGGTTATTAGCTGCGTTATGATTTGTATGCTGACTATCATTGTGACCATGCAGGTTGTAAACCGTAACTTCTTTGACCAATCCTTTACCTGGGTAGAAGAGGTTGCGGGTATGGCTATGGTGTTTGTTACCTTCTTGGGTGCTGCCATGGCTACCATTAACAACAGCAACACCCGCATCGACTTTTTTATCCGCAAGCTCCCCCCCAAAGGCTTTTTATTCTTTGAAGTATTGGATAATATTATTTGTATTGGATTTTTGGCTGTAGTTTGCCGGTTTGCGGTTAAACTGTTTGGTAAAAATCTTACCATCTTTACTCCTGCTTTAAAGCTACCCATGGCCATTAACTATTTTGCAATTCTGCTTGGCTGTGGCTTGATGATTTTATTTTACATAGTACATCTTTATCTGGATATTCAAAAATTCAGAGGGATTGACACACTTGCGTTTGAGGAGGAGCTGAGCAAATGAGTTTAGGTTTGATCTGCCTGTTCGTTGTATTGGGTGTCTGCCTGATAATCGGTGTTCCTGTTGCGTTTTCTATTGGCATCAGCTGTATGTCTTTGTTGCTGATCAATGGTAATCCTCCTCTTGACATCATTATTCAGCGTATGGCTAGCGGTGCACGCTCTTTTAATATGCTGGCAATGCCCATGTTTATTTTTGCAGGTGCATTGATGGTTTACGGAAGCACCCCCAGATTGATGAAATTTGCCAATATGCTGCTGCGACGCGTCCCCGGCGGACTGGGTGCCACTGCAATGGCCGCCTGTGGTTTCTTTGGTGCAGTTTCTGGCTCCGGTGTGGCAAGTGCTGCTGCTATCGGCAAAATTATCGGACCAGAAATGCTGGATCAGGGATACCCCAAGGGCCTGACTGCCGGTTTAATTGCAGCCGGTGGTACTATGGCCTGTATCATACCACCAAGCATTGTCATGGTGGTATATGCACAATCTGCCAGCGTATCCATTGGAGATATGTTCCTGGCTGGCGTAATTCCTGGTCTACTGACCATTGGTGCGCTCATTGCTCTTAACTGCTTTTTTGCCGTCAGACGCAGCAAAAAGGAAGAGAAAGATACTCACGTTTACACCATGAAAGAGCGTATTCATATCACTTTGGATGCCATTCTTCCTTTGTTGATGCCTGTTTGCGTTTTGGGCGGCGTTTTTTCCGGACTTTGCACCGCCACCGAGGCTGCTGTTACTGCGGTTATCTATTCTTTTATTCTGGCTGTGTTTGTTTACCGTGAGCTCACTTTTAAAGACTTTTTTAGGGTTGCGGCAGACAGCGTGGTAACCAGTGGCGTCATTATGCTTATTATTTCCTGTGCAACACCCTTTGGCTGGATTATGTCCACCCAGAAGGTTCCTACTCTGTTTGCAGAGTGGCTGATGGGAATCACTAACTCTACCATCCTCATTCTGGCATTTATGTTCTTGCTGCTGCTATTCCTGGGTACATTCATGGAAACCATCTGTATCATTATTTTAGTTACTCCAATCCTGTTGCCCATTGCTACCTCTTTGGGTATTGAACCCATTCACTTTGGTGTGGCCATGCTAATGAACCTAATGGTTGGTTCTCTGACACCGCCGCTGTCTGTTAACTTGTTTACGTCTTGTCGTGTATTGGGAATGAAAGTTGACGAAGCGTTCCCCGATACACTATATGTTATCGGTACAGTAACAATTATGGCTATTATCACATGGGCTGTTCCTGCACTGTCTCAGGCTCTGCCTGCTTTGCTTGGCTAATGTGAATTAATAAAAATCACCCCCGTTCTTTGATGCAAGAACAGGGGTGATTTTTATTATGTTGACTAAATAATTTTAGTGGTCCAGTCCTCCACGTTCCAAATAGTAGAAACAATGTCCTGATAGAATTCCGGTTCGTGGCTTACCAGCAGTACAGTGCCTTTGTAAGCCTGGAGCGCTTCTTTTAGGGCTTCCTTGGCGTAAATGTCCAGATGATTGGTAGGTTCATCCAGAACCAGGATATTAACAGTGCGCAACATCAGTTTGCACAGACGCACTTTGGCATTTTCACCACCGGATAAAACACGCATTTGTGTGGTGATATGCTCATTGGTAAGTCCACATTTGGCAAGTGCAGCCCTTACCTCTCCGTTGCTTAAGCTGGGGAATGCCTGCCAAACTTCTTCCATGGCTGTTAGATCATTGCCACGTTCTTCCTGTTCAAAATAGCCAACTTCAATAAACTGATCGTGTTCTATTGTGCCGGAAACCGGGGGAATGAGGCCAAGAAGTGTTTTAAGAAGGGTAGATTTGCCCAACCCGTTTACACCCTTAATTGCAATTTTCTGGTTGCGCTCTACCACCACATTTACAGGTCTTGTCAAAGGCTCATTATAGCCCAGCACCAAATCCTTGGCAACAATAACCTCCCGTCCGGGTGTGCGGGCAGGGGAGAACGCAAAAACAGGCTTCACTTTTTCTTTGCTTAGTTCAATGATTTCCATCTTGTCCAGCTTTTTTTGACGGCTCTTTGCCATATTTGCAGTAGCCACACGAGCTTTGTTTCTTGCCACAAAGTCCTCCAGTTGAGCAATTTCCTTTTGCTGCTTTTCGTAAGCCTGCTCAATCTGGCGCTTTTTTACCTCATAAAGGGTTATAAACTGTTCGTAATTGCCTGTATATCGAGTTAAGGTTGCATTCTCAACATGATAAATGACATTAACCACGCTGTTTAAAAAAGTAATATCATGAGAAACCAAGATAAAAGCGTTTTCATAATTCTCTAAGAAGCGCTGCAACCAGGCGATGTGATTTTCATCCAAAAAGTTGGTGGGCTCGTCCAAAATTAAAATCATGGGGTTTTCCAGCAAAAGCTTTGTCAATAAAACCTTTGCTCTTTGACCACCCGAAAGCTCTGATACATCTCGGTCCAGGCCTATTTCACCCAAACCCAGGCCGTTTGCATATTCTTCAATTTTAGAATCCAGGGTGTAAAAACCGCTGTGCTCTAAGATTTCCTGCAGTTCTCCCACGTCTTCCATCAGGCTATCCAGTTCTTCCGGTGGGCAGTCTCCCATTTTGTTATATAAATCCAAAATTTCCTGCTCCATGGTAAACATATGGGCAAAGGCAGAACGCAATACATCTCGTATTGTCATGCCTTTTTGCAGGCTGCTGTATTGGTCAAGGTATCCGGTGGTAATATGTCTGCACCAAGACACTTCACCTTCATCAGGTTGGCGTTTTCCGGTGATAATATCCAAAAATGTGGTTTTACCCTCACCATTGGCGCCAACTAAGCCAATATGGTCACCTTTTAATAAGCGAAAAGAAGCGTCCGACAAAATTTGCCGTCCACCAAAGCCATGACTTACATGGCTGACATTTAAAATACTCATACGGTCTCCTTTAATAAAGACAGGCTGTTTGCCATTATACCATTTCTAATGCCTTATTTCCAGTTGTATAAACAGTGTGGAAAAAGAAAATA
Source organism: Bacillota bacterium (assembly GCA_023431215.1). Classification (GTDB taxonomy): domain Bacteria; phylum Bacillota; class Clostridia; order Oscillospirales; family Ruminococcaceae; genus Angelakisella. The sequence goes on from JAEYXR010000030.1 coordinate 10,088, forward strand.
ACGCAATTTTTGAAAACCCTTCATTGGGTAACAATCAGCCTATCAGGCGTGCAAAAGGTCCCCAGAAGCAGTTTAACCGCATCTGAGGACCTTTTGTTATGCAGGGTTGACTACTCCCTGAGCAGTGCTTTCCCTTACAAATTGTAAGAACAGGCGAGTAGAAAGCTTAAGCTCCTGGTCGTAGCGGCGCAGAGAATAAATTTGACGGGATAAAACTGTCCCTGAAAGAATAGGTACTCTGCACAGCAGTCCTAAATCCAGTTCTTGTCGAACGGCATATTCCGACATAACAGAAATACCCTGACTGCTGTAAATGCTGCGCTTTATTGCTTCCAGATTTCCGGCAACATAAAGCTTTGCGGGGTTAAAGGTAAAATCGCCCTTGTGCTCCAAATATCCCACCATAGAAGTGTTGGGGTTAGAAATTAAAAAGGTCTCTTTGGCCAGCTGTTTAAGCTCAATGCCCGGGGTTTTTGCCCATGGGTGATGGGGGTTTACCACAATTACCAAAGGGTCATCCATTAAAGGTTCACACAGCAATTCGCCGGTATCTACCTGTGCAGGCTGAGAAACAATGCCCAAGGGATATAGGTTATCCAACACGGCAGCAATCACGTTACGTGTATATTGAACATGATTAAGCACTGTTATGTAGGGATGCTTTTGGCGGAAAAGATACATCATGGATGGGATAATATAGGTTCCCGGAGTGCTGGAACAGGTGATATGAATCTCACTTTCTTCCATGAGCTGGTCCTGCAACAGGTGCTCTCGCGCGCTTTTAGAAGTATTGACTATCTGAAGGGCATAGGGAAGAAAAATTTCGCCTTGATGCGTAAGCTCAACGGTTCGACTTTTACGCACAAACAAAGGTGTCTCCAGACTGTTTTCCAATCTTTTTATACGCATGGAGATGGCAGCTTGAGTACAAAACAACTCCTCTGCGGCTTTTGTAAAGCTATGATACCTTTCTACAGCCAAAAAAGTCTCCAACTCCTCAATATCCATGTCAGCTTTAGTTCCTTTCATAACAGATGATAATATCATTTTAATAGAAAAAATAGCTAAAATCCACATATATTTGGCTCTTTTCTAAAAATAAGTGAGTATATCCATAAAGATTATTTATGAATTCAGAGCTTTTTAGGTGTTATAAAGAATTGTTATTCAAAGGGATAAATAATGTTGATTGGATTTTTATTAAATAAGCCATTACAATGGTATTAACAAATCGTTAACGATAGTGTTTCGGCAACTATGCAAAATTAAATCTTGAAGGAGTGTTTGGCTTGAGCGTTGAAACCAAAAAAGTCAAAAAGCAAAAGAGTGCTTTTGAAATTCGCATGGCTTATTTCGGACTTCCACTGGCCCTGCTGGCGCTTACCCTAATTTGGACAATGCAAACCCCCGCGGGATTAAGTTATACCGGAAAAATGGCAATGGGTATTTTTGCGTTTGCTCTTATTTTATGGGTCAGCAATGGTATTCCCAACTATGTAACCTCTTTAATTGTGTTAATTCTACTGCCTTTAACCGGTGCATGGACAGAAGCCAATACCTTGGGTGTGTTTGGTTATGAGGTAATATGGTTAATGGTAGCGGCGTTTGTCATTGCCTCCGGTATGGAAAAAAGCGGACTTGCCAAGCGGCTTGCTCTGTTTTTAATTACCAAGCTGGGTAAAAGTACAAATGCAGTGCTGATAGTTTTAATGGTTACCAACTTCCTCATTGCGTTTGTAGTTCCGTCCACCACGGCACGTGCAGTAATGCTGCTGCCTATTGTCATGCTGATTATGGAGGTTTTTGAGGTAGGTAGCGCAACCAAAGAAGATCGAAATTTTGGAAAACTGCTTGCACTACAGGGTATTCAAGCCAATAATCTCTCTACCGGTGCTATTGTTACCGCAACATCCTCACAAATTTTGGCTATCAGCTTTATCAAAGACCTTACCGGCACCGATATTTCTTGGATGGACTGGTTTCTTGCCGCTGCACCGGTGACGTTGGTTACTCTGGTTGCCAGTTATTTTATCGGCAAAGTAATGTTTCCAACCAGTAACCGAAATGCATCTGCCGAAAAACTCAAGGCTTTGGATGATCAGTACAAAGAGCTTGGCAAAATGAGTGGTTTGGAAAAACGCGCACTTATCATCTTCCTGCTTACCATTTTCCTTTGGTCCACGGACGGACATCACGTAGCAATGTTCGGCTTTGAAATTAGCCTGGTGGTAGTGGCTATTTTATCTGCTGCCATATTCCTGATGCCCCATTTTGGTATATTGGATTGGAAAGAAGCCAAGATTCCCTGGAATTTGATGATTTTTAGCTGCGGTGCTTATGCAGGCGGCTTAGCGCTTGATGAGACCGGTGTTGCCTCCTGGGTACTAAACAGTATTTTTGATAAGCTGGGTGTAGAGAACATGAGTTTCTTTACCCTGTATGCTGTTATTATCTTTATCGCCAGTTTTTCTCACTTTGTGTTTACCAGCAAAACTGTGCGTACCATTATTCTTATTCCCACCATCATTTCTATTGCGCAGGTCACCGGGTTTAATCCCGTTGCTTTGGCGCTGCCCGCATCTTTCATGATTTGCGATACCATTACTCTGCCACCCCACAGCAAGGTTAATCTTACATACTACAGCACCGGCAGATTTAATGTTATGGAAGAAATGGTATACGGTGTTGCAACTTTGCTGGCCAAATGGGCCGTTATGCTGGTAGCATCTTTTACCTGGTTCAAGATTGTTGGAATTGTGTAAGGAGGTGCAATTTTGATGAAATCAATGTGTAAAATCATATTGACACTGGCATTATGTATGATGCTGTGTGTTCCCGCAATGGCCGCTGAACTGGGGGAATTGGAGACTGTTGTTGATATTGTCACCCC
>JAEYXR010000041.1 GCA_023431215.1 Bacillota bacterium
TGGGTACCTATTGAGAATGCAAAAATCGTAATACTTACATGCTCATTTTGTGCTAATGTTTTGCTTACAACTTGTCCATCTTGGACTTTTAGTTGTTCTACAAGACTTAATACTGTTTCACACATAAATAGTTCCCATCTTCCATTCAATGAATGTATCGCTGTGTTGCAAAGCGTTTCTAACCCCATTTTCAATTTCTCCGCGGCAAGATCCCTACATTCTTGTGACAATAACAAACTTGATATTATTCTGTTTAATAATAGCATTTAACTTCCCATATATTAACTTAAAAGAACTTAGTATGTCCAATTAACGCAACTATATTCTCATAAATGCACTAGGAAAGTTACCATGAGTAAATGCGGTACAATCTGTTGTAACTAGTGAATTTGCATTTTAAAAATACAAAGTATTTTCTGGGAAAGCTTAATTTGTACCGTCCGCTAGCTTTTTGCGTAGCGATGGCAATTACTTTTGCGTTCTAGTTTTGTTCTCCCTTTTGATTTTAGGTAAAAAATAAGCCAACATAAAGTTGACTTGTACATATAAAAAAATGCCCCTTATAAAACAAGAAGCAATTTTCATATCCAAGTTTAATTTTATATCACTTCAATATATGTTAGAGCATCTTTAATAGCATCTACTTGAATAGGAGTGGGGTGCTTTCTAGGGTGCTTGAATTCTTCTACCGCATTTGGAGCATCGTACATTGGCAGACCTATGCGGTGTGGACTTTGAAGCTGTATTTTTCAAGAATATATACTTTTATGATATTGCCGAAGTGAAACGTAGTTTTTATGAGCTTGTAGGTTATTCTTTGTTTCGGCTTGTATGCCTGTGCCTTTTCAACTATACTATTAAGAGGGATTTTGTTTCGAACAGCATCAAAACCGTTTAAAGGTATCATGCCATAACCATCACCAAAATCCACAGTTACGCTGATATAGCTATCTGGAGCTTTGTGGGTCTTTGATTGGCACGTTGAGTGTGTTTGCTTATTGGAGAAGAAATAAACTATTTAGGCAAATATTGCATTAAATTATCATAAGGAACAAAAAGGGCAGAATAATGGATAAAAATGTTTCTTGGTATCTCAATAAACAAATTGAAAAAGTTATGGCTTCATTGGAAAAAAACAGTATAAAGGGTATTTTTGTAAAGGAGAGCACGAGCTGTACATCTTTTTTGGCTGACTTCCTTTATATTAGGCTATATCAACTGCAAGTTATTTTTTAAATTACAGGAGGGTAAGTGTATGGAAAGAAAAGTTCAGCAACAAATTACAGGCTACAGAACACAGGACGGTGCAGGCGTAAGCCTGGTAAGAGTGTTGGGAAACGAAACGGTTCGTGATTTTGATCCGATTTTGATGCTGGACTCCTTTGACAGCACAAATCCTGATGATTATACAGCAGGATTTCCCATGCACCCTCATCGGGGCATAGAAACAATTAGTTATGTATATTGGGGAAAAATGACACATAGGGACAGCCTTGGCAATGAAGATACCATTGCCGATGGAGAAGTGCAATGGATGACGGCAGGGTCTGGTATTTTACACGAGGAGAAGCTCCCGGCATCCGAAAGAATGCTTGGGGTACAGCTTTGGCTCAATCTTCCCGCAAAGAATAAAATGGTTCCCCCTGCTTATCACAGTATAAAAAACTTTGAAATTGAAGAAATTGAAATAGAAAACGGTAAGCTGAGGCTTTTGGCAGGTGAATACGAAGGAAGAAAGGGGTATGTAGGCAACTATCTTCCGCTGGACTATTATGACCTACACCTCAACCCCAATGCCTCTTTTTCTATAAGCACTAAGAAGGAAAGTTCCGTCATGATGTTCACCCTCTTGGGGGATTCCTATATTGGAGGAAAGCTTGTAAAAGAAAAGACAGCGGTAAAACTTAGCTCGGGTGACCACGTTGAAATAAAGGCATCAGATAAGCATTCCCAAGTGTTGTTCATCAGCTCAGTGCGTCTGGGTGAATCTGTGGCCTGGGGAGGCCCAATTGTAATGAACACAAAGGAAGAATTAAACAAAGCTTTTGACGAATTACGAAGCGACACTTTTTTACAGAGCAAAATCATTTACTAATATTAAAATTTCTAAAGGAGTTGATTACAATGAAAAAAATAAAGATATTGGCTATTGTGGGTTCTCTGCGAGAAGAATCTTTGAACCGCCAATTGGCATTAGCCGCAAAGGAACTCATTGGTGATCGGGCTGATTTTGTGCTCCTTGAGTATCGGGATGTACCATTCATGAATCAGGATATTGAATATCCTGCGCCCGACTCTGTAAAACGTGTTCGGGACCAAGTAAAATCCGCAGACGGTATCTGGTTCTTTACGCCCGAATACAATCATTTTTTTCCGGGCGTCCTGAAGAATCTTACTGACTGGTTGTCACGTCCAATCAGCGAAAACGAGCCACAGGTTCTTGCCGGTAAGCCCGCCGCAATAAGTGGTATTTCTCCCGGCATGTCCGGAACAATGCTGGCCCAAGACCATTTGGTTACACTCATCAGTTTCTTAAACATGGATGTAATGAATACCCCTAGGCTAACCATACCAAATGCTTTAAATCAGGTTGACAGCAAAGGTAAGTTGGCATTAAAGACTAGCTATCCTTTTTTAGAAAATCAGGTAAATGCTTTTTTGAACTTTATTGAAAAGCGCATTTAATCATAACTATATTTTATCAATTTTTAAAAGTTACGCAAAGTTAAGACGCCCTACGTTTTTATTCCATGGTGTGCCTTTATTTGCTTGTCTCCCCATGAGCATCCATACCCATACCTAACTTGGTTTTTAAAGATTTGAATAAAGCTTTTTGAGGCACTTTTTCATTAGGGACAAAGAGTGACCACCCTCACGGCTTACGATGGTTCAATCGTATTTGTCGTTACTATTTAATTTACATTAATTAGAAACATAAAAGAAGGTTTTTCATGTCAATCCGCAATACTGTTAAGGCTGTGATATTACAAGATGGCAAAATATTGCTTAATCTTTGCTTTCGTGAAGGAATGGGAGAATACTATACCCTCCCCGGCGGAGGCCAACTGCAATATGAATCCCTAGAGGAAGCACTGATACGGGAATGTGCAGAAGAAACCGGCTACTGCGTTCATTTGGTACGCTTTTTAGCTTTATATGAAGAAATATACAGCGACATCAACCTGCGCCGGCGTTTTCCGGACTACGCTCACAAATGCTACCACGTGTTTTTGTGTGCCACCGAAAAAGATGCCCCCGTTTTACCCTGTCAGCCTGACTTATGGCAAAAAGAAAGCAGATGGGTGGAAGTTTCACAGCTTCAAAGCCTGCCTATTTATCCCCGAGCTATTGGCAACTGCCTTGGCAGGCTTATTGCCCAAGAACAGCCACAATTTTTGGGTACTGTCATTCATGCCAGTGAACAACCCGGATAATTTTTGACTTCTCTGGTGTTAGCCTCCATATGGCAGCAGGCTGATGGCTTGCTGCTTTTTCCAGCATTTTTATGGTAGGTAAACCTAATCTTATAAACTATTTGTTTTTTATGTGCAAAGAAACTCCATCACCTAACATATTTAGTAATAGTGGTACAAAATAATTAAAAAACCACTCAAAGGCATACAAAGCTCATTGATTTTAACACCAAAAATATGTACAATAAAAAACTGAATAAAAACTTGTTTTATAATAAAAAGAACTTTATTGCTGGTTAGCTAACAATACAAACAGAAAAGGAGATGAATGCATGAAACGCAACGATTACCTCTCTTGGGATGAATATTTTATGGGCGTAGCACTGCTTTCGGCACAGCGCAGCAAGGATGACAGCACACAGGTGGGTGCCTGTATCGTCAGTGACGAAAATAAAATACTTTCCATGGGTTATAACGGCATGCCCTCGGGCTGCTGTGATGATGAAATGCCCTGGGGACGCAGCGGAGATACTTTAGAAACCAAATATCCTTATGTCTGCCATGCAGAGCTTAATGCAATTTTGAACTACGCCGGAGGCTCGCTGAAAAATGCCCGGGTTTATGTTACATTGTTTCCCTGCAACGAGTGTGCCAAGGCAATTATTCAGTGCGGCATCCGTAAAATTGTCTATCTTAGCGACAAATATGCAGATTCCGATGCTGTTCGTGCCTCCAAGCGCATGTTTGATATGACCGGAGTAGAATACGTCCCCTATTGTCCCACCGGTAAGACAGTAACGGTATCGCTGTGAGCAATCAGTCACTAAGTCAGGACCCCCAATCTTTGGTGCAGCTGGTAGACCCGCTGTTGGCATGGTATGATAAAAATGCCCGTGTACTGCCCTGGCGTGAGGACCCTGCTCCCTACCGGGTGTGGATTTCGGAGATTATGCTTCAGCAGACCAGAGTAGAGGCAGGAAAGCCCTACTTTGAACGGTTTGTTGCCGTATTACCCACCATAGAGGCCTTGGCCGGTGCCGACGAACAGCAGCTTTTAAAGCTTTGGGAGGGCCTTGGCTACTATAATCGGGTGCGCAACCTGCAAAAGGCCGCCATTTTGGTGATGGAGCGGTATGATGGTATACTGCCCTCTGACCCGGCTCATTTACAAAAGCTGCCGGGCATTGGTGCCTATACTGCCGGAGCCATTGCGTCTATCGCTTTTGGCGTAGTTGCCCCCGCAGTGGACGGCAATGTCCTTAGAGTTTTTGCAAGGCTGCTCAATGATGACCGAGATATCCTATCCCCAGCCTTAAAGAAGGAATGGGAGGGAATGATTAAGGCAATTATTCCCCCCAACCGCGCCGGAGACTTTAATCAGGCACTGATGGAGCTGGGAGCAACAGTATGTTTGCCCAACGGAGCCCCCCTCTGCCTGACCTGTCCTCTGAACGGGCTTTGTGTGGGATATGCCTGCGGCACTGCACCCCAGCTGCCCAAAAAGGCACCCAAGGCAAAGCGAAAAAAGCAGACATATACTGTTTTGTTGCTGACCTGTAAGGGTAAAGCCGCTTTGCATCTGCGGCCTGCCAAGGGTCTTTTGGCTGGGCTGTGGGAATTTCCTCTTGCTGAGGGGCATTTGAATAACAATAATGCAGAAGGGCATGTTATCGCAATGGGATTTGCCCCCCTTTCAATAAGCTATCTGGGGGAAGCCCAGCATATCTTTACCCATGTAGAGTGGGACATGATTGGTTACTGCGTAGAGGTAGCCTATCCCCATGTTACAGAAGATATTGTGTGGGCGTCTTTGGAAGAGATTGGCAGTATATATCCCCTGCCGTCTGCCCTGCGAGCTTATACCGGGCAATTGCCCAAGCTGCTGCAGCCGTAAAATTGTAAACTGAGGCAATATTTGCATTATTTTAAACGCCGGAACAAAGGCAGTAAATTGTGCGGCATTGCCCTAAGAATGGAGCTTGTATTGTGGAACATGAAAAGCTGCTGCGCCTTGCCACAGAGCTTGGCTGTGCCTTGCTGAAAAACGGTGCGGAAATTTACCGTGTAGAGGAATCTGTGGAAAGAGTCTTAACAGCCTACAGTGTAGACGATCCTCAGGTATTTGCCATTCCCACCCTTTTGATTGTGACACTGGTGGATGGTGAGGGACGTCCCCACACCCAGATAAAACACTTAAAATCTCCGGGGGTTAATCTTAGCCGCATAGATGAGCTTAACGATCTATGCCGCAGCATCTGCCAAAAAAAGCCGTCTCCCGAACAGGCCTTGCTGGAGGTAAGCCGCTTGGAGCAAAACCCCGTATATTCCGAAAGTACACAAGTATTTGCCTTTGCCATTACCTCTTTCTTCTTTACCCTGTTTTTTAACGGAACCATGGCAGATGCACTTTGTGCTGCGCTGTGCGGTGTAGTCATTCGGATATCTATCCACTTTATGAATCGCTTTGAAACCAATACTTTTTTCCGCAATATCCTTGCCAGTGCGATACTGGCTGCCATTGCCATGGCTACAGTACACCTTGGCTGGGGTAATAATTCAGATAAAATTATCATTGGTGCATTGATGACGCTGGTACCCGGTGTGATGATTACCAACTGTATGCGGGATGTTATGGCCGGTGATCTGGTGGCAAGCCTTGTTCGGCTGGTAGAGGCTTTACTCATTGGTACAGCCATCGCTCTTGGCGCAGGTATGGCCATCACTGCGGCACGCATGATCTGGGGGGTGTAAATAAGTATGCAGCTTTCAGATTTTTTGCTTCCTTGCATTTATGCAGGGCTTTCTTCCACCGGTTTTTGTCTTATTTTTAATGTGCGCAAAGTATCCCATCTGTTTTTTGCTTCTGTTGGTGGAGCCATTGGCTGGGCAGTTTATCTGGTTACCATTGGACAGGGTAACGACCTCATCAGCTACTTCTTGGCCACCATTGCCATGTCTATTTATGCTGAAATAATGGCGCGGTGTTTTAAAGCTCCTGCCACCATTTTTTTGCTGGCAGCACTAATGCCCATGGTACCCGGCGGCGGCATCTTTTACACCATGGAACACTGCATCAATGGTGACACTGCAGCCTTTTTGGAAACAGGGCTGCATACACTGGCCATTGCAGGTTCTCTGGCTATGGGTATATTGGTAGTATCTGCCTTGGCACGTTTGGCAAAAAATATAGGGATGCAGCTTTGCAAACCAAGGTCTGCTCCATAACACAAAGAGTATTTTCACACCTTTTTGCTTATACTAAGCAAAAAGGTGTGCTTTTATTTTGGCTTTGCGATGAAGCTTGCTGTATCAAGGAAGCTTTTTTGCTTTGCTAAAAAAATTTAGCCTAAGCATCATGTCAAAATAAAAAAAATTGCATAAAGCAAGCAAAGTTGTTATTTCCTGCCTACTTTGCGCAATAATATTACCATATTATTTAATTATTATTTTGTTGCCGGTACAAAGCGGCAGAAGGAGCATTGTTATGGATAAAAGCCTTTTTGAATCTATCCCCGGATTGCAGGATTACTTTGATACTTTGCCGAAAGATGTACAGGGTAAGCTTCTTTTTCAAGCAAAGGATGTTACCTCTTTGGGCGAGATTATGCAAATTGCCGAAAGCCTGCGGGCAACCAGCCTTCAGAGTAACGAAAACAATGCCCAAGCTTAACTGCAAATTTAAAGAATAAAGGTATTAAACAAAAGCGGCTAGGTAATGCATCCTAGCCGCTTTTGTTTAAATAAATATCACTCCATTTTGGTTAATTTAATTAAGTTCAGCCATAAATTCATCTGTTTATCATGCATATTTCTAAGCCAGTATTAATTTTTATTAAGAAGTCTTATTTCGACAATTTTCGACAAATTTTGAGCATATAATAGGGCGCGAATGGAGGTGTAATCATGCAAAGCCAGAAATACAATGAGTACAAAAAAGAATTTTGGAATTGTATTTTCATGTCGCCTATCTGCTTTTTTATCCCGCTGGTCCTAGCTTTTAAAGAGTGGAAACCCAAGATGGATGCCGAAAAAAATAAACAGCTCTAATAATTTCATTACTTATCACACCCCTCTCCGGGGTGTTTTTATTTAGGTGCTAAGCAACGTGGCTATAAAATCATTTGTATTGGCATCTGCAAGATTTTGGTTGGGCAATACAATAATTTTTTAAGTATTTTTTGCCAAATTACTTTTACCTGTTGCAGACAAGCAAAATCTTTTAATTTTATGAATTATATAATTAACCAATAAAGCAAAACAGCGGCTCATGCCGCTGTTTTGCTTTATTGGTTGTTTAAACACCATTACTTAATAATAATGATACTTCAAATAAGATAACTACTTAAAACACCCCAAAATAGGTGTACATATTTTAGTCAAAAGCGTATGGCTTAATTTGGCGTACCACATCAATCAAGGTGCCGTCCCGTGCTTCTAAAATAGCCACAACATTATCGCAAAATTGCACCGACTCAGGTTTGCCGACCATAGAGTAAGCCTTATCACGCAATTGCTCAATAGTAACATGTGGGATTTCGGCAGCATTAAGCGCTTCTATTAGGTCTTGCCTTTTGGGATTAACCGCAGTACCGTATTCGGTTACAAGAATATCAACCGATTCCCCCGGGGTTGTTACGGTTACCACACTATCACAAACAGTGGGAATTCTGCCACGTACCAATGGTGCCACAATAATGGTACACTTTGCGCCATAAGATGTATCTGGGTGTCCACCTGGTGCGCCACGTAATATTCCATCCGAGCCAGTTACAACATTAACATTAAAATCAATATCAATTTCTAGCGCAGCCAATATTACAAAATCAAGTTTGTTGATAAATGCACCCTTATTCATTGGATTGGCATATTCTGAACAGGTAATTTCAAAATGGTGAGGAGTAACACCCAACGATTGAACCGAGCCCACATCAAAGTCCTGTGTATCGGCAAGGTTTTGAATATAACCCTCTTTCAGCATTTCCACCATTGGTGTAGAGATGCCGCCCACAACCCATCCCATGCGAATATTCTGTTCCTGCATATATTTTTTTAAAAACAATGTTGTGGCAATAGAGGGTCCGCCTACACCGGTTTGAAATGAAAATCCGTCTTTAAAATATGGAGTAGATCTCATAATTTTAGCGCAATTTTCTGCAATGAGCAAATCGCGGGGGTTATCGGTAATACGTGCCGCGGCACTGGCAATTTTATCAGGATTCCCAATCTGATCCACCACAACGACGTAATCAACATCAACGCAGCTGATACTACTGGGCTTGTTGGGAAACGACACAAGCGTATCGGTAATAACCACAACCTTGTCGGCGTATCGAGCATCAACATCAGAGTAAGCCAGACCACCGCAATTGGATTTGCCCCCCTTGCCACTGGCGTTACCATATTCGTCGCTGCTGGAGGCGCCGATAAAAGCGATATCAATATGTACCTCGCCGCATTCTATGGCGCGAACACGCCCGCCGTGGGTACGTAGAATAGCAGGAGTCTGCAATTTACCTGCAGAAACGACTTCTCCAATTTTTCCTCGAATGCCACTTGTTTGAATCCCGGTTACGATACCCTGTGTTATATAATCAGCTACAGGGTCGTGCGCCGATCCTAGCGACGAAGCAGCAATGGTAATGTTCTTTACTCCCATTTCTGCAATTTTATCCATTACCATATTAACAATATAATCGCCATCTCGAAAATGGTGGTGGAACGAAACGGTCATACCATCCTTAATACCGCACTGCACCAAGGCCTGGCTTATATTTTCCACCACCTTGCTCTTAGTAGGTATAACTGCACCACGCACAGTGGGACCAACCTTGGTATACTGGTAATCGGCACGATAGGCATTCCCCTGAAAGACTTCCCGTCCGCCTGTCAACAGCTCATCGGGGATATCTCTTCCTACTGCATTTTTCATATCAGATCCCCCTTGTATAAACCGGCGGCCTTGGCTAAAGCAAGGGTGCGCTGTGCACCTTCAATAAAGGCGATGTCTAACATCTTTCCGTCTATTTTAAAAATACCAACACCTTTTTTTGCGTTTTCACGGATAGCCAAAACCACCTGTTCTGCAGTATGAATTTCCTTAGAGGTAGGAGCGAAAATAGAGTGAACAATAGAAATTTGTTTTGGCGTTACAATTGACTTACCATCAAAACCCATCTCTTTAATGAGAGTAGTTTCGCGACGAAAGCCTTCCATATCATTAAAGTCTGTAAACACCGTATCAAAGCACTGCACTCCTGCGGCTCTTGCAGCAATGATGATATTGCCGCGGGCTGCAAACAACTCGTTGCCGCTGGGATAATATTTTGTATGCATGGTTCGGCGATAGTCGCCTCCGGAAAGGGCAATGCCAAACAGACGAGGAGAGGCTTTGCAGATTTCTAGCGCATTTATGATCCCCATGGGACTTTCAAGTGCAGCCATCAGTAACGTCCTACCCGGCTCCACACCAAATTCGGTCTCCGCTTCTTCAACAGCAGCTTCAACATTGCGCACATCCTGAGCAGATTCGCATTTGGCAATTCGGATAGCATCGGCACCACCGGCAACACAAACCCGCACATCTTCTTTCCAATGGGGAGTATCCGTGGCGTTTATTCTTACCACCCGCTCTGTGGAACCGTAATCTACCCGCTTTAGGGTGTGATATAGAGAGAAACGGGCCGAGTCCTTTTGGTTTTCTGAGACCGCATCCTCCAAATCAAAAATTACGCTGTCTGCCCCATAAATATAGGCGTCTTTTAATAAACTGGGCTTTTGGGCGCTAAGAAACATCATACTGCGTCTCAGCCGGTTTTTTTCTGGGTGTTTCACAGTGCATATCCTCCCCACGGGATAATTTGCTCCGACGACTCATCGGCTCTGAACAAGGCACATTCCACTCTTGCACGCAGAGTGCAATCCAATGCTCCACGGTCAACCACGGAAACCCGTGCATCAGTAACTTTCCAATTATCCAAAACTTCCAAAATAGTGGATCGAATGGTCTTTCCGTACTGATTTATGACACTGCTGCTGATGTCCAGCGTAATACCTTCGCCCGGTTCAACAGTAACCATAGCGTCACTCGATTCCAATGTGCCCGCTACGGCAGGTTTCATAATTTTCAATATTAATTCCTCCTGTCATGCAGCAGTGAGGCTTGCACCCAGTGCTTAAGCTTTAGCCGCTGACTTTTTATTTTTGCTACTTTTAATGCTGGTATAAATGGCAAAAGCATACATCACAACGAAGATGCCCATAACGACGAGGGTAATGGGTCTTCCAAAAAAGGCCATCAGGTTATTGTCGGCAATTTCCATGCCACGGCGGAAGTTCTTTTCCAGCATGGGCCCAAGTACGAGTGCCAGAATAAGAGCAGAGGTATTAAACTTATATTTCTTAAAAAAGTAACCAAAGATTCCGCCAAAGATCATAATGTAAATATCCATCATATTGCCTTGATAGGCATAACAGCCCACAAGAGCCAGCACCATGATAAAAGTACCCAAAATGTGATAAGGAATTTTAAGAATTTGGGCAAAAATTTTAGCTATTCCAAAAGAAATAAATATCATCGCTATGTTAGCCAATACCATTGAAGCAAAGGTAGCTGACAAATAGGCAGGCTGTGCCTTTAACAACAGCGGCCCCATCTGCACACCATGAATTGCCAACGCGGTCATCATCATAGCAGCAGCGTTGCTGCCCGGTATGCCCATGGCCAGAAGAGGCACCATGGCACCACCGGTTGCTGCGTTGTTAGCAGTTTCAGAAGCGCATATTCCGTGTGGGTCGCCCTTGCCCAGCAGTTCAGGATGGCTGCTGAATTTGGCCTCCAGGGTGTATGCAAGCCAAGAAGCAATTGTGGCACCTGCACCCGGCATAATACCAACAACCGTACCCAAAATGCCTGACCTAAGCGCTGTCCATTTTAGCGCCCAAAGTTCCTTAAAGCTGGAAAGCTTGGTAACCTTGGCTTGTTTTTCATGGCTGAAAGCGCTTCTATCATCAGGATTTCTGATTTGGTCAAAAATTTCTACAGCCGCAAATAGACCCAGCATAAAAGGTAAAGCCTCTATACCGTCCAGCATTTTGGAACTGCCAAAGGTAAACCGGGGCACAGAGGAAAACCAGTCAATTCCAATCGTACCTAGCCACAGACCTACAATAGCTGAGGCAAAGGTGTTAAGCTTTCGCTTTTCATCCAAAAATACCAAGATGCTGAGCCCAAGAAAGCAAACAGCAAACTGCTCGGAAGAGCTGAATTTAAGTGCAAGCCGCATTAGGGGCTGGGTAAGCAAAAACATTATAATGGCCGATGCCAAACCGCCGATGCCGGAGCTGACAAGGGCAACAGTCAATGCCTTTCCGGCCTCGCCTCTTTGAACCATGGGGTACCCATCCAGCACGGTAGCCGCGCTTGAAGGTGTTCCCGGTATTTTAAATAAAATGGCGGTAATGCTGCCGCCTGTAATGGCTGCGCAGTATACGGCACTTAAAAAGGCGATAGCCACAACAGGGTCCATTCCGTATGTAAAGCTGATACATAAAACAATAGCCATTGTGGCGCTGACACCTGGTAGTGCTCCAAATACAACACCCAAAACCACACCAAGTATTATCCAAAGCAGCACTGTAGGTGTAAAAACGGTTTCAATTCCTAATAATAACAGATTCATCTTAGAATCACTTTCCTTTCCGGCAGTAAATTACTGGGATGTTCGTGTTAAGACCAAAGATATTCCAGCCACTTACCAAATTCAAAGAGCGGGCCAACGCCGCGAGGAACGCTGATGCCAAGCCCCCAAGTAAAAATAGCATAAACAATAACCGTAATTGCCAGTGCTCCTAACAGTGCTTTTACTGACAGTTTTGTTCCTAACAATACTTCCAGGCCGATACAAAGCAAGCATGTAGCTAAGATAAATCCCAGCTTTGGCAGAATAGCGGCGTAAATGATTAGCCAGAGAAAGGAAAGTAGTAACGTACGAACATTCTTATTTTTAAACCCGAAAATTTCCCAAGTAAATTTCCACTGATCCTTGGGTAGTTTTTTACAAATGCCCACTACTTTTATGGTAAAAAGAATTACTGCAATTATCAGCAGCATCATAGGCCAGTATTTTGCCCAGTAATGATCTTGCCAAATGGCAATTTGACTGGAGTTAATTAACATTGCCACAAAAAACACCAGCATTGTGCCATTAAAAATCAGTTCACCCATTTAAGAATCCCCCTTCGCTTCAACGCTGAAAAGCAGCCTAATCTATATGCCTTCATGGTACTAACCTTCTCCCGGTAAACACAATCAAGTGTTTACCGGGAGAAATTATAGTCTTAGGCAGCTATTAACATACTACTCACAAAATATCAACTTAAGAGTTGAGAGCTACCGCAGTATCGTATGTATTTTTAATAACCGACGCCAAATCATCAGCTGACCACAGATAATCGTTGGTCATACCGTTGGCGGCAATCCATTCTTTCCATTCAGTATTTTCATTTGCAACTTTTTGAACAGCAGCACCAAAGGCATCAATGGCCTCCTGGGGGGTGCCCTTCATAGCAGTAAATACGCGATAGTAGCCAAGGGTTGTTTTGTAACCAAGCTCTTTGGAGCAGGGAACATCCGGGTAGGAAGGATTGCGTTGATCAGCCATAACAACTATTGGAATCAGATCTCCCGATTTTGCATAAGCTCCGGTATCTGACCAGGTATTCACGCACATGTCAATATCGCCCGCAATAACCGAAATGGTATCCTCACCTGATTCAGAGGTAACCCATTTAAGCTCTATTCCGGCAGCCTTTTCAAACTCAGTGACTATAGCTCCCGAAATGCCGTTTGGAGTATCGACTGCTACGCTTACCTTGCCGGGGTTGGCTTTACAGTAAGTAATCATCTCGTCAACGTTTTTAAAAGGTGCCTTGGGTCCGGCAAAAAACATACCCTCAGCCATTACCAGGCCTGAAACAGGCACAAGGTCACTCATGAAATCAAAGTTAAAGTTTCCCTGGGCTGCAGAAATAATAGATGAAGGTGCGGTAAACTGAAAGGCATAGCCGTCGTTGGTAGAGTTATGGCTCCAAGTATACCCGGTAACGCCCGAACCGCCTGAGCGGTTGGTAATGGTAACTGCCACACCCAGTTCTTTTTCAAGGAAGGGGGCAAACTTACGCAATGTGGTGTCCAAACCACCACCCTCACCGGCAGGAATCATCACCTCAATACGGTTTTTAAAGGTCCAGCCTTGAGGTGCGGCAGAGTCTACCGACGTATTTGCCTGGGATGATGGAGCAGACGACTGACTTGTGCTGCTGCCAGAGCAGGCAGCAAGAGATAGGGACATTGCAAGAGCAAGAATAACAGAGACAGACTTCATTGTTTTTTTCATGTGTATTCTCCTTACCTTTCTTCTTTTTGAGCAGAATGCCCTGTATCATCTGTTTTGGCATCCATTTTCAAACATACAGGAACATTATGTTTCATCATTTGGTATCTCTAACATAACCAGGGGCCGATGTTGCTGACACCCATAAAGATCGGTATCCCAAAAATCGCCCGAGGGATATGTACGCGGAAAAGAAAATTTGATTGCATGGGCAAGGGGTGCCAAATACCGCTGCATACAGCTGGGTTCAACATGGTATAGCTCCGCAACATGTTCAGCGCTCAGTTGGCTAAGTGAAGCAGCTTTTTTATAGCTTTTATCATCAGGAAAAATTATGTCAATGGTTAGCATAAAAGGCCCGGCATTCTTAGAGCGGATAAGCTTAGCTAGCTGATATAACTGCACCATTTTCCCTCCTTAAAGTGACCGATAATGAATTCGGCAAGTTTCCAACGGATCCTCAACTGTAATGATATGATTGAGGCAAAAGCTATACGTAGCACCACCTTGCCTAGTTGCAAGGTCTGGAGGAGAAAAGGGAAATGCGGCCTGGCTTTGAGCTCCCTCCCAATCCTCTATTGGCACATGCAATACGGTATGCCATACGTTGGATATAATGCCGTCAGCGTCTTCTTCAGTTTGTGCCACAATATCAAATACAACACCAACACAAGTTGTATTTGGGTCAGAAGGATTTCCGTAAACAATGTGACGCATGCGGTATTGGTCTGGCGGAATACCCATGCCACGCTGAATTTTTTTTCTGGCTTGGTCAAGGCATTTTTCAATCCATGAGTCAAATTGCCTGAGAATCAGTGGGTCGCTGATGCCAGCAATAGATACTCTGCGGTAGCCTTCAAACTTCACACCCTCGAGCTTAATGGTATAAGGTACCTTTTCTACACGGCTACCTGTAATCTTTACCCGGCGATTGGTTTCTTGTATGTAGGCTGCATCTTTGGTTACCACATTGTGTCCTGGCTCCACCAGGTAAAAGGGATTGGAGTTTTCATATAGAGAGTGAGCAGCAGCAGACACTGTAGAAACCTCCATGTCTGAAGCAGCAGCTTCAAGGCTTGCGGAATCTTCACGTATCCAGGCCAGAATACTACCATGCCGCTTTTCTAAAACAGTTGCTAGTGTTCCACACTCAAGAATCTTTGCAGCGTGCCATGCATAGCCGTTATCCAACCCATACATAATGGGGATGGCAGCATATATGGAAGCATCGGTACAGCGTCCGCAAACAACTACCTGAGCACCGTCTGCAACTGCTTTAATAAATGGCTCTACCCCAGTGACAGAAATACACCGCACCAATGAATCAATATCTTGATGATTAAAATTGGGGGCTCCCTCAAGTGGTTGGAGTTTTCCTGCTTTCATATAATCGGAAAGCTGCTCACGTGTTAGCTCGGTTTTTATTTCAGCAAGCTTAAAATGCAGCTTTTTTTCTGCTGCTATTTCACATACTATTTCAACCATCCAATCTACTGCTGCATCCGCACCAGAGGTTCCGGCTGAGCCGACCAACACAGGAATCCCTCGACGAACGCCCTCTTCAATCATCAGCTCCAAATCGCGTTTAACCGCCTTGCGGTTCATGCGGGGAATACCGGCACCGGGGTAGAAAGGGCCTGAATCAGAAGTGCCGGAATCGCAGCCGATGACATCTGGATTAAAGGAAAGTGCCTGTAAAAATGCTTCTTTATCAAACGTAGAACCCAGCATCCCTGCAGCAGCCAAAATACAGACTTCATTCTTACCTTTCATTAGAGCTTTTCCCCCTTTTATTGTGTTATAAAAAACACTGATAATGGTAATTTTGTATATTGTAATTTTTTAACGAAAAAAGTCGTAATTTAGATATTTTTTTTACAGTTTTATTTTATACTTGATTATTTTTAATTACAAGCATATAATTATTGCACGAGCTATAAACATTGTTTATAGCTCGTGCGTAGGTAAATTGAGGGTGGGGTTAATATGGACAAAACCGACTGGTTATTATTAAAAGTATTACACAAAGAAAAAAGCATGGTAAAAGCATCTGAACAGCTTTTTATATCACAACCTGCCATTTCTTACCGGCTAACACGTATGGAAAATGAATTTGGTCAGGAATTATTTTCCCGTAGCAGTAAGGGTGTATCATTAACCAGTGCAGGTTTGCGGCTGTACTCTTTTGCCAATCTGATGATCCAATATGAAGATGAAATTTATCAAGCAGTTAAGCGTCCCGACTCAGCACTTTCGGGTACAATTAAGCTGGGTACAACCGAAACCTTTTTTGAATATCACCTCAGTGGACAACTGAAGGAATTTAATGAAAAGTACCCCAATATTAAAGTATTTATCCGCATGAGCCCCACACCGGAGCTGTTAAAGCTTATTGATTCTGAGGAGCTTATGATGTGCACCATTCGTGGCAGAAGGCCCGAATCGGGTAACACAGTTCAGATTTTTGATGAGCTGCTGTTAATTATTTCTTCAGAACCCATCAGTGAAGAAATGATGCGTACTAAGCCGTTGGTGCGCAATCTTCCTGGCACATCCACAGTACATTATGTTGATGAGTGGATATCAACACACTTTAGCGAGCTTCCTCCTGTTTCTCCAATTACCATTGCAGGTAACTCGCGTAGTATTGTAAGCTTAGTTAAAACAGGTTTGGGTTGGGGTGTTATTCCAGCATCACGTTATCATGCTGAAAATGATCAGCTTTTCTATCGTCCAATATACAGGCTAGACGGAAGTCCCTACACTTATCAAACGTATTTATATTATGCAGATGCAGCTACACGTTTTGATACTTACATGGCTTATATCAACCACGTACAACAATATTTTCGCAAACGCTATGCAGATAGCACGGCTATCTTTTAGTACCAATTTGCAACAGGCAACATAAAATGTGTGAGGATTTTTTAATGTTGTCTTGCTCAAATCTATGAGAAATAGAGAAATAGGAGGATTAAAATCCTTTTATAGTAAATTACACAATTATTAGAGCACATACAAAAAGTATCGTAAAAAGCAAACCGCCATAAAGAGTATTATTAAAAGTACTCTTTATGGCGACTTAAATTTATTCTGATTTTATACGCGACTAGGGCGAAATTAAATCTTTCTGTAAAAGTTTAAAAAGTATTTAAAGAAATACATTGGAAAAATAAGCATATAAAAATCAGCTTAAAACAGACACACATTTGTATCTGTACTTGCATTTGACTTGCATAGGTATAAAATGGTTAAACCGAGGGGGGTGCATTATACTTCTACTATTACTCCAACTTTTACAGAAGACAACAAGTATATTAAAAACAGCTTGACAATTTGCTTTTAATCGTATATAATAAAATAAATTCTAAATGTACTGATTGATCGCTACAGGCCTAAGTCAATTTTCATTTTGACTTACGACGCTGTGGCTTTTGTTTTTTTACACAGGATTATATTTTTAAGGAGGTACCTATATATGAATAATGGTACTGTAAAGTGGTTCAACGAAAGTAAAGGTTTTGGCTTCATCTCTAATGACAACGGATCTGAGGACGTTTTTGTCCATTTCTCCTCTATACAGGATAGCGGATTTAAGTCTCTTTCCGAGGGACAGAAAGTGACATTTGATATCGAAGCTGATCCTAAAGATTCCAGAAAGATGCGTGCCACCAACGTTCGTGTTGCTTAACTCTCACGGTAAAAATCCGCCCTTTTATAAGGGCGGATTTTTTGTTTCCCCCATCTTAAATAAAAATATCTAAAAGAGACCCCCAAGGCCGTTAAGCCAGGGGGTTTTGTTATGCATAGCACTTTTAAGATACCATGCGCATACGCCACGCCAAAGTCCTCCTGCTCTGGTATTGTATCAATAATGAATCTATTGCTATTAAGGAAAGCACCCTCACAGAGTACGGCAGGGTGTTTACACTTGATTTAAAAGAATAACTTTTTATAGCTATTCTAATATAAATACGTGTGCTATATGTAGGTATAAAACCGTATATGGTAAAACACAAAAGGAAGCAAACGAAAAAGCTGAGCATGTAAAATTGCAATTTAAAAAAGTATTGACATCACATGCGAGAATGATTCCTTTGAGAAATGGGCCATCCGATGGAAGAATCTTAAAAAGCTGGAGGTATATAAAGTATGGTGATTTTAGCAATATCGTTATTAAGCCAAGGCGAAACACAACAAAAAAATTAAAGACCGCACCAAAAAGCAAGATAGACCCAGATGGGGTTCCGTTTGTTATCCCCAACATAACAGCACATTGGTTGAGACCTTCTTTTGCAACAATGCTCTATATGGCCGGTATTGATGTTCTCACAGCTAAGGAACAACTAAGCCACGCAGACATAAAAACAACCCTCGATATCTATACTTACCTTGACGGCGCGTATAAGCAAAAAAGTATGGATAAACTTGATGCGTATTTGCAGCAAAATAATGAAGTTAAAGAGGCTACCGCAAATTAGTTTTGACTTGCATTTTGACTTGCATAAATATGAAAAATAACGGTGTTTTTCGGTATAAATCGGGTAAAACACTGCTTTTTATTCAAAGCAAAAACCCGCATAAACGTACTGTTTATGCGGGTTTATAGGTGGTGGACCCGAGGAGACTCGAACTCCCGGTCTCTGCGATGCGAACGCAGCGCTTTACCAGCTAAGCTACGGGCCCAAATTACTCTATCCTTTTGTACCAAATAACGGTATTTATTATACTACACACAATTTGCAAATTCAAGGGCAAATATAAAAACAGCGCCGTTGCCGGCGCCGTTTTTATATTTGTTTTATTATCTCAAGCAGTAACCTGTTCTTCCTCCCGGATGGCGGCTGCCTGCACCTTTTGAATGTCTGCATAGGCAGAAACCATTGGCTCAATGTCTTCGGGGTTTTTGCTTAATTTACGCCGGGTAAAATTATTGGTTATCTTAATGACTGTGCCGGAAAGCAGCAGTACACCAATGAGGTTGGGCACAGCCATCAAACCGTTAAGAGTATCGGAAATATCCCAAGCCAAACCAAGATTCAAAGTTGCCCCCACTACAATAAAGCAGACAAAAATAACCTTATAAACCGTAACTGCTTTGGCGCCAAGCAAATATTCCATAGACTTTTCTCCATAGTAAGACCAGCCCAGTACGGTAGAAAACGCAAATAATAGAATTGCCACAGAAACAAAACCACCGGCAAAGGCTCCAAAGCGGCTCTCAAATGCGTAACTGACCAAAGGAACACCGGAAACTGCACTGATGCTTATATTGCCTGCAGCGTTTTTAGAAGCCTTGAGCAGGCTGCTGTGGCTGTACACGGTACCGCCACTGGGAGATTGCACAATATTGGGCATATCGGTAATGAGAGCTTGAACTCCGTCCTGTGAGGTACCCTCAAGGGTAAAGTATACAGTAGCACCGTTTTCTGCTGCCGCAGCGGCTTGAGATACGCTCATCACCGGTGCGTGAGAAGGGGTGCTTAGAGTGGAAATAACCACAAAGGCGGTTAGAGAACAGACAATGATGGTATCAAAAAACACTTCAAAAATACCCCATGCGCCTTGAATAACCGGCTCCTTGACATCAGAGGCAGAGTGCACCATTACGGAGGAACCCAAGCCAGCCTCATTGGAAAATACACCACGCTTAAAGCCCATGGTAATTGCATTTTTCATCACAACACCAGCCGCACCGCCTGCCACTGCCTCAAAGCAGAAAGCGCTGCGAAAGATACTGCCAAACACATCGGGAATTTGGTGCCAGTTAAGGACAAGAACGGTAACGGATGCAATGATGTAGATGGCTGCCATGAAGGGTACCAACTTTTCGGAAACCTTACCAATTCGTTTAATGCCGCCGATGATAACCAACGCTGCCAAAACAGCAAGGGCAATACCGCTGGCCAGCTTTGGTATGCTGAAGGAGCTATACAAGGCATCTGAGATAGAGTTAATTTGAGTCATGTTGCCAATGCCAAAGGAAGCCATTACACAAAACAGGGCAAATAGGCACGCCAATGGCTTTGCCACATGGCGAAGCCCCTTTTTGTCTTTTAAGCCTTCCTCTAAGTAATACATGGCACCGCCGGACCACTCGTTTTTGGCGTTGCGCTTGCGGTAATAAATACCCAATACATTTTCTGAGTAATTTGTCATCATACCAAAAAAAGCAGAAACCCACATCCAGAACACAGCGCCGGGACCGCCGGTTACCACTGCGGTGGCAACACCGGCGATATTACCCGTGCCGATGGTGGCTGCCAGTGCGGTAGAAAGTGCCTGAAACTGGGAAATAGACTTATGATCGCCGGATTTGGTTACCGAAGCCTTGGTAAAGATGGCCAAAAAGGTTGCCGAAGAAACAAACTTTGCTCTTAGCACCTGAAAAAATTTGGTACGCACCGTCATGTAAATACCGGTGCACAAAATAAGTGCCAGCATGGGTGGGCCCCATACCACATTGTTAATTGCACTGTTGACCGCCTCAATACTGTTGACCAAGCTACTAAAAAATTCCTGCATAAACACACAACCTTTACTTGAAATAGAGCATTATTAAAAGTATAAAGCCTAAACATCTATTAAAAATGCTCTTAACGCCTTATTACAACTTAATTTAATAAGGCAAAAGGAGCCAGACCTTAAAAAGGTCCGGCTCCTAAAAAACAATGTACAAAGAGAGCACCTTTTATGTGCTCGTTACTCTGTCCTTTTGCCTGAGAGATTTGAAACGGTTGCCCGTATCTTGCACCTTCGGCACCCGCTCGAAGCGGGATTCTCCAGAGAGCTATCCGCATACAGTCTTTACCCTACCTTGGTATGGGCACCTGAGAGTTTTACTCCTTTGGTAGGCATTTCTTTGCCTTCTCCTGCACGCATCATTTAGCGACCTTGCGACCCGGCTGCAGCGATTGCCGCAGAAAGGTCTATGAAATTTTAACACTTTAAAGTTTTATCATATTATATCACATTTAGCTAATAAATGCAATAAAACCACAAAAATTAGTTATATTTACAATAAAGTATCAATACTTATTGTTTTTACCACGCAAAATATACTGGTTGTAATTGTTTTCTTTCCAGCGCTTTTTCCAAAGCTTCCGGAATACGCTTAAAATCGGCAATGAGAGAGGTTGGTTTGTTGACAGGGTCATCCTGCGCCATTGGCACAAAATAGATATTGGACGTATTGAGCAGCAACCCAATGTTTTTTGCTGAAGCACTTAGCCCGTCATTGGTAGATACCGCAAGCAGCACAGGTTTTTTGTTGCGCAGCTGGGCTTTCGCCGCCATGGTAACAGGGGTGTCGCTAATGCCCGTTGCCAGCTTTCCCAGTGTGTTGCCGGTGCAGGGTGCCACAACAAGTGCATCCAGATACCCTTTAGGCCCAATGGGTTCCACTTCGGTAATGGTGTTGATTACCTTGCGTCCACAGGCATCCTCCACCATCCAGATAAAATCTTCGGCTCTGCCAAATCTGGTATCGGTTGTATAGGTCAGTGGGGACATAATGGGATATAGCTCATATTTTTCTTTTAAAACCCCTAACTGTTCTATGGATTGTTGCAAGGTGCAAAACGAGCCGCACAGCGCGTAACCTACTTTTAGCTTGCTCATTGTGCTGCCCTCCTTTCCTCCAATATATTTTGAATGGTAATTGCAATACTTTCTCCTGCAGACTGGGGAGTAACCTTACCCGGCAGGCTTAGTGCCCACACGGTTTTTAGTCCCATTCGTGCGGCATAGTCAAAATCTACACCGCCGGGCCGTGATGCAAGGTCAATGATGATTGCACTGCGGTTACTGCGGATTAGAGCATCCTCATTTAAAACCAGATGTGGCACCGTGTTAAACACAAAATCAGCCTGACCCAGCACCTCACCTACTTTTGCAGTGGGCCAGGGGGTATAGCCCTCCAGCCTGATCCAGGAGTAATGCTCGGGACGTCGTGCCGTTACCGTAACATGCGCTCCCAAAGCCGCTAAGTATCTGGCCAAAATTCTGCCGATATGTCCATAACCCACTACCACACAATCTGACCCCAGAATAGCTCGGGGGCTTTCGGCCATGGCCACAGCCAAAGCTCCTTCTGCGGTATATGCGGCGTTATCTACCGTCAATTCTTCCCTCTCCAGTAAATCCACCCAAGGCAATCCCAGCTCATCCAACTGTCGACAGAGTGTCTGCGGCATCAATCCACCCAGCACCAGTGTCCCTTTTGGAATTTTATCAAGCACGGGCCATAGCTCAATTGCTTCCCGACACAGCGGTGCATTCAGCCTGTTATCCTTAAAGACCGGTACCGGAAGCACTACCGTGCTGCACCATTTTGCAGCTTCCTGTGCAGAATTCTCCTTTTGCACTTGAGGCGAAAGACGCCCATTATCCTCTAGGTACAGCTGGGTTACAGAATACCCTTCCCTGCACAATGCGTTTGCCAGATAAATTGTACGAAGATCTCCGCCTAAAACTGCAATCTTTCCTATCTCCATAGCACCACCGCTCTCTCTTACTCCTTATTACCTAAGGAGAAATAAAAAGGCCCATAAGATGGGTTCAAACCATCTTATGAGCCAAAGCCTCAACTGGTGCTTATTTATCTGTTTATCTGGCTTTAATTTCTGCAAATTCTGCCTTTAATTTGGAATATACAATAATCTGTTCTCCATATAAACTGTAATAGCCGGACAGCATGTAGCTGACGGCACATACCACCAAAAAGAACGGTACCCCTACTCCCCCAAAAAGCTCAATGCCTAGCAGCAGTGAGGTAATGGGGCAGTTGGTAACACCGCAAAACAGTGCCACAAGACCAAGCGCTGCACCAAAGCCAGGGGGTAACCCCAAAAAGGATGCTGCCATACACCCAAAGGTTGCTCCGGTAAAAAATACCGGAACAATTTCTCCTCCCCGGTAGCCGGATCCAAGGGTAATAGACGTAAATACAATTTTAAAGATAAAGGCCCAAGGCAAAGCAGAGCCTGCCAGGGCTGCAGCAACAATGCCCATACCGGCACCATTGTAGTCCCCTGAGCCTTCCAGCAGTGTCAGCAAAATTATTGCACAGCCGCCCACCGCAATTCTGATATAGATGTTGGGAAACCACTTTTTTAAATAGTGGGAACTTTTATGCATACTTTCGCAAAACACAATGCTAAGCCCTGCACATAGTACTCCCAGCACAATGACCAAACCCACCGACCCCACATTCACTGCCGGAACTTTGGTAATGGAAAAGATGGTTGGAGGAACGCCAAAGGCTCCTGCTACCAAAAATCCGGTTAAAGAAGCTACCATACAGGGTACAATGGCCGAAAAATACATCACCCCTACGCTGACCATTTCCATAGAAAAGACAGCTGCGGTAACCGGAGTGCCAAACAACGCCGAAAATGCGGCTGACATCCCGCACATCACCAGTACACGGTTATCTTTTTCGTCCAGATGCAGCCGGCTCCCCAGCTGTGATGCCAGACTGCCGCCCAACTGCAGGGCTGCACCCTCTCTGCCTGCCGAGCCGCCGCACAGGTGGGTAAATGCTGTCGTGATAAAAATAAGCGGTGCGGTAACTGCAGGCATTGGCTCATTGGACCGCACTGCTGTAAGCACCATGTTAGTGCCTTTGTCTTTTTCTCCTGCCAGATAATGATAAGACGCGGCAATCATGATACCGGCAACAGGAAGAAAAAATAACAGCCATTGGTTTTCTTCCCTAAGAATGGCAGCTTCCTCCAGCACAAAGTGAAACAGGGTGCCGGCAAGGCCCGCTATGGTACCCATCAGTACCGAAAGCAGTAGCCATTTGCCAAACACCCATAAAGGTCTTTCTGCCCACTTAGCAATAATTTCTTTCATAGGTACCCTTCTTACATGTTTAAATTCAACTTTTCTATTGTAGCAATTTTACTAAGTAAAGTAAATTAGCATTGTGCATAACACCTAGTTACTTTTACTCTTTTTCATTGACAACCACTGTGACACTGATAGTGATTAAACCATATTTTCCTGCATGTTACAATGTAAGTAAAAGGGTTATTATCAAATGTTGGTGGGGAACAATTGTTAAAAGCATATTTTTACGATACTGTCAAAGATTCTTTGATTGAATTTGCAGTAATTGTTTGCACTAAGAAGGTAATACATTTGAATGCCCTGGCGGGTACCGTGAAAAGGGCGAGAAGATTGAAGAAACTGCCAGAAGAGAACTATGGGAAGAAACAGGAGGGATAAACTATAACCTTCATCCTATCTGTGTATAATCTATTGTTAAGGAGATAGAAGAAACGTTTGGCATGCTATATTTTGCCGAGATTTATGAAGTTGAAAAGCTACCATCCCGCGAAATAGAAAAGATAGAATTGTTTGATGACTTACCCACCCAATGGACATATCCACAAATTCAGCCGTTGCTGTTAAAACACGCTGAAAAAATTAACAATATTTTATAACGATTACATAAAGTTAGGGCATCCCCGTTTTAATAAATGAGGAGGCCCTAACATGTTTTTTAATTTGTATGTGGAGGATTACACAAAAAATTCTTCTTCACCAGCAGGGGTAATCGCATCGTTCTGCGCATACTGGGCTCTATACTCCCCTGGTGTCATACCCGTAGCTTTACGGAAAACCTTGCAAAAATAATTGGCTCCCGCAAAGCCCACCAAACCCGCCACGGTTTCTAAAGGGTATTGCCGGCTGCAAAGATACAGCTTTGCATTTTTAAGCCTGATTTTGGTTAAAAACTGCCCCGGGGAAATACCCACAGCATCAGAAAAAGTGCGAATCAAATGGCATTTAGTCACACCCAGACGTTCCGCAAGCTCGTCCACCCCTGCCATGCGTGCAAAATCACGCTCCATAAGAGTGATGGCATTGCACACCAAAGCAGGATAGGATGAATGTTCCAAAAATTCTATTTCTTTTTTAGGCATATATACAAACCTCTTAAAACATCAATATTTTACCATTGTAGACGACCTATACCGGTGGTATGATAATGACAACAATAAATTACATCAATATTTTACCATTGTGTAATAGAAATATCAAGGAGGAACTGCAAGTGGCAAGTATTAGTTTACAGCACATTTTTAAAATTTACCCAGGCGATGTTACTGCTGTCAGCGATTTTAATCTGGAAATTGACGACAAAGAATTTATTATTCTGGTTGGCCCTTCCGGCTGTGGTAAATCTACCACCCTGCGTATGATTGCCGGTTTGGAAGAAATCTCTAAAGGCGATTTGTATATTGGTGATCGCCGTGTTAACGATGTTGCTCCCAAAGACCGCGATATTGCCATGGTATTCCAAAACTATGCGCTGTATCCCCACATGACCGTATTTAAGAACATGGCATTTGGCTTGGAGCTACGCAAGGTTCCCAAGGATGTCATCAAAGAAAAGGTAGAAGAAGCTGCCCGTATCCTTGATATTGAGCACCTGCTTAACCGTAAGCCCAAGGCTTTGTCCGGTGGTCAACGTCAGCGTGTTGCTCTTGGCCGCGCCATGGTTCGTGACCCTGCGGTATTCCTCCTTGACGAGCCTCTGTCCAACTTGGACGCCAAGCTTCGTGCACAAATGCGCACTGAGATTACCAAGCTGCATCAGCGCCTTGGTACCACCTTTGTCTACGTTACCCACGACCAAACCGAGGCTATGACCATGGGTGACCGCATTGTGGTTATGAAGGACGGTTTTATTCAGCAGGTAGATACTCCTCAAAACCTGTACGACAAACCCTGCAACAAGTTTGTCGCCGGTTTCATCGGTTCTCCTCAGATGAATTTTATCACTTGCGATATTGTTAAGGAAGGCGATCAGTTCTTTGTCAAGTTTGGTGATTACAAGCTGCCAATCCCCAAGGGAAAGACCTCAGACGGCACCTTCGATTCTTATGTAGGCAAATCGGTTACCATGGGTGTGCGTCCTGAGTGCATCCACGATGACGAGCTGTTCCTGTCTAACTTTAGAGACCTTACTGTTGAAGCAAACGTAGATATTGCCGAACTCATGGGCTCTGAAATTTATATCTACATGACTGTGGCAGGCAACAACGTGATTGCCAAGGTTCCTCCTCGTTCTACCTACAAACCCGGCGACAAAGTAAACATTGCCATCGACATGAATAAGTCTCACTTCTTTGATGTCGAAACTGAAAAAACCATCTGCAACTGAGTGTGTGTGAACAGAAAGCTCTCCCATATGGGAGAGCTTTCACTGTATTTTCTATTAATTTTACTACGTTCCAACACTACACAAGCTATTTATCTTGCCGGCTTTTGCAAACGGCTGCTTGCTACATCTGCAGCCTTAGCCTTGTTGAGAAATATATAATATTTTTGCACAATTGTACTCATACACCTTGTTTTTTCTCATAAAAGCAGGTATGCTAAAGGTGTGGATTTGTAGTATTATTTTTATTTTATAAAAAGCGAGGTGCCATTTATGTCTATTTTAGTAACAGGTGGTGCAGGTTATATCGGTAGTCATACCTGTATTCAGCTATTAAATGCCGGATATGAGGTAGTAATAGCCGACAACCTTTCCAACAGTAAGATGGAAGCCGTTAACCGCATTGAAGAGCTGACCGGAAAAGATGTCCGCTTTTATTTGGCAGACATGTGTGACCGGGATGCCGTAAAAAAAATATTCGGCAACGAAAAAATTGACGGTGTCATCCATTTTGCTGGCTACAAAGCCGTGGGAGAATCGGTTTCAAAGCCGCTGGCATATTATGAAAACAACCTGTTGTCCGCCATTGTAGTGCTGGACGAAATGCAAAAGTCCGGTGTAACCAACTTTGTTTTCAGCTCCTCTGCAACCGTTTATGGCGACCCTCATACTGTACCCATTACCGAAGACTTTCCCCTTTCCTGCACCAATCCTTACGGACAAACCAAGTTGATGATTGAATACATTCTGCGGGATGCTTGCAAGGCCAATCCCAAACTGAATATTGCTATTTTACGCTACTTTAACCCTGTGGGTGCCCATATCAGCGGCCGAATTGGAGAAGACCCCAACGGAATTCCCAATAACCTTGTGCCCTATATCACCCAGGTTGCTGTAGGCAAGCTGGAAAAACTGCGGGTGTTTGGTAATGATTACGACACGCCGGACGGCACCGGTGTCCGCGACTACATTCATGTGGTTGATTTGGCAGACGGCCACCTTGCAGCCCTGAAAAAACTACAAGAAAACAGCGGGCTTGTGGTTTATAACCTTGGTACAGGCAAAGGCTATTCTGTTTTAGATATGGTCAACACTTTTTGTAAGGTAACAGGCAAAGAGATACCCTACGAAATAGCCGCACGCCGCCCTGGTGACATTGCTGCTTGCTATGCCGACCCGTCCAAGGCAATGAAAGAGCTTGGCTGGTGTGCCCAAAAGGATTTGCTCACCATGTGTGAGGACAGTTGGCGTTGGCAGACCCAAAACCCTAACGGCTACGAGAATTAAATAATCATAAGAGCAAAAGCCCTTTGCACAAAGTGCAAAGGGCTTTATTGTGTATCATCCTGCTCTTTATAAGGCACCTACTGCTTCATCAATTCAGAATGAAAAAGGCAGCATCTGTTTTTGCCCTCATGCTTTGCCCGGTACAATGCCATATCGGCCTTGTGATATAAGCTACTGAAGCATTTGCCATGCTCCGGTACAATGGCCACGCCTATTGAGCAGGTCAAGCCATTTTTACTGTTGGCTGCCGCAAAAGCCTGGCATATTTGGTCACCTTTTCTTGTTCCGGCTTCCGGGCCGGAAATACCCTGCATAAATACGGCAAACTCATCACCGCCTATGCGGGCAAGAACATCATTTTTACGCAGCAAGCTTTGAAGTACCTGGGACAGGCTGACAATTACATCATCCCCCAACATATGCCCATGGGTATCGTTTACCTGCTTAAAGCTGTCAATATCCAATACCAAAAAAGCATGTGTCTCTTGCCCTGTGCTTTTGCCCAGCTTGGCAGACACCAGCTCTTCAAAGGCAATTCTGTTATACAGCCCGGTAAGGGGCTCTCTGCGTGAAATATCGTAGAGCATTGCAGCCTGCTGTTTCATTGCCGTAATATCTGAAAAAATGCAGATTGCCTGCGTGGGCTTACCGGTTTTTGAAAATTGCGTAAAGAACTGCGCACGGAACCAGCCAAAATCTCCTTTGGGTCTTAAAAAACAGATTTCTGCTTCTCCCTGCCGCTGCCCATTGCGAATGCTTTGAAAAATGTCGTAATAATCGGTAACACTTTCGGGAGCAACACAACCGTTTTCAATAAAGCTGTCTGGAATATTTTGTGTTACCTGGCAATTTTCATCTTCCATTTCACCCGAAATCATCGTTGCAGTTTTTGTGGCAACATCATATCGATAAATTTGTGTTTTTGCATTTTGCGCTACATCCAAATACTGCTCCTTGGTAAATCGGATATGATCTTCCTGTATCTTTTGCTCGGTAATATCGTTCATCATGCACTGATAAATAATAGATTCTCCCCTGTCAATGCGCTGTGTTGTTGATTGAATCCATTTAATCTGCCCATCGTCAGAAGTAATCTCATATTCCAGTGTCAGGGTTTTTCCTTGTTTTAGCTTTTCCAGCCTTGGTATTTGCAGTTTCAAATAGACTTTGTGCTTTGGGCGGACAAAGTCCATCAATCGCCGCTTTTCTTTCCAAAAGGTTTCATTTGTATAACCAAACAGTTTCGCCACCGCCGCATTTCCACTTAAAAAGACAAGGTCTTCCTCCGTGCTCAATTGAGCAATGCCGCAAGGCAGGGTATCAAAGAGATTTTTATAATAGTCGTGCTGATAACGTAGCGCATCTTCCATTTGCCGCTGCACGGTTATATCCTCTATCGCACCCAAAATCAAGCACCGGTCTTCAATGTCCAGCAACAGCTTATAGCGTTGATGGTACCACCTGTACTCGTCACTGTGAGGTTTTTTCCAGCGATTATCGCACCCCAGCTCCAGCTTTTCGTTTTTTAGCCGGCTAAGCAGGGCCATAAACAAATCTTTATCATCATCATGAATTAAATTTAAAAGGTTGGAGGAGTAGTAAAACACCTTGTCACAGTTGTCTCCCCACACCTGATAAAATCTATCATTTCCGCGAATGAGCGAAAGTTTATCGTTTTTAAACTCATAAATTGCCAATGCTCCCACGTAGCCGTTAAACAACAGGTTAAAGGTAGAAGACGGGTCCCAAATCTCCTTTAAGTTTAGATGGTTATAGGTCAGCAGAATTTCGTTACAGGGGCGAGCAATCTGATTGGTGTCTAACAGTTTTTCAAACTCCGGACCGGATAATGGCTTGGAAAAAAAGAAACCCTGTCCGCAATTGCAGCCCATCCCTCGCAGATAAGCCACCTGCTGGGCAGTTTCTATCCCCTCGGCCACCAATGGCAAGCCCATCCATTTTGCCAGGTCTACAATGAAGTTCAGAATATTACCATCACGAACAGTACCCTGGGACTTATTCAAAAAACGCATATCCAGTTTTATGACATCCACCGGCACCTCGTTGAGCATATTCAGGGAGGAATAACCAGAACCAAAGTCATCCATAGCCACCAAAAAGCCAAGTTCCTTCAGCTGGCCGATGACTTTAATAAGCTGATCGGCATTTTGGGTATATGCGGTCTCGGTAATTTCCAGCTCTAGTAGATTGGGCTCAAGCTGAAATCTTTTCACCATATTTTCTAAAATTCCGCATAAAAAGGGGTTATAAATATCCACCCTTGAAATGTTGATAGAAATTGGTATTGGCTGGCAGCCGCTGTCAATCCTTTTTCTGATTTGCTTACAAACTTTTTGCCAAATATGAATATCCAGTGAGGTAATAAAACCACTACGCTCAAATAATGGGACAAATTTATCGGGAGGTATAATCCCTTTTTGGGGGTGTATCCACCTGGTAAGTGCTTCTGCTCCCACAATTTCACCGGTGGTAAGGTTGTATTTGGGCTGATAAAAAACCTCAAACTGCCCGTCCAGCAAGGCTGCATGCATTTCTCCGGTAATTTCCTGCTCTTCCAGCAACTGCCTGCGGTGGGAATCATCATACAACGCAATGTAACGGTTGTACTTTCCCTTAATGGAACGAATGGCCAAATTGGCGCGATCGCACATTGTGCTCACGGGGATGCCAATGTCATCCACCTGATACACACCAAAACGCAATACAATGCTAAAGTTTAAAGGATAATTTTTAAGTTGCGAAAAAGCACCGGCCACCAGCGTGTCAGCGTAAAGGCTTTGGCGGGGTGTGCAGATTGCAAAAATATCAGCCCCAACGCGCCCCAAAAAACTATTTGGAATATCAGAATATTGCTGTAGTATCTGTGCCACAAAGCAAAGCAATTTATCGCCCTCGGGGGCTCCATATAAATCGTTGATAATTTTAAACTGCTCAATATCAATACATATGATGTCATATGCATCGTCCCCCGCCCTTAGCAGCAGTTCTCCGGCCTTACGGTAAAAGGTATCCTTGTTAAAAACGCCGGTGAGTGCATCTCGCTCGGCGGTGTTGCGCTGTGCAGCTGCTTCCCGCAGTGCCAAAATATTTGCCAGACGCTGGCGGATAATGGATGGCTCGTAGGGCTTTTGAATAAAGTCAGTGGCACCCATCTTTAGTGCAAATATCTCTGTTTTGGTGTTTTTGCTTTGTGTGGTAACAATCACCGGTGTAGCAATAAAACGAGGATCCTGACGCATAAAGCTTAAAAACGATTTACCATCTAAGGCGGTCATGGCTAAGTCCAGCACAACAGCAGCAGTGGTTTCATGTTCTTTTACCAAAATATCCAGCGTTTGCTGACCATTTGCAGACTCTATAATTAGGTATTGGTCGCTCAGTATCTCGGACAAAACCGCACGTTTTTTTTCATTGCCATCAGCAATGATTATAGTTTGCTTTCTATCCACAGTGCCCTCCCGGTTTGTATCATTGCTACAATTAATGACATGCCCACTCTGCTACAGCCGGTACATGGGTACCTTATCAATTAAAAATAAAACTGTAAAAAAGATTTTCGGGGGATGATTTTTACTGCGATTGTATCACAAATCAAAGTAAACTACAACAATATAACTTAAATAGAATAGCAAAATATTCCAAAATATAAGTTTATACCTTTCGTAGCACCGACTATTGAACAATGCAATATCAGCAATATCAAAGTATATAACACTAAGGAAAGTTTGGGTATTGTAGTTTAGCAAAGTGCACCTTTGCACTTTTGCAGGGCAAACCGTAAGGGCTTTATCAGCAGCAGTGCGCAAACAAAATTTCCTGCACAGTGCAGCAAATCAAACGGAATACCCGTAATCCACCAGGCAAACCCTGCGGCTATACCGTTCATGGCTGCATATGAAACAGCATACAACGCCCCATAAGACAACCCAAAAAAGGCTGATACCACCGCATACAGCAGTACGCTGCCCGACCGGCGCAGCATGCGAATGATGAAGTATAAAATGAGCCATAGATAAAGCTGGGGGAACCACCATATGCCAAATCCGTTGAAAAGCCCATATAAAACCACATAGGTGTACACAGCGGGTAGTGTCAGCCGGGGTAACTCCAAGGTAAATACAATTACCAGCAAACTAATCAGTTCAATGTTTGGCAGTGCATCCAAAACAACTTTAGAAACAACCATGATTGTTGCCATCAGCGCAGCTGTCACCATTTCCCGAATATTTTTCATATTAGTAACCGGTTTTTAAGGTTATTTCAAATTTGTCGCCGTCTGCAATGGGTGTGGAGTCTACACCGGTCATAACATCAGCACCTTCTTTGGTAATACACCACCATTGCTGCATTGCTTCATTTACTGCTACGCCATCCGCCACTTTAATATAGAGGCCATAGGGGCCTTGTTCACCCTCAATTATTTTCTCCTGTGTCAAAGCTTCACCTAAAAATTCTGCCTCAGTTTTTATATCATGTACGTTTTTCTTACCTTCCTCAACCACAACGGTAACCTGCAAATTTTTTGTGCCCTGTACAGCTTTTGGCCCAAAGGCTGCCCAGCACCCTATTGCAATGGCCAGCGCCCCCACTAAAGCAACAACTGCTATCATAGCTTGTTTTGTAGATTTTTTCATTTTTAGCTCCTCCGCTTTTTGAACTTTGTCTGTGTATAACGGCAAAATAAAAGCACCCTTTCACAACGGAAAGGATGCAGAACAAATTCCCCATAAAGCAGGGATTTGTACTATAACCATTCATCGTGGCATGAGTACCCGGCAGGCTCGGTGCTCCGGCTAAGGGCAGCTGCTGCCCATCACGGTGGCGGGACCGTACAGGATTCTCACCTGTTTCCCCGAATTACATGCCAAAAGTATTATTTATTTACGTATGCTTGGAGTATTTGGGCAAAATTTACACAAAAGTGCATTTTCAATAATTAAACGGCTTCTTGTCCTATTATAATACTTTGCCTTATTATTTGCAATTTTATCAGGTATATTTTTGTGTATTATTTAAAATAGATTTTTAAGACTTTATTAAATGCGTATAAGCAAACAACAAGGCTCCCCCGTTTTATACAGGAGAGCCTTTGTTACCCTTATTCTACTGTAACAGACTTTGCCAGATTCCGGGGCTTATCAACATCGCAGCCGCGAAGAATGGCTGTGCTGAGTGCAATCATCTGCAGAAGGATTACCACCAGCAAGGGAGCAAAGCGGCTGTCAGTTTTGGGCAACAAAATGCGCTCGTCGCTGGCATCTGCATCCACAGACATGCCCTCCATGGTAATGAGCAGCACACGCCCGCCACGTGATTTCACTTCACGAATATTGCTTAGGGTTTTAGGCAGCAGCGCCTCCTGGGTAGCTATGGCAATCACCGGCGTTCCGGGTGTGATGAGAGATATGGTGCCATGCTTCAGCTCTCCGGCGGCATAAGCCTCACTGTGGATATAGCTGATTTCCTTCAGCTTTAAGGCACCTTCCATAGACAGCGCGTAATCTAACCCACGTCCAATATAAAACAAGCTGTGTACATCTGCCAGAGAGTCTGTGTAGGCCTTTACCTCATCATACATGGCAATTACACCGGGTGTAAGGTCGATAACTTCCAGCAAAGCCTTTACTTCGACTCGCTGCTCCTCCTCTGCCAGGCCTCTGTCTCCCGCTGCAGCAATGGCCAGCAGATACATCATAGAAACCTGTACCGAATAAGCCTTGGTACTGGCTACGGCAATCTCGGGGCCTGCATAGGTGTAGAGGCAGTAATCGGCTTCGCGAGCAATGGAGGAGCCTACTACATTGACAATGGCAATAACAGGGACACCTTTTTCTTTATACAGCCGCAGTGCCGCCAGACTATCGGCAGTTTCGCCCGACTGGGAGATGATAATGGCTACCTCGTTCTCACCGAAAATGGGATTACGGTACCGCAGCTCCGACGCCATATCCACTTCTACAGGAATACGTGCAAGCTGTTCAATAAGCGCCTTACCCACCATGCCACAGTAAAGTGCCGTACCGCAGGCTGTAATATTAATCTTACGGACATTCTTAAAAAAACCCTTGGGAAGCCCTTCTTCACAAAAATCGGGCAAACCGTTTTTAAGCCTGGGAGAAACGGTATCATGGAGCGCCTTGGGCTGCTCGTTGATTTCCTTACGCATAAAGAAATCATAACCACTTTTTTGCGCCTGCTCCAAAGACCACTGGGCTACACGCAGTTCTTTTTTAAACGGTTTAAGCTCACGGGTAAAAAAGCTCATCCCATCGGGAGCCACCCGAACAATTTCGCCTTCCTCCAGCAAAAAGTACTGGCGGGTATATTCCAAAATTGCAGGCATATCTGATGCAATGAAACCGCCTGTGGCATCTTTGGCGGCAATAAGGGGGCTGCCTTTGCGAACACCGTAAACAACACCCGGTTCGCCGTCAAACAACACACCAAAGGCATAGGAACCTTCCAGGCTATCCAGAGCTTTGCCCAAAGCTGAAAGGGGCGCTATGTCTGTTTTATAGCAGCTGTCAATAAGAGCCGCAGCAATTTCCGTATCTGTTTCGGAAGCAAAAACATAGCCTGCTTTTTCCAAGTTGCTGCGCAGCTGGTGATAATTTTCAATAATGCCGTTGTGCACCAGCGTTACCCGTCCCTGGCGGTGAGGATGAGAATTGATATCGTTGGGGCTGCCGTGAGTTGCCCAACGGGTATGGCCAATGCCGCTGTGGGCTGCATTGTGGGTGTCTCCCACCTTGGCCTTCAGCTCGCTGAGGCGGCCTTTGGCTTTTACAATGGTAACGGCATTATCTTCCCATAAGGCCACACCGGCCGAGTCGTAGCCACGATATTCCAAATTGGTTAATGCGGTGAGTAAGACGGGGCATGCGCTACGCTGCCCGGAGTATCCAATAATTCCACACATGATAATCTCCTGTTTCCGGCCAAAGTGCATACACTTACTATGCCCGTCTGAATGGTAAAAACCATCAGGCAGGTTGCACTGCTTTGGCCTATATCACATCCGGCAGAACCAATGCTTTGGCCTCTGCCACCCATGGGTGATGTTTTGTTCCCCGGTTACCCGGGTCTTTGTCTCACCCTTCGCTGTGGGGCGCAACGGAAAGGCACCCGCCGAATTCTTCGATCACCTTTCACCTCGTCGTCCGCAGGACAGGAAACCTGCGGCGCTGGCGCTACGTACATATTGTTTATATCCTTGTTGTTTTTTCCCGGCACTCACTCCTTTTTTTCGTAAGCCTTAACATGGGCATAAATCTGGCAGCAATGAACCTTACTATTTCAAACTGCCACAAAAGCTATTTTACCATAATTTTAGCTTTAAAAAAAGACAAAAGTGTAAATATTGGACACTTTTGTACAATTCTTGTATTGTAGTCTATGCAATGATGATGGAATGAGTTCATTGGATAAAATGAAAAGCATTGGGTAATTTTTTGCTACCCAATGCTTTTAACATCAAAACGTATGAATAAAAGAGCCGATATTTTTATCCTGCCTCCACTGGGGCGGGGCGCCGTCATCTCCCCAGTACTCATCCAATATCGCTATTTTGTCACCCACAAAGCCAAAAAATGATACCGCATGGTACGAGGTGTTTTGGTCTGCAAGCCACACCCGGGTAACCGAAACAGCCTTGTCCCCAAAAACCTCCAGCCGTTCCACCTGTCCTCGCCAGTCACCGGGATACTCGCAATTGGCAACAATATATTCCTCCACCGTAAAGTGTTCGTTGGTGTTGTGCCAGTTAATTGTTGCAGTGGGGATAAAATATTCTCTTAAGTTGTGGGCACGCTGAGCCACAACATCTGCCCAAAAGGCAGTAACCAACTGCACCTTATCCAAAATAAGCCTCCTTTTTGGCAGCATTACCGCACCCGGGCAATAATCTCATTTGCCCTTTGATAAATGCGCTCAGGGTCTTCTCCCACAAAGAATTCACCCTTTTCGTACAAGATACGCCCTGCCACCACAGTCATGGCAACGTTGCTCTTGCTGCCGGAGTATACAATGTTTTTTGCAAGGTTGTTCAGCGGTTGCATATTGGGCTGGTTAAGATCCAGCACCACCAAATCAGCCTTTTTGCCCACAGCCAGTACATCACAATCTGACAGACCCATAGCCCCGGCGCCACCCACGGTTGCCATCTCCAAAACTCGGACAGCATCCATGGCAGAAGCGTCATCCAGCTTGATTTTTTGTAGCGCAGTGGCCAAAAACATCTCCCGGAACATGTCAAGACAGTTGTTGGAAGCAGGGCCGTCGGTGCCAAGGGCAAGGCCAATGCCCATCTTGTCCATATCGCACAGGCGCGCAATGCCGCTTGCCAGCTTAACATTGGAACCGGGGTTGGAAATAACCCAGAGTCCCTTATCCTTCATGATTTTTAAGTCCTCATCACTCATATGCACACAGTGATAACCGCCACCGCCGTGTTCAAATAGCCCAAGAGACTCAAGATAAACGGTAGGGGTGGTGCCATGGCGCTGGATGCAGCCTTCCACCTCCGAGGCACTCTCGGAATTGTGGGTATAAACAGGGGCTTGATACTTTTGGGAGAGGGCTGCAATTTCTTTCAATAGCTCCTCAGAGCAGGTATACTCCGCATGAAAGCCCAGCTTGTAGCTGATAAGGGGATTGGCTTTATTATAGGTGAGGTAAAAGTCCTCCAAGCCCTGAGGGCTGTTGTAAAAGTTGTTGATGCTGCCGCACATTACAGTGCGAAAACCGCTGTCGATAGATGCCTGAGACACCGTCTCGGGGTGGAAGTACATGTCGAAGTTGGCGGTTATACCACTGGAAAGATACTCTAGTATTGCCAGACGTGAAAGATGATACATGTCTTCACCATCTATTTTGGCTTCCATGGGAAAAACCTGTTCATTCAGCCAGTCCAGCAAGGGCAGGTCATCGGCAAAGGAACGCAAAAAGGTCATGGCTGAGTGAGTATGGGCATTCTTAAACCCGGGCAGCAGCAGGTTGCCGTTTAGGTTAATCTGACGGTCCCACTGAACATCATTGTCTTTGGCAGGGCCCGTATAGGAGATGCTGTCGCCCTCCACCCACAGCTCCTGCTCCAAAATCTCACCACCGTTTGTCATGGGCATAATTCTGCCATTATAAAAACGAATCTTCATTGTAAAACTCCCTTCTACCGCTTGGTATCGGCTCAAATGTTTGTAGCCTATGGATTCTGCCAACCAACAAGTCGGCGCAAAATTTTATCATTTCAATTATTGTCAACAGTATCTAGGATGCCACAACGCCGGGTACAAATGACCCGGCGAATGTGTAACTTAATTATACAATCAGTATAATTTATGCGGTTTTCATCTTATCGCTTGCCTTTATCGTAAATTTCACCAAGGGCGCGGGGTGCGCGGTTGGAGGAGGAGAAGAATATCAGCAGCAACAAGGTAAGCAGATAAGGCAGAATCATAATGAGATCGGAGAAGGCACTGGGAAGCTGCAGCAGCTGTGCCAGCTTGTAGCCGCCGGAGCGAGCAAAGCCAAACAGCAGGCAGGCACCCAAGGTGGGCATGATGCGCCAGTTGCCAAATATCAGTGCGGCAATGGCAAGATAACCATAACCGGCATAGATGCTGGGCGAAAAGCTGGCGGTAATGGAATAAGCAAAGCAAATACCGCCTAAACCTGCCAACGCACCGGATACCATCACCGCTACAAAGCGGATGCGGCTGACATCTGCACCGGCGGCGTCCACTGCATGGGGGTTATCACCGCAGGCACGCAGGCGCAGACCATAGCGTGTTTTATACATGACATACCATGCTATTAGTGCAACTACCAATATAATGGGCACAAAGATATACAAATCTTTAAAGAAAGCACCGATTACGGGAATGCTTGAAAGTCCCGGAATACTAAAACGTTCACAAACATCCAAAAGAAATTTGTTGGAGGGCTTTCCAAAAAGAATGTCATTAAGCTGACTGGTTAAAAAGGCGGTAAGCGCCATGGCAAGAATGTTGACTACCACACCGCTGATTACCTGATTGGCCTTAAACTTGATGCACAGCAGTGCATGCAGCATGGAATAAATCATGCCGCCGATAACGGCAAAAATCAGTGTCATTAGGAACAGCATACGAGGACTGGCTGTCCCGCCAAATTTAGAAAACACTGTAACAGAAAGTGCGCCTGTAAAGGCACCAAAGCCCAGCAGACCTTCCAGCGCAAGGTTGGTAATACCGCTACGCTCACTGTAAATACCACCGATTGCAATGATAAACAGGGGCAGTGCAAAAGACAGACCCTCTATGATGACAGTTTCCATCAGCGGTCGCCTCCTTCCTGTGCCTCTTGAACCTCAGGTTGCTTTTTGGCAAGGGCTGTCCGCTCTTCCTCCAGCTGCTCTTTTTTACGGTTGACCAAAAAGTGGATATAAACGCTGCAGGCCGAGAACAGCAGAATCAAACCGGTAACCACCTGTGCAATCTCCTGCTGAACGCCAATGGTGGAGCTCATGTAGTTGCTGCCCTTGGAAACAATGGTAATAAGCAGAGAAGAAAACAGAATGCCGATGGGGTTGGAGTTGCCTACCAGCGAAACCGCAATGGCGTCAAAACCAACCGAGGACAAAACCTTGGGCTGAATAGAGTTGAAGTATCCCAGGTAGTAGGTAACGCCTGCAAGGCCCGCAAGGGCACCGGAAATGGTCATAGAGAGTATAATGCTGCGTCCTACATCAATACCGGCATAACGGGCAGCCTTTTGGTTTAGGCCCACAGTTTTCAGTTCATAACCAACACGGGTTTTATCCAAAAAGAATTTAACAAGTAGCGCTGCAGGTATTACCAGAATAAAGCCCAGAGGAATGTCCATTTTTAGCCCCCAAAGCTCCACGTTTACCAGTGTCAGGCTGGAAGCCGCCGAAATTCTGCGGGATTGGCGGGAGACGGCATCCACAAAATAACTGTTGATAAAAAAGCTGATTACATAAGAAAAGATATAGTTTAACATAATGGAGGACACCACTTCATTGATGTTGAAGCGATATTTCAGCCATCCAATGAGTGCACCGGCCAAGGCACCCATAACAGCACCCACTACCAACACCAAGGGCTTTGCCACAACTGCAGGCAAGTCAGAATAACCGATGGCCACGGTGGCAACAAAGCCACCCAGTAGCATCTGCCCCGAAACACCAATGTTAAATAGGCCTGTTTTAAAAGCTACTGCTACTGCCAGCGCCGCAAAAATCATAGGCGTCAGCGAACCCAGCATGCTCATAAAGTCTGTAAACATGCTTTTTTTGGCCGCATAGCTTGCCTTAGGCAACACACCGGCACCTTTGAGCAGACTGGTAAACGCCTCCAGGGGATTTTTTCCAACCATCAGCAGCACCAGTGATGCTGCCAATAAGCTTAACAAAATTGCAAAAACAGGGATTGCAAAGGACTGGTATTTTTCATTACCCAGCAGACGCACCGCGCCTCTGCTTAGAGGGGACCCTACCTTGGGTTCTTTTTGCTTGCTCATTTGGAGGTCACCCCCATCATAAATTCACCTACCATGTTACTGGTCAGGGTTTCTGCCGGAGCAGTTTTCAGCAGCTGGCCGTTATAAATAACACCAATGGTGTCTGCCAAATTCATAATTTCCTCCAGCTCCAGTGAAATCAGCAGTATGGCATGGCCCTTGTCCCGCTGTTCCAAAATCTGGCTGTGGATGTTCTCAATTGCGCCAATATCCAAGCCGCGGGTTGGCTGCACAAAAATCATCAGTGCAGAGCCCTGCTCAATTTCACGGGCGATAATAGCCTTTTGCTGGTTGCCGCCGG
Source organism: Bacillota bacterium (assembly GCA_023431215.1). Classification (GTDB taxonomy): domain Bacteria; phylum Bacillota; class Clostridia; order Oscillospirales; family Ruminococcaceae; genus Angelakisella. The sequence goes on from JAEYXR010000041.1 coordinate 39,106, forward strand.
ACATAGAGCGCACCGTAGTGCTGACACCCTGGCCGCTGCGGATATCGTAGCTGTCAATGAGTTTTTCACCGTATTTGTCAAACTGAGCTCTGTTTAAAACACCCTTGCTGCAAAAGGGCTCTACAAAATAATTCTTCAAAGCCAGATTTTCTGCCAATGTAAAGTCCATCACCAAGCCCACATTTTGGCGGTCTTCGGGAATATAAGAAATGCCCTCCAGAGTGCGCTGGCGTATCTTTTCGTGGGTAATATCTTTGCCATTAAGGGTAACGGAGCCTTCGGCAGCGGGTAAAAGCCCTGCAATGGCATCTGCCAATTCTACCTGACCATTGCCGGAAACACCTGCAACGGCAAAAATCTCACCGCCCCGGATGCTAAAGGAAATATCCTTTACCACCGGAAAGCCGTCCCCATTTTTTACAGTGAGGTGCTCGACCTTCAGTATTTCCTGGCCAAAGCTGGCGGGCTTTTTATCGGTGGTAAAGCTTACCTCACGTCCTACCATCTTGTTTGCCATTTCCTTGGTGGTGGTGGTTGCAACGTCCAGCACATCTACCAGCTTGCCGCGGCACAAAATAGCACAGCGGTCTGCTACTTTTTTAATTTCTTCCAGCTTATGGGTAATTAAAATAATGGTTTTGCCGCTGGCACGAAGTTCACGGATAATTTGCAGTAAAAATTCAATTTCCTGGGGTGTCAGTACAGCTGTAGGCTCGTCAAAAATAAGTATTTCGGCCTCACGATACAACATTTTTAAAATTTCCACACGCTGCTGGGTGGAAACATTAATATCCTCAATCTTTTGGGTGGGGTCAACCTCAAGACCATATTTTTTGCTAAGCTCGGCAATTTTTTTATCGGTATTTTTAATATCTACCGAGGGCAAAAAGCCCAAAAAATTTGCCTTTGGCTCTTGCCCTAAAACAATATTCTCTGTGATGGTGTAATTTTGAACCAGCTTAAAGTGCTGATGCACCATGCCAATATTAAGCTTGGTAGCATGTGCAGGCGATGTAATCTTTACCTTTTCGCCCCGGATAAAAATTTCGCCTTCATCCGGCTCGTACATGCCAAACAGCATGCTCATCAGGGTAGATTTGCCTGCTCCGTTTTCACCCAGCAGGGCAAAAATCTCTCCTTTTTGAATAGAAATGGAAACATCATCGTTGGCAACTATGCCTGGGAATTTTTTTGTAATATGCCTCATTTCAACAATAGGCTGATCCACTGTGCACTTCTCCTCTTTTGGCCTTGGCCTTATTTTGCAAAAGGATCAAAAACAATTGCAAATAAACAACTTTTGAATACCGCATCTGCCCAGCAGTTGTAGTATTATTGCGTATTCTAACCCACAGACATACCTATAAGCTGTGTCTATGGACATCACACCGGTTTTAGTACCTGTTTCCCTTACGCAAAAATTCAAAATCATCGGTCACAGGGCAGAAACCAAACTTTCGTCTGCATCTCTCCCTGATTATAAAAGTAAAATAATCGCTTATGCGACTAGATGCTGTGGCTGTAAAACAGACCGGCATCGTTGGTCATAAAGCAGGGAGCAATCTTTGTTTGCGTATCTGCTTGACCATAAAGGTAAAATAATCGCTTATGCAATTATTTTACCATGTACAAGCACAGCGTGTCAAAGCAAACTGAGCTTTTTTCTGGCTGCTCCAAACATTTTTCAAAGGCTGCTCTATGCCTCTCTGAAAGGTTCTACAGCAACGCCGTGTATTTTTCGGCTTATGCCTTAACTTAGTATGACCAAATGCAAACACCTTGTACAGTATTACAATTTTTGTTCTGGGTTTTTTATTGTAAATCAATTTTGCTTTTATGCTTATTTTGCAAGACTATGTATAAAATAATTCACATACTTTTTATCTATGGAATCCATACATTTTGTGCATAGCGCAGATTTAAGCAGTTTTTTCATAGTAATTATTGACTTTAACACATCAAAGCGATATAATCACAACAACAAAAATGAAATACGGAGGTATAATTCATGCAATTAGATCTACAAGGTTCCACCTTACAGTACGACAAAACATGGGAACATCAACAGGCTACACAACTTGCCTCCGCTGAAGACTTTGTTGGTCAGCTGTGCAGTGAATTTCAAAAGCACAATAAAATTGTTGCCGACGACTACACCCCCTTGGATGTTAAACGTGGTTTGAGAAATGCCGACGGTACTGGTGTAATGGCCGGAATCACACGTATTGGCAATGTTTTGGGATACTACATGCAGGATGGCGTCCGCCAACCAATGGAAGGCCGCCTGATTTACCGCGGTATTGATGTGTATGATTTAATTGAAGGCTTTACCGCCGAAAACCGATTTGGCTTTGAAGAAACCGCTTATCTGTTGCTTTTTGGTGCTCTGCCTACCCGGGAGCAGTTTGATTCCTTTAACAGCATTCTTTCCAGCTGCCGAGCTCTTCCTCCTGGTTTTACCGAGGATATGATACTAAAGGCTCCCAGCCGCAATGTGATGAACAAATTGGCTCGTGCCATTTTAGCCCTGTATTCTTACGATCAGGACCCTGAAAACAGCAGCCTGGAATATCAAATGTGCCAAGCCTTGCAGCTAATTGCCCGCTGCCCTGTTGTGGTCGCCCATGCCTTTGCCACAAAGCGCCATTATTTTGATAACGAGAGTCTATATCTCCATCGTCCCCAAGAGGGGCTTTCGGTTGCTGAAAACTTTCTGTATTCTGTCCGCCACGATAACCAATACACCCCGGAGGAGGCACACTTGCTGGATTTGTGTCTGGTACTGCACATGGAGCACGGAGGCGGCAACAACTCTGCCTTTAGCTGCCGGGTTCTTTCCTCCTCCGGCACAGATATTTACTCTGCGGTATCGGCTGCTGTCGGCTCCTTAAAAGGGCCGCGTCATGGCGGAGCCAATGCCAAGGTGATGGAGATGATGGGCTATATTGAGCGGGATGTAAAGGATTGGAAGGATGATAATGAGGTCAGCGAATATCTGGCAAAAATTATCAGGAAAGAAACAGGAGACCGCTCGGGTCTTATATATGGCATGGGCCATGCAATTTACACCATGTCCGACCCCCGAGCAGTATTGATAAAGAAATTTGCTAAAAAAGTGGCCGCTCAAAAAGGCATGTTGGACTCTTTTGAGCTCATTGAATCTGTAGAACGCTTGACTCCCTCGGTATTTGCCAAAGAGAAGGGCGATACCAAGGTCATGTGTGCCAATGTGGATATGTATTCCGGATTTGTTTACCGCATGATGGGCATTCCAGAGGAGCTTTATACTCCCCTGTTTGCCATTGCACGTATGGTAGGGTGGTGCGCCCACCGCATCGAAGAAATTTATAACCCCGGCAACAAAATTATCCGTCCAGCATACAAAGCAATCGGTGATTCTCAGGAGTTTATCCCCATGGATCAGCGCAAATAACAGCAAACGGCAAAGGCCCCCGCTCCTAAGAGCGGGGGCCTTTTATTTTGACAGTGCTAAAGATTTAATGATTATTTTTCCTCGTCGTCCTCGTCATCATCGTCCTTTTTGCGGCCGATAGCCCATCCGGTAAAGGCCAGACCGGCACCAATTACACTCAGAACACCCACGGGCAATCCACCGGCATTGGGCAGGTTGCCAAGGGGCAGGTTGGGATCAATAATGATGATGCCGGGGTCAGGGTCGGGATCTGGGTCAGGATCTGGATCGGGGTCCGGCTTTGGTTTGCGGTAGGTGTTGATTACCATAACAGTAATTGCATCCTCCAGCTCTACCTCCTCGGAAATGACCACAATCTCGCCCAGTTCATTAAGAGCAAGGGTTACCACAAACTCACTCTTGGCAGGTGCTCTGTGATTGCTGGGAACCTTAGTCTCTTTCAGAACATAAGTGCCAAGTTCCAAATTCTCAAAGGTCAGCATACCATCATCACCGGTAAGCTTCTGTGCTCTTACAACAGTATTGTTCTTTTCGCCGTCATACTTGTAAAGAGTAAAGCCTGCACCGGAAAGGTCGCTGAGTTTATTACTTCTGGAGCTGAGCTTATGCACTCTCAGGTCGCCTACGATGGTTTGGTTTACTGCAGTAACATTGACATTGGCAGAGTCTGCATCCAGTGTGACAGTGAAGGCTTCTTCGCCGTCAAAGCCCAGCAGACGGTAACCGTCAATGGATTTTTCACGTACCTGGTAAGGTACGCCAAAGGTCAGGCCGGTAAATCTGACGCTGCGTTCGGCAGTGGTGCTTAGGGAAGCAACAGGTTTGCTGCTCCATTTAATCTCGTTGTCGACAACTTCACCACGATACAGCTCAAAGGTGAAATGCTCCCCGGGATTAAGCACTACAGAACCGGGTGCCATTTCCTTGCTGACAGTGATGCTGCCATCAACACGGATATCATTGTGGGCTGTGCGTACAGCGCTGCTGACTTCGGCTGTCAAAGTTGCTTTGGTGGGGTTCACAGCCTTGTCGCTTTCTTCACTGTATCCCTTGAAGTTGTAGCGGTCACCACCGGTCAATACGCCGGCAGCCTCTTCCACTACATACTCGCCCAGAGGCAGGTTCTCAAACTTCTTCTCACCGCCGTCCTTTAGGGTAAAGGTAATCTTGCCATCCTCAACGGTGTACTGGCTGCCGTCGGTTGCTGTCAGCTTGGTAATGCCTGCGCCTGTGGGAACAGTAACAGTGAAGGTGAAGTCCTGATTGGGATAGGGGTTAAAGCTGCTGTCCACCACATTCTTAACAGTAAGCATTCCGTTTGTCAGAACCTTATTGCGTGCGGTAAAGGAGAATTCGGTGTTCTGACCGTCTTTTTCGCCAACGGTAAAGCTCAGGGTCTTGCCGTCTTCACTTACTACCGCACCCTGGGTAGCGGTAAAGGCATCAAACTCATAGCTTGCGCCGTCGCCGGTCTCGGTGAGGGTGTAGAGGCCATACTTGAGGTTGGCCACAAACTTCTGCAGCTGAGCAGTGGTCAATTCCACAGACTGTGCAGCGGCATCGTTACCTGCCACAATGGGACCGGTAAGGGTAAAGGTAAAGGTATCTTCGTAAGGTACATAATTGTTGGCAAATACCTTATTCAGAGTAATGCCGGTTTCTTCATCGGTGCTCTTTACTTCATTTTCTGCGGTAAGTGCCACACTCTTGTTGCTACCACTCAGGATGAAGCTGGCTGTCTTGCCGTCACTGCTGACGGTAAAGCCGTTGCCCTCTTCAAAGCCGTTGAAGGTGTAGTTAACGTCGGATTCCTCGGTGAGGGTGTAGCTGCCGTAGGCAAGGTTTGTAAAGACATCGGTGAGTTTATTGCTGGTCAGCACCACTGTGCGGGTTGCAGGAGTCTTGCCTGCCACAATGGGACCGGTGAGGGTAAAGGTAAACTGAGTCTCGGGGAAGGTGTTTGTGCCTGCAAAGGTCTTGGTCACATCTACCCTACCGTCGGTGCCCAGAGTATTAATCATGGTGAAAGTTCTGCTTTCCATGCCCTCAGTGACGGTAAAGGTCTGTGTTTGGGCCTTTGCAAAGTTTGCGCTGTTGCTGGTTTCTACAATGCTGTACTCACCAAGCTGCAAGCCGGTTACTGCGTTTACAGCTGCGGCAGTAGGATTGCTGGCGGGAGTCCACAGGACAAATGCGCCACCATCTACGTCTGCGGTATGGCTGTCGATAGCACCGTTGTACAGCACGCTGCTTCCCTTGCGCAGCTCAAAAGTAAAGGTTTCGCTTACAAGGTTTGCTGCGTTGGCGGCTACTTTCTTCAGGCTGATTCCCGCAGAGGCAGTGCGCAGCTCGTTGTCAGCGGTAAAGATCAGTGTATCTGCCTCCAGGGTCTGTGCGGGAGTAGCAGCAAGCTCGCCCTTGACCTTGCTGGTGGAGGTCAGTCTAAAGTCATCATCGCCTAGCTCTACTACCTTGTAGATGCCGTATTCCATACCGGGAATGTTCAGGTTCTTGGTAGTCTCGTCAGCGTTCATGGTAATTTCACGGGTAGCGCCCACCTTGGTAAACTCGCCGCCTGCCTGCTTTTGATACAGGTCAAACTTAAAGGTCTTGGTGGTAACGTCGCCCCAGGCTCCTACCACGTTCTTGGTGATGGTGATGGTGCCATTTTTGAGTTTGTTGTTTGCGGTTACAGCAATGTCTTTGGCTGTGCCGCTGATGGTTACTTCAATTTCACCCTGTGCGTTTGCGGTATAACCGTCAAAGCTATCAAACTCAAAGTGTGCGCTGCTATTTTCCTTTATGGTGTAGGTGCCGTAGGGCAGGTTATTCTGAGAAGCAACCAGCTTACCGTCCACCAAAGCGGCGGTGAGGGTGTAACTTCTGGAAGTGGTGCTGCCTTTGGGTCCTGTCAGGGTAAAGGTAAAGGTATCGTTAAAGTCCTTGGTATCGGCCACCTTGGTAATGGTGACGCTGCCATCGGCTTTCACGGTGTTGTGTGCCACAATGGCTACAGGAGTTGTTGTTCCTGCGGCAACGGTGAGGGTGGTGCCGTTGGTCTTATCCTCACCACCTACCACAAACTTAACAAATTTGTAGCTGGAGCTTGCACCCATGGCAGTTTCGGTAAGGGTATAGTTGCCCACAGGCAGGGTGGTAACATTAACAGGATTACGGGTTGCAACGTCGGTGCTGTCGTACCAAGTCACAGCGCCGCTGCCGGTTACTTCGCCGTAAGCCACAAAGCTGTTGGTTTGGCCACGCAAGGTAAAGGCGAAGGTTTCGTTTGCCAGACCGTTGTTGGTCAACACCTTTTGCAGATTCAGGCCGCCACCCATCTTAACGCTGTTGGTGATGGTAACCTGGGCACCGTCTGTCAGCATAGCAGCAGTCAGATTGACCTTAACAGCATTGCCGCTGAGAGGAGTAACGGTTGCACCCTCTACTCGGATGGAGCTGTAGTTAAAGTTGCCCAAGGCTCCGGTCTCGGCAATGGTGTATTCTCCGGGGACAAAGGTGCGGGTGGTCTGATCCCAAGTGGTAGTGGCTACGCCTTCATCGCTAAAGGATACCTTGCCGCTGTAGCTTACAGGGCGGACTACGCCTGTTGGGCCGGTGATGGTAAAGTTAAATTCTTTCTCTTTTTCCATGCCGTAGGTGTTGTTTGCAAAGTCCTTTTCCACAGTGAGGTTTTCACCACTGTAAGCTGTGAGGCTGTTGGTAAAGGTGATATTTGCGGTGTCGTTTTCAGCAACGGTAAAGTCAACACTGCGGCCTGCCAAGTCTGCTGTTCCGCCGGTGATGCCGGTAAGGGCAAACAGGCTGCCTGCAGCGGGTGCAACCTCACGGACACGGTAGGTGCCGGGGAGAAGCTTTTGGCCGTTAAAGATGTGAG